>JBJDXI010000169.1:0-21782 GCA_051866595.1 Clostridia bacterium
TAGATATTTTCCATCACCACGATGGAGTTATCCACCAGCATCCCGACGCCGAGGGCCAGACCGCTCAGGGAAAAGATGTTCAGCGTTACGCCGGTAAAATACATCAGCGCCACGGCAAAAAGAAGACTGACGGGAATGGACACCGCCACCACAAGGGTGGGACGGAGATCCCGGAGAAAGATCAAAAGAACAAGAACAGCCAGTACCGCGCCGATGATCAGATTTTCCGACACGGATTTGCTGACCCGGTCGATATAGACGCTCTGATCGGAAAGGGGCGTGATCGTTACCGAAGGATACGTTTCCGTAATTTTATCAAAGGTTTCATTGATATTTTCCGCCGTCTCCGAGGTGGAGGCGTCGGACTGTTTCATAAAGGAGATCAGCACGCCGTCGTGGCCGTCGATTTGGGAATAAATCTCACCGCTGTCATTAACCAGGGAAACGTTGGCCACATCGCTTAACAGCACATCGTCAACGCCGTCCAGATCAAAGTGGAACAATACCAGATTCTGCAATTCTTCCACAGAGCTGATTTCATCCCCGACCTTCACATCGTATTCCTTGTTCCCCAGGGCCAGAGAACCGGCGGTGGAGGAAAAGTTCTGTGCGTCCAGCATGGAGCTGACCATTTCCGTGGTGATCAGCGTTTTCAGATCGGCCTCGGCTTTGGCGGTTTCCTCAGCGTCGGCCAGGTCACTGAGCTGTTTTGTGATTTCCGAGCGGCTCTTCGCCAGCTCCGCCTCGCTGCTGCTCATCTGGGCCGTCAACGTGGAGCGGCGGCTTTCCAGCTCGGAGATCTGTTTATTCAAAGAGGAGATGTTACTGCTGCTGCCGCCGGCACTGCTTTCCGCCGCCGCCAGCCTGGAGCGGGCCGACGTGAGATCCGATTCCAGTTTTGAAAGCTCAAGTTCTTCCTCTTCGGTAAGTTCCGTTTTTTCTTTCAGGGCATCGACTTCCGATTCCAGCCGGGAAACTTCGTCTCTCAATTCCTTGATCTGGCTGTTCTGGCTGGATTCTTCCGCTCTGGCCTTGGCCAGCTGCTGATTGAGAGTCCGAAGCTGAGCGTCGATGGATGCCGTTTCATTCAGCAGAGAAGAGGACCGCTGGGCCGAAGCGTTGCTGAGCTCCGCGTCGGTGGCCTCCAGTGCCGCCCGGGCTTTGGCGTAGTCCCCGTCGATGGCGGTGAAAATCTCTTCATTCACTTTGGCCAGCTTGTCCGGGTCGATGGTAATCTGTACCTGTTCGCTGACGAGACCCACAACGGAAAGATCCGCCACACCGTCGATGCCGTCGAAATACGTCATGAGGGTCTCTTCCACAAATTTGGAAATCCCGGCGGCGTCTTCCCCTTCCACATCGACGGAAGCCACCATCACCGGCATGGAATCGGGATTGATTTTGCGGATCGTCGGCGAAGAGACGCTGCCGCTCCATTCGGAACGGAGGGGTTCAAAAACTTCCCGCATTTCCGCCACAACGGAATCCATCTGAACGGAAGAATCAAATTCCACCGTCACAATGGACCGTCCCTGGGTGGAAACGGAATGGATGCCTTTCACTTTGCCCACCGAGGCCAAAGCCTTCTCAATGGGCTTGGTCACGGTGCTTTCCACTTCTTCCGGAGAGGCGTCGGCATAATCGGTAATCACAACGGCGTAGGGATAATCCACATCGGGAAGGAGATCGGTGCGGATGCCGAAAAAAGCGGCGGCGCCAAGGATCATAATGATGACCACAGCGACGATTACCGTATAAGGTTTTTTTACGCTCAACTTTGTCAGCATCGTCTCTGCCTGCGTTTTTTCCTCCGATTTCGCGAAGTCCCGCAGGATCTCCTTTCTTTTGGGCCTTTTCACCCATAATATGTTTATTATAGAATTTTTTCATATTTATGTCAACAAAACCCCTGTCGAATTTATGTGTAAATATAGGGATAAAAACGGGAACAGCACAGGACCGGAGCACCCGTTGACAAGGAACAGCGCCCTTTGATATAATGAGACAAACATCATATTAATTTATTATGTTACTTACCGCAACGTTTTTCATATTTTGAGGTTTTTTATGACCAGTATCAAGCACTGTTCTTTTATTCTCATCCAAACGCTGTTTATCTATTTGGCCATCAACATCATGACCGGACAGGAGATTTTTTCCGCGGTGGGAATTCCCCTGTCGGCTTTCCTTTTCAATGGCAACACCGATCTGTTTCCGTTATCCACACCTTCTTTTTACGGCACGTTTCTTTTTTTCACCATTTTGCTCTGCGTTATAAAAGCGCCGCAATATACAGTGAGAACATCGGAAACTGTTTTCTGCGTACTCCTTTCCTTTGGCGCATTGCTCAGCAAAAGCTTTGCGGAATTAAACTCCTGGGATATACTGTTTTCAGGCAGTACCTGCCGGCTGATGTCCATTGTGGCTCTAACCGGAAGTACGCTTCTGGCCCGTATCGCCTTGCGATGGATCAAAAAAGCGGTGGACAGACTGATCTCCGCGGATTTTCGGATACCGTTCTCCAATGTCAAACACCGTTTTCTCATCACATGGGGGATTCTTTTTCTTTGTTATCTGCCCTACATCATTTTACGTTACCCGGCGGGCATCGAATTCGACGCCTATTACCAGATTGAGCAATTCTTAGGCTATCAAACACTGAACGCCCATCATCCTCCCTTCTCCACGCTGTTGATGGGAAGCTGCGTTTTGCTGGGCAACATCCTTTTCGATTCCAACAATGCCGGAATTTTCTTTTTTGTTTTGATTCAGTCTGTTATTTGCACCGGTATTCTGTCCTATACTCTTACGGCCATGGAACGGCTGAAAGTTCCTGAAGTATGGAGATTCATCACATTACTGATTTATGCCATTGCTCCGATTTTCGCGGCTTACCTGACATCCGCGGTAAAAGACGCTCTTTTCTCCTGCGTTGTACTGCTCTTTGTCACTCTTTTGGCCGAACTTCTTTTTGACCGGAAAAAGAAAAGCCGGATCATCACTGTTGCTGTTACCGCGCTGTTCATGTGCCTGTTGCGGAAAAACGGCATTTACATCCTTTATTTCTGCATCGCCGCTCTCCTCATATATCTCATAATCAAACGGAAAAAAGACCTTATCGCTCTGCTCTGCGCAATGCTGATCGTCTGCGGACTTTCCACTTGCTATCAGTCATTGCTTTTACCGGCATTGGGGATTCCTCCCTCTTCCGTAGCGGAAGCGTTATCCGTTCCTTTCCAACAAACAGCGAGATATGTCCGGGATTATCCCAACGACGTCACCGAGGAAGAAGCCGAGGTTATTTCCGCTATTCTTGATTATGATAATTTAGCCGATCTATACGATCCGACAGTAAGCGACCCTGTAAAAAGCACCTATCACGGAGAAACAGCGGATTTGAAACCCTATTTCTCGGTCTGGTTCAAGCAATTCCTGCGCCATCCCGGCGTCTATTTCGAAGCGGCACTGAATACCTGCGCGGGGTTTTATGACCCCAGCGGAAAGAACACCGCGGTATACACACAAACATGGTCTCTCCGGGAACTGAAATTTTACGAGCCGCAGGCATTGGACGCGGCACAGAAGCTTCTCCTTAATTATGTGGAAGCCTTTGATTCCGCCCCGGTGCTGATGCTCATAGAAACCGCCGGATTTCACTGCTGGATTGTCCTGTATCTGCTTTTCACCGCCGTATCCAAAAAAAATCGGCGCATGGTCTTTCTGCTGATTCCTTCGGTCACGGGCATTTTAGTCTGCCTGGCCTCCCCGACCTTTATCGTCAACGGCGTACGCTATGCCCTTCCCTATATCTACTGCAATCCCTTTCTGATCGGCTTGTTTCTCGCCCAGTACGGGAAAGGAAAAACACGGATAAAAGAAAGTGAGGAAAAACAAGACAATGAACACGACGATCGCGGTTTTAATTCCCTGTTACAATGAGAGCAAAACCATCGCCAAAGTAGTGCGCGACTACAAAGAAGCACTACCGGAAGCGGACATATACGTTTATGACAACAATTCCACAGATCACACCGATGAAATCGCCAGAGAAGCCGGGGCCATCGTCCGCTATGAACGGCGTCAAGGCAAAGGCAATGTAATCCGAACCATGTTCCGGGAAATTGACGCCGACTGCTACATCATGGCCGACGGCGACGATACCTACCCAGCGGAATACGCACCGGAAATGGCCCGCCTCGTATTGGAAGAAAATGTGGACATGGTCATCGGAGACCGCCTTTCGGCCACTTATTTCACGGAGAATAACCGTCCTTTCCATAATATGGGCAACCGTGTGGTGCGGAAACTGATCAACACTTTATTCCACTCCGACATTCATGATATTATGACCGGCTACCGCGCGTTCAGCCGCCTTTTCGTCAAGCATTTTCCCGTGTTATCTCAGGGTTTCGAAATTGAGACCGAAATGACCATTCATTCTCTGGATAAGAATTTTCATCTGAGAGAAATCCCTGTCAACTACAGAGACCGCCCCGAAGGAAGTTTCTCCAAATTAAACACCGTACAGGACGGAATAAAGGTACTGAAAACCATTTTCACATTGTTCCGCGATTACCGCCCGTTGTTGTTTTTCAGCATCATCGGCAGTTTATTTCTCCTTGTCGGGCTCGGGTTCTTTATTCCCATCTTAGTTGAATTTTTCCAATCGGGAATGGTTCCCCGTTTCCCGACGCTGATCGGAACCACCGGCCTGTTTATTGTCGGCATCTTACTTTTTATGGTGGGGATGATTCTGGAAGTCATCGCCAAAAAGCACCGCCAGATGTTTGAACTCTTTTTAAACCATTACAACCGAGAAAAATGAAAAAATGGATTCATCTGTTTCAGAAATACCGGAGCGTCATCGCCTATTTATTCTTCGGCGGCGTTACCACACTGATAAACCTTGCCGTTTATTATCTGTGTTACCATATCATCGGAATCAGCAGTGACAGCAGTACGATTATCGCCTGGTTCATTACTATACTGGCGGTTTTCGTTACCAACAAGCCCTTTGTCTTTGAGAGCCGAAGCTGGAAGCCAAAGATATGGATCAAAGAGCTCTTTCATTTTTTCCTCTGCCGCATCGGGACCGGCGTAGTAGAGATCATCATGATGCATTTCCTCGTCGAGGTACTTCTGCTTCCCGGTATGCCCATGAAACTTTTAACGAATATCATCGTTGTTATTTTGAATTATGTCACAAGCAAGCTTATCGTTTTCCGGAAAAAAACAAAATAAAAAGGCCCATTCCCGTCGCATACAGACGGAAAAGGGCCTTCCTTTTTGTCTGACATACGATCCCCGGCATTGAAATCCAGAGAGATTTTCCACGGAACCGGTGGTGAAAAAGGTCGAAATATGATACAATAGATTCACTTTGAAGAGACGGAGAGCGCGATATGAACGTACGCAGGGCAGTTTATGCCGACCTTGATGAAATTATGCGGATTTACGGCGCCGCCAAAGCCTATATGAGGGAAAACGGCAACAACAGCCAGTGGGTCAACGGTTATCCCCAGAGAGAACTCATCAAAAACGATATGGACCGGGGTTACTGTTTCGTCTGTGAGGAAGAGGGCATCCACGGCGTTTTTGCCTTTATTTTGGGAGAGGACCCCACCTACGCCGTAATCGAAAACGGCTCCTGGCTCAACGACCGCCCCTACGGCACCATTCACCGCATCGGCAGTGACGGGAAAAAAAGCGGAATCCTCCGCCATGCCGCCGATTACTGCCTCCAAAAGACGAAAGATCTCCGCATTGACACCCACGAGGACAACAAGGTTATGCAGGCGTTGGTGGAAAGCTACGGTTTCAGACGCTGCGGCATCATCCACATTGACGACAGCACGCCCCGCATCGCCTACCACTATACCGAAGATCAAAACGATGGATGTTATAAGCCTATGTAAAAAAGGAACGGCCGAAAGCCGTTCCCTTTTTTATTCGCCTGCGCCCCGGGGCAAAATCACACCGCAGGCGATCATTTTCCCGGCATTTCCCGAGGGCTGGGAGTGAAAATCATCGGAGTCCCGATGGATCACAACGGTACGGTCGATGACATCTCTCACCTCAAACCGACCCGTCAGTACCGCCTGATAGGCCTCGCCATCACAGGAGAGCAGCGGCGGCAGGTCTCCGGCGTGATTCGGATGCTTCACACCGGTGGGATTGTAATGGCCGTCGGTTTCCGCGAAATCCACCCCGGTACAGTGAGAGCCCTCGTGGATATGAAAGCCGAGAAAACCTGCGTTTTCCGGCAGGCCGTAAATATGGGCCACCACCCAAACGCCTTTGGTTTTCTGATAAAAACGGACTTCACCCCAAAGATCCGGGAACACCTTTCCGCCCCGGACAAAAGCGACCGCGTCGGGACGGTGAGGACAAACTGTCATAAAAATCACCTCAGATACAGGATATGACAAAAGAAAAAAGACGGAAGATGTCCCCCGAAAGTTTTCCGCCGGAAGCCGGCCGTCCGTTGACAAACCGCCGGAGATTCGCTATGATACATAAGTTAAATCACTCAAAAAAACGGCCGGAAGGGAAACCTCCGCCCGAATTTGAAACAAAGGAGCGAAAATCATGATTGACGCCATCGTATACACCTCCAACACCGGCTACACCGAAAAATACGCCGGAATCCTGGAAGAAAAGACCCATCTGCCGGTGTTTTCCCTGAAAGAAGCCGAAAAACAGCTGCCTCAAGGCCGCGAGATTCTCTATCTCGGCTGGATGATGGCAGGGAAAATCCAGGGCTACGACAAAGCCGCTCAGCGTTATCCTATCGCCGCGGTCTGCGGCGTGTGCATGGGAACGACGGGCGGCCAGATCGAAGACGCCCGAAAAGCCACGAAACTCCCAGCGGACCTGCCGGTCTTTACGATGCAGGGCGGTTTCGATATGAAAAAGCTCCGGGGCGTCTACAAAATGATGATGTCCGTCATGGCCAAGACCGTAGGGAAAAAGCTGGCGAACAAGACCGACCGCACACCGGAGGAAGATCAGATGCTGGAAATGCTGTTCCACGGCGGCGATTTCGTCCGGGAGGAAAACACCGAAGCGGTGATGGAATGGTACAACGGATACCGAAACAAAGAGAAATAAAAAAACAACGGCGATCCGCCGCCCATCGGGCGGAGATCGCCGTTTCTTTTTTCACTTATTCATCTCAGCCAGGGTGTCGAGAAACCGTTGGCTCTCCTCCCTTGTTCGCACCGCCGTGCGGTACCATGTTTCGTCCAGCCCTTCGTAATTGGCGCAACTGCGGATCAGGATGCCTTTTTTTCGCAAATCCTCTCCTAAAGAGGGCGTTCCTTTAAAGAGCAGGTAATTGGCTTCGCCGGGAATGACTTGATAACCCAGCTCTTCCAGACCTTTTTTCAGGAAGGGCCGTTCCGTCGCCGTCAGCTCCCGCACTTTTTCCACATAGCCCTCCTCTTTCAATGCCGCCACACCGGCGCACTGAGCCAGAGAAGATACGCTCCAGGGCTGACCGCAGCGGGTCATCCGATCCAGAAGCTTTTCATCGGAGCAGAGGCAGTATCCGAGGCGCACCCCGGCCATGCCGTACATTTTGGTGAAGGCTTTTAAAACCATCAACCGGGGATGATCCGCCACAAAAGGTTCCAGCGTATTCCGTTCCGGATTTTCGATAAAATCGTGGAAGCACTCGTCCACCACCAGCAAAGCGCCGATGTCCTCACAGCGTTTCAACACTTTCAGAAGGAGTTCCTTTTCATCGGAAATCCCCGTGGGGTTGTTCGGCTCGCAGAGAAAGACCATTTCCACATCGTCGGTGATGGCGTCGATGATCCCTTCCTCCAGTCGAAAGTCCTTTTCCTCTTTTAAGAGATACGATTCCACCCGGCAATCCACCGTTTTCAGAGCGGTGCGGTACTCCGCGAAGGTCGGCGCGGTCACCAGCGCTTTTTTCGGCCGCTCCGCCAGAGCGAGGCGGAAGATGAGGTCGGCGGCGCCGTTGCCACAGAGGCAGTAGGATTCTTTACTGTTCCGCGCTTCGGCGATGGCCTTCCGCAGAGCGCGGCAGAGGGGATCGGGATAACGATCGGCTTCCTCCACGCCTTCGCGAATGGCTTCTTTCACGCCTTCGGGGACGCCGAAGGGGCTCACATTGGCCGAAAGATCCAAAGGCGTGTATCCGTATTCTTCTTCAAACCCGGCCCAGTCACCGCCGTGGGTCAATACCTGACGTTTCATTCCTGTGTCTTCCTTTCTCCGCCGGCGACCGTTGATTCCGCCGGAACACCGCTTTTCACAAAACAGAGGCTGTTAAAAGGCAGCGCCTTTAAGGCTTTTCCTTTTCGACAGCCTCTGTTCTTTAATCCAAAAGTTCCGCTTTTTCCGCGTGGGCGGAAAAGAGCTTGCGCAGGGCCTCAAATTCACCGAGACCCTTTAAGATACATTCCACTTCATAACCGGCTTTTATGAGCTGACTCTTCCAGGAATCTTCGTCATCGCCGGCCATGTCGTTGAGGGCGTGATCCCCGGCCACCACCATAAAGGGAGCGAGGTAAACTTTGCGCACCGTTTTCATTTCCTTTAAATCCCGCAAAACGCTGTCCAGCTCGGGATAACCCTCCACGGTACCGATGAGCACATGAGGAAAGCCCTGATCCTTGAACATATAGTCCAGGGCGGGATAGGTCATATTGGTGCTGTGGCTCGTGCCGTGACCCATAAAGACGAGGGCTTCGTCTTCGGCGGGAATCGGCAGGGAATCCATGAGGCCCCGAATCACCGTGAAGAAGTCCTCGGTATACATGAGGAGCGGATCGCCGACGCGGATGGATTCAAAGCGGTCCTTCACTTTAAGAATATCTTCCCGCATCCATTCGTTTTCCAGACCGTTCAGCACATGGGTGGGCTGAACCAGAAGATCGGTAACGCCGTCGGCGGCCATGCGTTCCAGCGCCTCGGGCACGGTGTCCACAATGATATTGTCGCGGTTTTTCAGCTTTTTGATGATCATCTTGCTCGTCCAGGCCCGGTAGAGACGGCGATCCGGGAAGGAGGCGGCAAGGTCTTCCTCAATTTTGTCGATGGTCTTTTTTCTCGTTTCTTCGTAGCTGGTGCCGAAGCTCACCACCAGCAATGCTTTCTGATTCATACCGTTTTTCCTTTCCATTGGCGGATGTATTTTTCCAACGCGTCCAGATCCCGGGGAATGGCCAACCCTTCGGGCAGAACGCCGTTTTTCACAAGGTTATCAAAGAGCCGCAACGCGGCGGGTTTCGTCAGATTGGTTTTTTCCAGATCCTCTTCGGCGGCGAAAACCTCTTCCGGCGCGCCCTGACGGAGGACTTTGCCGTTGTGGAAGAGCACCGCCTCGTCGGCCCAGCCAAAGGCGAAATCCACATCGTGGGTGGAGATAATGATGGTAATGCCCCGCTCCGACAGTTTATCAATGAGGTGATTGAGAATTTTCGTATGCTTGGGATCCAACGCCGCCGCCGGTTCGTCAAAGACGATGACTTCGGGATCCATCACCAGAATATCGGCGACGGAAACCTGCTTTTTCTGGCCGCCGCTCAAAAAATGAGTGGGTTTATGGCGGAAGGGCGTAATCTCCAGATCCTCAATGGATTTTTCCACCCGGTTTTTCACTTCCTCTTCCTCAAGGCCGAGGTTCATGGCCCCGAAGGAGATCTCCTGATAAACGCTGGCGGAAAAGAGCTGGGAATCGGGATCCTGAAAGACGATGCCCACCTTGGAGCGAAGGTGAAGCAGGCCGTTTTTGGAATAGTCATAGGGTTTGTCATGAAGATAGAGAGCGCCCTTCTGAGGCTGATTGACACCGTTCAGGCAGAGAAAAAAGGTGGATTTTCCCGATCCGTTGGCGCCGAGGAGCGCCACTTTTTTCCCGGCCTCAATGGTGAGGTCGATGCCTTTCAGGGCTTCGGTTCCGTCTTCATAGGTATAGCACAGATTTTCAGCTTTGATAATACTCATAACAGTCGGCTCCCAATATAACAGAGAAGAAGAAAGATTTCAAAAACGCAGATCCCCGCGATCTCTTTTTTCCGGGGCGGGAACGTCTCGCTCAGCACGTGGATATGCCCGTCGTAGCAGCGGGACTCCATGGCGTCGAAGAGGGCGTTGGATTTTTTCATGGCCCGGACAAAGAGAACGGAAACCATCTGGGAAAAAGAGCGATAGGATGTTTTCATATCCTTATTGCCCAGCCGGGAACGCTGGGATGTCATAATCGCCGAGGCGATGTCCAGCAGGACAAAGAGAAAGCGGTAAATCAAGAGCATCAGCTCAATAAAAAGCGCCGGACAGCGCAGTTTCCGCAGAACGTCCAGAATATCCGTCATCGGAGTAGTAAGAGAGAGAAAATAGAGACAGCTCACCGCCGCCAGCGCCGTTAAAATGAGCTGAGCGGCACGGAAAATCCCGTTCCAGCTGCCGGTGATATAGATAGAGCCCAGAGGAATCGCGAAGGCGTCCAGCGGGGTGTGAGAAAAGTTCACGATAATCGCCGCGGTGCTTAAAAGAAGAAAAGCAAGGGGGATGGTCATCAGGTTCCGATAACGGGAAAACGGGGTCCCCCCGATTTTCACGGTGAGGATCCCCATTACTGCCAAGATGATAACGGCGCAGAGTATCGAACGGCAGGCCACACAGATCAACAGCGTGGTCAGGGAAAAAGCGAATTTTTCCTCGGCGTTGACATAGCGCAGTTTCGATGAATAACAAAGTTTGTCTACAACGATCATCTGAAAATACCCGAATTGTAATTATTTTTCTTCGGGCGGAGCCGAAGATTTCTGTTGTTTTTTACGTTCGTAAAAGCGTCCCATAAAGAAAGCGAGGATGCCGACGCCGATGCCGGTCTGGATACAGAAGATCAGCGATTCCACCTCACCGGGCAATTCACCGCCGATGAGCGTTTCAAATACCGGCGTGAACCAGGGTTCGTATTCGCCGCTGATTTCTTCCACCATGACGCTGCCGGCGTCGTCGGAGCCGCCAAATTCCGCGCCCTTCAGGGCGAAGAGGGGCACAATGGCGATAAGAGCGGCAACGATGAGAAGGACAATGACAATAACGGTGTTTTTACTGACTTTGCTCATTCTTTATCCTCCTTTAAAAAGCCGATCATTTTCAGTTCCGGTTTGGCGAAGGATTCCAGACCGATGATGATGATGACGGTAAGAATCCCTTCGATGATGGCCAGAGGAATCTGGGTCGGAGCGAAAACGCCGAGGAATTTCACGAAAGAGGCGAGGATACCGCCGCTTTCCGAAGGATAAGCCATGGCAAGCTGAAAAGCGGTGACGCAATAGGTGAAGAGGTCACCGATGCTGGCCGCGAGGAATACGGAAACTTTGCGGTTGACTTTGCATTTCCCGCAGATCTTATAGACGGCAAAGGCCACAAAGGGGCCGGCAATGGCCATGGAGAAGGTGTTGGCGCCCAAAGTGGTGAGGCCGCCGTGGGCCAGCAGAATCGCCTGGAAAATCAGGACGATGATGCCGAGGATACTGACGGCGCTGGGTCCGAAGAGAATGGCGCCCAGGCCGGTACCGGTCATATGGGAGCAGCTCCCGGTGACCGAGGGAATTTTTAAGGAAGAAATAACAAAGATAAACGCGCCGGACATGGCTAAGAGAATCAAAGCTCTTCTGTTGGCGGCGAGGCTTTTACGGATAGAGAAAAAGCCCGCGATTAAAAAAGGTACGCACAGCGCGCCCCAGGCGATGCAGAATGATACCGGCAGATAGCCTTCCATAATATGCATTGCGCTGACGCCGGGCACGACACTGAAAACGATGGCAAAGGCAGCGGAAATCGCTACAATGCGCTGTTCTTTAACTGTCATGGAAACCTCCCGTTTCAATTTCAATAAATTAAAATTGAAAACCCTGCCGCTACGAAAGGGCAGGGTGAAGAAATGATCCCCGGGATCTCATTCAATACACATTGCCATCGTTCGTAACAATTATGCAGGATCATACTTGGCTGGTTCCTGGCTCAAAGGGCTTACCCTTCTGACAGTGGCGCGACCGCGCAGGATTCTCACCTGACTTCCCGATTTCCCGTCTGTACCGAAATCGTACAGGACGGAACCAAATACGCAATTTTCTAAATGGTAGCACAGGTCAAAGGCTTTGTCAATTCTTTTTGCCTCCGCGAAAAGTCAAATATTTTGCGCTGTCAGACAAAATGCCTGAATATCTTCACCGTGAAATTTCATTTTTCGCAAAAATAGCCCTTGTGTTTTCCGCGAAATTCGTATATACTTACGGCAACACAACTGAATCGCAGCGGTACGAATGCCGTAAGGAAAAGCGGCATCAAAGGAAATCAGGTATTCCTGTACTGTCCCAGCAACCGTGATACGGACGAACAGACAATGACCACTGTTTCTAAGGAAATGGGAAGGTGTCTCAGTAGGATGATGTTAAGTCGGTAGACCTGCCGCTGTTTTGTTTAAGTATGGAAATACTTATCTCCTGGGTAGAGTCTTTTTGGGTATATAACGATTGAATTTTTGCTGTCAAAACCACTCCGCTCGGAGTGGTTTTCTGTTTTTCCCAATATAAAGGAGGACAACAATGAAAGGTATCATGATCCAGGGCTGCACCAGCGACGCCGGAAAAAGCTATATTGCCACCGGCCTCTGCCGGGTGCTGAAAGATATGGGCTACAAAGTATCGCCCTATAAAAGCCAGAATATGTCGAACAATTCTTACGTCACCTGGGACGGCGGTGAAATCGGCCGGGCCCAGGGCGTTCAGGCCGAAGCCGCTGGCGTCCGGGCCGAAACCTATATGAACCCCATCCTGCTGAAACCCCAGAAGGACAGCCGTTCCGAGGTGGTTCTCTTTGGCGAAGTTTACGAAGCCATGCCCGGCAAGACCTATCACGATGACTTCGCCCGGAGCAAAGGCGTGGAGGCGCTGCGCAAAGGCCTCAAAATCATTGAAGAAAACTACGACGCCATCGTCATTGAAGGCGCAGGCTCTCCCGCCGAAGTGAACCTCAACGACAGGGAAATCGTCAATATGTACGTGGCCAACGAAGCCGACGTTCCCGTTTTGCTGGTGGTGGACATCAACAAAGGCGGCTCCATGGCCTCGGTCGTGGGCACCCTGGAGCTGGTGGGCGAAGACCGCAAACGGGTCAAGGGCATCATCTTCAACAAATTCCGCGGCGACCTCTCCCTCTTTGAGGACGGCATCCGCTGGATCGAGGAGTACACCGGCATCAAAGTCGTCGGCGTGCTGCCTTATTTCAACGACATCAATATTGAAGGGGAAGATTCCTTAAGCATCAACTTCTGCCACAGCGGCGCTCAGAACGCCGTGGAAATCGGCATTGTGCGCCTGCCCTATATTTCCAACCATACCGACATGGAAGCCTTCCAGTACGAAGACGACGTCAACATCGGCTTTGTCGATGAAAACAGCAATTTCGACCGCTACGACGCCATCATCATTCCCGGCACCAAAAGCACCATCGGTGACCTCGAATTTCTGGAAAAACGAGGCATCGCCCGGAAGCTCAAAGAATTCAAAGGCCGCGTTTTCGGCATCTGCGGCGGCTATCAGATTATGGGGGAAACCCTCATCGACGAAGAAGGCATCGACTTCAAACCGGGTTACGAAAAAGAAGGTCTGGGGCTGCTGCCCTTAAAGACCTATTTCCATCCGAAAAAGAGAGTCTGCCAGGTTTCGGCCACGGGGATTCATCCCGAAGTGAAAGATATGGAAGTCAGCGGCTATGAGATCCATCTGGGCCGCACCGAACGGACAAGCTACCGCGCCGAAGCCCTCTGGAACATCAACGGCCACGACGACGGCGCCGCCGACAAAGACCTTCGTTACGGCGGTTCCTATCTCCACAACATCTTCCACAACGACGATTTCCGCACCGCCTGGCTGAACCGCATCCGCAAGGAAAAAGGTCTGCCCGAAAGAGAAGCCGTCAACACCACGGCCTTAAAGGAAGAGCAGTACCGCAAGCTCGGCGAATACACCCGGAAATATCTGGATATGGATTACATCATGAATCTCATCGAAGGCGACAAATAAAATGACAGTTTATCTCAGTGTTTTACTCGACTTTATCTTCGGCGACCCCAAAAGCCTGCCCCATCCCATCCGTCTCGTGGGCAAGCTGGTGAGCCTCTACGAAAAAATCTTTTACCGCACATCCCATAAAAAAGCCATGGGTCTCGTCTTTTTCTTCGCCGTTACCGGCACCGTGGGTCTCGTTCTCTGGGGATTGCTGAAACTCTGCTCCCTGTGGACGCCCCTCTACTGGATCGTCAGCGTCTATCTGATGTACACCTCCCTTGCCTGGCGTTCCCTGAAAAAGGAAACGGGCTACGTCTTTCAGGCCTTGGCCGAGGGCGACATCGTCAAGGCCAGGAGAATGGTCTCCTATGTGGTGGGGAGAGACACCGAAAACCTCACCGAGGAGGAAATCATCAAAGCGGCGGTGGAAACCATCGGCGAAAATACCATTGACGGCGTTTTAGCGCCTCTCTTCTATATGTGCATCGGCTGGTTCCTCGGGGTTCCCGTGATCTTCGTTTACATTTATAAAACCATCAACACTCTGGACTCCATGGTGGGTTACAAAAACGACCGCTACAAGGACTTCGGCTTTTTCAGCGCCAAACTCGACGATGTGGTCAACTGGATCCCCGCCCGCCTCGGCTCCTTCCTGATGCTTCTGGCGGGGCTTCTCTGCGGCAAGAACTTCAAAAACGGCTGCCGCATCTGGAAGCGGGACCGTTTCGCCCACTCCAGTCCCAACAGCGCCCAGTCCGAAAGCGTTCTCGCCGGCCTCCTCGGCCTGCAGCTGGGCGGCGCCCATTATTACTTCGGGAAGGAAGTCTTTAAACCCACCATCGGCGACGAGCTCCGCGAGCCCGATCAAAGCGACTATAAATCCAGCTGTCGGATTCTGGACATTTCCGTCCTCTTATCCCTGCTGATCTTCACCGTTTTTTATCTCATCTTCATTCTGATTTAAAGAAAAAGGAGGAAAACCATGACACATCTCGATATCGAAAAACCTCAGGACATTGAAAAACGCAGTTTTGAAATCATCGGCGAACTTTTGGGCGACCGCACCTTCCCCGAAGAACAGGTCGGCATCGTCAAACGGGTCATCCACACCAGCGCCGATTTCGACTACGCCGATAACCTCGTTTTCGGCAACGACGCCGTACAGAAAGGCATTGCCGCCCTGAAAGAAGGCTGCACCGTCATTACCGATACCAACATGGCCCTTTCCGGCATCAACGCCACCAATCTGAAAAAATTCAATTCGGAAAAAGTCTGTTTCATCGCCGATCCCGCCATTGCCGCCGCCGCCAAGGAAAACGGCACCACAAGAGCGGTTCAGTCCATGATTCACGCTTCGGAACTGAAAGGCAACCAGATCTTCGCCATCGGCAACGCCCCCACGGCGTTGATCAAGCTCTATGATATGATCAAAGCCGGGGAAATCGCTCCCGCCCTCGTCATCGGCGTACCCGTGGGCTTCGTCAACGTAGTGGAATCCAAGGAAATGTTTATGGAACTGGATACCCCCTACATCGTGGCCAAAGGCCGCAAAGGCGGCAGCAATGTCGCCGCCGCCATCGTCAACGCTCTGATGCTGGAGGCTCTGAAAGCATGACGGCGGAAAACAACAACCGCAAAAAACGGCTTCGCACCGGCTATACCACCGGTTCCTGCGCCGCCGGGGCCGCCAAAGCCGCCGCCCTGCTCCTCCTCAACGGCACGGAACAGAACAGCGTTGAAGTGACCCTGCCCGACGGAAGCAAAGCCGTTCTTCCCTTAAAGAAATGTTATAAAGAAGAAAACAGCGCCGTCGCTGCCATCATCAAAGACGGCGGCGACGACCCCGATATTACCACGGGCCTGCCCATCGTGGCCAGAGTGACGCTGACCAAAGAACCCGGCATCCGCCTCAAAGGCGGCAAGGGCGTCGGCACCGTCACGCTGAAAGGTCTGAAAGTCCCGGTGGGGGAAGCGGCCATCAATCCCGTCCCCCGGAAAATGATTGAAGAAAACCTCCGGGAAGTCCTGCCGGAAAACGGCGGCGCCGAGGTGGAAATTTCCGTCCCCGGCGGCGAGGAGATCGCCAAAAAGACCTTTAATCCCAAGCTCGGCATCGTCGGCGGCATTTCCATTTTGGGTTCCACCGGCATCGTCCACCCCATGTCCGAGGACGCCCTCACCGAAAGTATGCGTCTGGAACTGAGCGTGCTGAAGGAAAAAGGCTACGACAAAGCGATTTTCGCCTTCGGCAACTATGGCCTGAGCTTTCTCCGCAGCCGCGGCATCAACGAGGAATGTGTGGTCAAAATCAGCAATTACGTCGGTTTTATGCTGGATCAGGCCATGGAAATGGGATTCAAAAAGATCCTCCTCGTGGGGCACCTGGGCAAGCTGGTCAAAGTGGCCGGCGGCATCTTCCAGACCCACAGCCGCAAAGCCGACTGCCGCATGGAGATCTTAACGGCCTACGCCGGCCTGGAAGGGGCGGATCCTTCCGTTCTCCGGGAAATGTATGAATGTAAAACCACCTCCGCCGCGGCGGAGATCATCGAAAGAGAGCATCTGGAAAACATCTACAAGCGGATCGCGGCCAACGTTACCGCCCGCTGTACCGCTTATACCTACGAAGAGATCGCTTTCGGCACCATGCTCTTCGGCGACGGCAACGTTCTTTTAAGTCAGGACGAAGCCGCCGAAGCCCTGTTAAAGGAGTTGAAAACAGATGGCCAATAAACCCTGTATCGCCGGGATCGGCCCGGGAAATCCCGATTACCTCTGCCCCGGCGCCAAACGCATCATTGAAGAAGCCGATGTCCTCATCGGCGGCCGCCGCAATCTCGAAGATTTCGCGGAGCTCAACAAAGAGACCCTCTGCATCGACAGAAGCCTCAGAACCATCGTCGATTACATCGCGGAAAATTATCAGACCCGTTCCATCGTCGTGCTGGCATCGGGAGATACCGGTCTGTTCAGCATCAGTTCCTACCTGCGGAAAAAACTGCCCCAGGTGGATTTTAACGTTCTGCCGGGGATCAGCTCCCTCCAGTATCTCATGGCCAAAAAGGATCTCAAATGGAATGAAATGAAGATCGTCACCCTCCACGGCAACGACGATCTCAATCTGAAGAATACCGTGGCGAGAAATAAAGTCACCGCCATTTTCACCGGCGGCAAAAACACCCCCGCCACCATCGCCGCAACGCTGAAGGATCCCGTTTTTCCCGATCTCACCCTCACCGTGGGCGAAAACCTCTCCTACCCCGATGAACGGGTCATCAGCGGCACGCCGGAAGAAATCGCGGCCATGGATTTCGGCGATCTCAGCATCGTCATTGCCGAAAATCCCAACGGCGGCGAAGGGGTCTGGCCTTACCTCACCCCGGGTCTTCCCGACAGCTGCTTCCTTCGGGATGAAGTGCCCATGACCAAAAGCGAAATCCGCGCCTTGATCATGAGCAAATTACAGCTCAGAGCCGACTCCAAAATTCTGGAAATCGGCGCCGGCAGCGGTTCCTGCACCGTGGAAATGGGACTTTTAGCCTACGAAGGCAAAGTCTGCACCATCGAAAAGAACCCCACCGCCACGGAGCTGTGCAAAAAGAACATCGCCCGTTTCGGGTTGGATAACATCACCGTCCTTCAGGGGAACGCCCCGGAAGACCTCCCCGATGAGTTCGTCCCCGACCGCCTCTTTATCGGCGGCAGCGGCGGCAACATGGGTTCCATCATCCAAAAATACGCCGTTTCTCCCCTTCGCATTGTCATTTCCGCCATCACCGTGGAATCCGTCAGCGAAGCACTGGAAGCCTTGAAGGAAAACGGCTTTGAAAATATCGAGATCATTCAGGCCGCCGTGGCGAGAAGCCGCAAAGCGGGCACGAAACACCTGATGATGGGACTGAATCCCATCACCGTCATCAGCGGGGAACGGCGATGAAAACCGCCATAGTCTCCCTGACGAAAAACGGCGGCGTCACGGCGAAAAAAGTACAAGACGCCATCGGCGGCGACCTGTTCTGCCGCGTCCCTCCGGAAGGAGAAGAAGCCTCCGCCTTTCAGAAGCCCCTCAAGGAGCTGATGACGGAACTCTTTCCCCTCTACGACCGTTTCGTGATGATTATGGCCACGGGCATCGTCGTCCGCACCATCGCCCCGCTCATCGTCAAGAAAGACCGTGACCCCGCCATTGTGGTCATGGATGAAATGGGACGCTTCGCCATCAGCCTTTTAAGCGGCCATCTGGGCGGCGCCAACGAGCTCGCCGCCGAGTTGGAAGAAACGATGAAGGCCACGGCGGTGATCACCACCGCCACGGACATCAACAAAATGGTGGCCTTCGACATGGTGGCCAAGGAAAACCGCTGCGCCATCGAGGATCTGTCCCGTCTGGCGGCGGTCAGCGGCGCATTGGTCAACGGAAAAAGCGTCGATCTCTTCTGCCCCTATCCCATCGACGGCACGGTGCCGGAGAACATCCGCTTAACAAAAGACCCCGCCCAAAGCGACGTGTGCATATCGAACCGCAGCGAAGCCGTTTCCGAGGAAACGCTGATCCTGCGGCCGAAAAACCTGATCCTCGGCGCGGGCTGCCGCAAGGGCAAACCCTATGAGGACATCAAAGAAGCCTTTGAGACCTTTTTAACGGAGACCGGCTTCGCGAAAGCATCCCTTTGCGCCGTCGTTTCCATCGACCTCAAAGCCGAAGAAGAAGGTCTGATCCGTCTCAGCGAGGAGTTGAATCTGCCCTTTGAAACCTATTCCGCCGAGGAACTCCGCCCCTTTGACACCACCGAAGGAGACTCCGATTTTGTCCGCCGGGTTACCGGCGTGGGCTCCGTTTCCGAAGCCGCGGCGCTTTTGCGTTCCAATGGCGGAACCACTCTGGTACCGAAAAGAAAATACAACGGAATCACATTCAGTCTGGCTCAATGCCCGACGAAAATCCGATTATCATGAAGGAGAACAATATGCAGAAATTTTATGTCGTTGGCATCGGCCCCGGCGAAAGGGATCAGATGACCATCAAAGCCTTTAAAACCTTGAGCGACGTGGACGTCATCGCCGGTTACGGCACCTACATCGACCTCGTAAAACCCTTTTTCCCCGACAAAGAATATTTGCAGAACGGCATGACCGGCGAAGTGAAACGCTGTGAAATGGCCCTGGAAAAAGCGAAGGAAGGCAAAACCGTGGCCATGATCAGCAGCGGCGACCCCGGCATCTACGGCATGTCCGGTCTCGTGCTGGAGCTGGCCAAAGATATGGATATTGAAGTCGTTACCATCCCCGGCATCACCGCCGCGGCCTCCGGCGCTTCCCTTCTGGGCGCGCCGCTGATGCACGACTTTGCCGTCATCAGCCTCAGCGACCGTCTCACCGACTGGAACACCATCCGCGATCGCATTAAATTCGCCGCAGCCGCCGACTTCATCATCGTTCTCTACAACCCCAGAAGCAAAGGCCGCCCCACCCTGTTGGAAGAAGCCCGGGGCCTCATGCTCAAATCCAAAGACGGCGCCACCCCCGTGGGTCTCGTGAAAAACATCGGCCGTGAAGGCGAAAGCGTCACCCTGACGACCCTCGAAGAAATGAACATTGAAGATGTGGATATGTTCACCACCGTCTTTATCGGCAACAAACAGACTTACATCCACGGAGACCGCATGATCACCCCCCGGGGCTATCTCCAGAAAAAAGGCAAAAAATCATGAAACGGATTCTGGTGATCGGCGGCACCGCCGACAGCAGCGCTTTTATCCGAAAATTACCGAAAGAATACGCTGTTTTCGTCACCACCTTTTCCGAGCTGGGGGCGAAAGTCACCCCGGAAGGCGAAAACATCGAGATCATCTGCGGCGGGCAGGATGAAAAAGGCTTTGAAAAAATCATCCGCGACCATGCCGTTACCCATGCCGCGGATCTCAGCCACCCCTTCGCCGCCGAAGTGAGCAAAAACGCCAAAAGCGCCGCTCTGAATTGCGGTATTCCCTATTACCGCTTTGAACGGAGCTCCTTTACGGAGGAAGACGGCATCGTCTGCTACCCGGATTTTGAAACCGCAGCCAAGGCGCTGAAAGAAACCGAGGGCAACATCTTCCTCACCATCGGCAGCCGCAACATCGAAGCTTTTATCGCCGATCCCGAGCTCAAAGCCCGCTGTTATATGCGGGTGCTGGCGGACAGCCGCATCTTGAAGGAGCTGGAAGACAAAGAAGTGGACAGCGCCCGTGTCTTCGCCATGAAGGGCGTGGCCTCCAAAGAGCTGAACATCGCTCTGGCCAAAGAGATCCGCGCCGCCGCCATCGTCACCAAGGACAGCGGCAAAACCGGCGGCCTCGATGAAAAATACGCCGCTGCCAAAGCGCTGAACATTCCGCTCATCGTCATCCGCCGTCCCGAAAGCGACGGAGAAACCTTCCGCTCCATGGAAGAAATTTTAGAACATATCAGGAGGGATTAAATGGCGACATCCGCATTTTTACTGGGAGCCACCCAAAGCAACAGCGGCAAGACCACTCTTGCCATGGCGCTGATGGCGGCGCTGACCAAAAAAGGCAAAAGGGTACAGCCGTTTAAAGTCGGTCCCGACTATATTGACCCCATGTACCATAAAGAAGCTACCGGCCGCGCTTCCCGCAACCTCGATAGCTTCATGCTCAAAGAAGACACCATTTCCTATCTGTTCCAGAAGAACGCCGAAAACGCCGATGTGGCCATCGTCGAAGGCGTGATGGGACTTTACGACGGACGGAGCGGCTTTTCCAAAGAGGGCAGTTCCGCCCATATCGCCGAGATCCTCGATCTCCCGGTGATCCTCATCGTCAACGGCAACGGGATGTCCCTGTCCGTGGCGGCGCTGATCAACGGTTTCAGGGATTTCTCGCCGACCACCAGAATCGGCGGCGTTATCCTCAATCAGGTAAAGAACGACAGCGGTTATCAGCATTTAAAGGAAATCATCGAAACCACCTGTCATCTGCCGGTCTTCGGTTACCTGCCCAAAGACGAACGGTTCGCCCTCAACGACCGCCATCTGGGCCTTTATTGCAGTAACGAAATCGAAAATCTCCAGGAAAAACTGGATATTCTGGCCGAAGCCGTCTGCGCTCACTGCGATCTGGACGCGCTCCTCAAAGCCACGGCCTACGACAAACCCGCCGTGAAACCCGTTCCCCTGCCGGAACCGTTAGAAGAAAAGGTGAAGATCGGCGTAGCCCGTGACGCGGCCTTTAACTTCTACTATCAGGACGGCCTTGACCTTCTGGAAGAGCTGGGCGCGGAAATCGTGCCTTTCAGCCCCCTGACGGACGATTTTGTTCCCGAGGTCCACGGCCTCTACTTCGGCGGCGGCTATCCAGAGCTGAATCTCGATGCCCTTTCCGCCAACGAATCCTTCATGGCAAGCCTGAGACAGAAACTCAACGACGGAATGCCCTGCTACGCCGAGTGCGGCGGCTATATCTACCTCGGGAAGTCCATGACTTACGAAGGAAAGACCCGCTCCCTCACCAGCTATTTCCCCTTCGATTTCGCCATGACCGACCGCTTGCAGCGCTTCGGCTACATGGAAGCGAAAATCGAAAAGGGCACCATCCTTTCGCCGGAAGAGGAACTCACCATCCGCGGCCACGAATTCCACTATACCAAAAGGGTGGATGAAGAAGAGCTTCCCGCCATTTACCATGTCAGCAAGCAACGCCGCACCAAAACCGTGACCTGGGAAGAAGGCTA
>JBJDXI010000169.1:21882-32047 GCA_051866595.1 Clostridia bacterium
GAAGAAGCGGTGATCCTTTCCACCTGCAACCGCAGTGAAGTCTATTTCCTCGACCGCTGGAAAAACGACGCCGTCCGCAATCAGGTCATGGATACCTATATCGACTACTTTCATCTGGAAAACGCCGAAAAATACATCTACCGCTACCACGATAAAGACGCCATCGAGCATATCTTTCGGGTGACCTCGGGTCTGGAATCCGCCGTGGTGGGCGAAGACGAAATTCTGCGTCAGGTCAAAGAGGCCTACGAATTCGCCCATCAGTTCAACAACACTTCCAAAGTATTCAACCGTCTCTTTCAGGAGGCCATCAAAGCCGCCAAAGAGATCAAAAGCAAGCTAAAAATATCGGAGATCCCCCTGTCCACCGGGTATATCGGCCTGAAATATTTGGAAGAGCAGATGGGAACTTTTGAAGATAAAACCATGCTCATTATCGGTTTCGGCAAGATCGGCAAGCTCTTCTACCAGTACGGCAAAGAGCTGCCCTTCAAGGAGATCTGCGTCTGCAACCGCAGCGCCGATACGGTGAAATGCGTCATCGAGGATAACGACAACACCGCCTACATTCCCTACGGCAGCTGCCACACGGTGCTGGATAAGGCCGATGTGGTGATCACCGCCACCTCCTGCCCCCATTTCGTGCTGAAAGCCGAAAACATGCCCGAGCGCAAGAAACCCCTCTATATGCTGGATATGGCCATTCCCAGGAACATCGACACCGCCATCGGCGACATGGAGAATTACCACCTCTACAATATCGACGTGTTAAAGGAAATGTCCGCCCGGAACGAGGAAAGCCGCAGAGCGCTGACGGAAAAAGCCGAAACCATCATCGAAAGAGCCACCGAAGAATTTCTCGTCTGGCTGAAACGCACGGCTCAGGACCCCATTATCGAGTCCTTGAACCGCTCCGTTGACGATATTCTGGAAGATCATCTCCAATATCTCTTCAAGAAGATCACCGTCAACAACAGGGAACGCACCATCATCACCCGCACCATGGAAGCGGCGCTGAAAAAGGCGGTGCGAAACCCCATCATCGCCCTGAAATCCATCGAGGACGAGGAAAAACGCGCCCACTACGCCGATGTGCTGGGCGAGCTTTTCCAGCTGAACGAAACGAGGAAATAAGATGTACCTGCCTTTATTCATCGAAATGGAAGGGAAAACGGTGCTTGTCGTCGGCGGCGGCGAAGTCGCTCTGCGCAGGGCGAAAACCGTCCTTGAAGCCGGCGCCGAAGTCACTCTCATCGCCCCCCAAAGAGAACCGGGCTGGGAGGAACTTTCCGTTCAATGGCGAAAAGAAAAATACGAGGATCAGCCCATCGACGGCTACGACCTCGTGATCATCGCCACGGACAACAGCGCCGTCAACGAAACCCTCAACCGACGCTGCAAGGAAAAGAACATTCCCGTCAACGACGCCACCAAAGGCACCGAGGGAACCGTGATCTTTCCCGGCGTTGTCCGCAGCGGCGGCTTTACCGCGGCGGTGACCAGCGAAGGGAAAACCCCTTTCCTGACCCGAAAGGTCAAAGGCGATATCGCCGCATTGCTCAGTGAATACGACGAGGAGCTCCTGCGCCTGCTGAGCGAAACGCGATCCTATATTATAGAAAACTATCCCCGGGAAAAAGAAACGCTGCTGCGAAAACTTGCCAAAGTCCCGGCGCGGCAAATACGGGAGAAGGGAGACCGTTATGCAATTACGGATTGGCTCCAGAGGGAGCAAACTGGCATTAACTCAGACCAAACTGATTGAAAAAGCCCTGAAAGAAGCGAACCCCGGTCTGGAAACGGAAATCATCATCATCAAGACCAAGGGCGACCTGATTCTGGATAAACCTTTAAACGAAATCGGCGACAAGGGTCTCTTCGTCCGTGAGATCGAAGAAGCCCTCCTCGAACACAAGATCGACCTCGCCGTCCACAGCCTCAAGGATATGCCGGCGGAACAGCCCGAAGGGCTTGTCATGGCCGTCACCCCCAAAAGGGAAGATCCCAGAGACGTGCTGATCACCTTCGACGGCGCGAAACAATTATCCGACCTGCCCCAAGGCGCGACCATCGCCACCGGCAGTCTGCGGCGGATCACCCAGCTCAACGCTCTCCGTCCCGATCTGGAGATCAAGGGCATCCGCGGCAATGTGGAAACACGGATCAAAAAAGCCAAGGAACAGGGCTACGCCGGCATCGTGCTGGCCGCCTCGGGGTTGAACCGCCTCGGCATGGAATTTGAAGGGTTCCCCTTCTCCACCGAAGAGATGCTCCCCGCGCCGGCTCAGGGGATTCTCGGTCTCGAGACCCGCACCGACGACGCGGAAACCAAAGCGCTGCTGGCGAAGATCCATCATGAAGACAGCCACCGCCAGTCTCTGGCGGAAAGAGCCTTCCTCCGCTACACCGAAGGCGGCTGCCATGCCCCCATGGGCGTTTACTGTGATATTCACGGAGATTCCTTTACCGTAACCGGCTTTTTCAAAACGGAAAAGCAGATGTACACGGAAACGGCAACGGGCCTCCGCGGTGAAGAAGCCGAAAAAGGCAAAGAAATCGCTTTAAAAATCAAGGAGAACATCAAAAATGAACGGTAAAGTATATTTAATCGGCGCAGGCCCCGGCGACTATGGGCTCATCACCCTCAAAGGCCTGCAGCTCATCGAAACCGCCGATGTGCTGGTCTATGACCGTCTCATCAACGAAAATCTGATCTACCGCACACCGGCTCACTGCGAAAAAATCTACGTGGGCAAACAGGCGGCCAACCACGCCATGCCTCAGGATCAGATCAACGAAACGCTGTATCAGAAAGCCAAAGAAGGCAAAACCGTCGTCCGTCTGAAAGGCGGCGACCCCTATGTCTTCGGCCGCGGCGGCGAAGAAGGCATCTACCTCGTGGAACGCGGTATTCCCGTGGAAATCGTCCCCGGCATCACCTCTTCCATCGCCGGCCCCTGCTACGCCGGGATCCCGGTGACCCACAGAGACTGGGCATCCTCTTTCCATGTATTTACCGGCAACTTCAAAGATGAAATCCGCGGCCTGAATTTCGCCAACATCGCGGAACTCGAAGGCACCCTCGTCTTCCTCATGGGCTTCGGCAACCTCGATTACATCACCCAGGGCCTCATCAAAGCCGGGAAAGATAAAGACACCCCCATGGCCGTGATCAGCCATGCCACCACCCCCCGGCAGAAAACCGCCGTGGGTACGCTGGAAACCATCGAAGCCGTCTGCAAAGAAGAAGGCCTCACCCCGCCGGCCATTTCCCTCGTGGGCAACGTGGTAAAATGCCGTGAATACCTCAACTTCTTTGAAGGCCGCACCGGCCGCGGCACCCTGATCTTAAGAGACGCCCGCCAGAGCGACATCTTCGCCAAAAAGCTCCTTCAGGCCGGTTTTGAACCGGTGGTCTGCCCCGTTATCGAAATTGAAAAACGGGAAGCCTCCGACGAACTCCGCACAGCTCTCGAAAGACTCAACGACTATTCCTGGATCGTCTTTACCTCTCCCAACGGCGTCAAAGCCTTCTTTGAACTGTTCCGCGACGCCGGTTACGACCACCGCGCTTTAAGCCATGTGAAATTCGCCGTCATCGGCAAAGCCACCGGCGAAGTGCTTGAACAGGCGGGTTTCAAAGCCGACTACATCCCCGAAAAACAGATCAGCGACGCCCTGGCCGACGGTCTCGCCGCTCAGCTCGGTGAAAACGACCGCGTCATGATGCCGAGAAGCGCCATCGCCAACAACAATATGCTGGATATTCTCGCCAAGAAATGCCCTGTGGATGACATCAAAATCTACGATACCCGCATCCGCACGGAAAACGAAAGCCAGCTCCGTTCCCTCCTCGCCACCGGCGAAGTGGAATACATTCCCTTTACCAGCGCCTCCACCGTGGACGGCTTCGTTCAGGCCCTCAACGGCAACCTCGAATGTCTGAAAGACGTCAAAACCGTAGCCATCGGGCCCATCACCAAAAAACGGATGCTGAAACTGGGCATCACCCCGGATCTGGAAGCCGCCGACCACAGCCTGGAAGGGATTATTGAAGTTTTGAAAGGAGATCAGACCAAATGATTGACAGACCGCGCAGACTTCGTACCTGTGAAGATATTCGCTCCCTCGTACGGGAAACAAGAATCAACGCCAAAGAACTGATGTACCCCATGTTCATCACCGAAGGAAAACAGGTCAAGGAACCCATCAACGCCATGCCCGGCCAGTACCGCTACTCCGTGGATATGCTGGGTGAAGCCATCAAAGAAGTCAAAGACGCCGGCGTCAACCATGTGATGCTCTTCGGTATTCCTTACGATAAAGACTGCGACGCCATCGGCTCTCCGGCCTTTGCCAAAGACGGCATCGTTCAGCGCGCCATCGCCGAAATCAAAGATAAAAGCGATATTTTCGTCACCACCGACGTCTGCCTCTGCGAATACACCAGCCACGGCCATTGCGGCTGCCTCGACGACGACGGCTATGTGAACAACGACAAAACTTTGGAAATCTTAGCCAAAACCGCGCTGAGCCATGTGGAAGCCGGCGCCGATATGGTGGCTCCCTCGGATATGATGGACGGCCGCGTGGCGGCGATCCGTCAGATCCTCGACGACAACAACTTCGTCCGCACACCGATCATGGCTTATTCCGCCAAATACGCCTCGGCTTACTACGGCCCCTTCCGCGAAGCGGCCAACTCCGCCCCGGGCAAAGGCGACCGCAAAGGCTATCAGATGGATTATCATAACGTCCGCGAAGCCCTCCACGAAGCGGAGCTGGACGACAAAGAAGGCGCCGATATTATCATGGTGAAACCCGCCCTGGCCTATCTCGACGTCATCGCCAAGGTGAAACCTCTGACAAAAAAACCCATCGCCGCCTACTGCGTCAGCGGGGAGTACACCATGCTGAAAAACGCCGTGGACGCCGGTCTGATGAGAGAAGAAGTGATCTACGAAAGCCATGTGGCCATCAAACGGGCCGGCGCCGACGTGATCATCACCTACTTTGCCAAAGATCTTCAAAAATTCATTGAGGAGGCGTAAACCATGTATCTGGATAACGATAAAGCAAAAGTTCTGAAACGCAGCCGCGAAATCATGGTCGGCGGCGTGAACAGCCCGGTACGGGCCTTCGGCGATGTGGACTGCGATCCCGTCATCATCACCGAGGCTAAAGGCGCCTATGTCACCGACATGAGCGGCGAAAAATACATCGACTATGTATGCTCCTACGGCCCGCTGATTTTCGGCCATGCTCCCGATTTTCTGCTGGAAGCTGTCGAAAAAGCCCTCCATCGCGGCACGACCTACGGCTTTACCACCCCGGCTGAGGTGGAACTGGCGGAAATGATCGTCGATTCCTATCCCGGCTGCGATATGGTGCGTATGGTCAACTCCGGCACCGAAGCCACCATGAGCGCCATCCGCGCCGCCCGGGGCTTTACCGGCAGAGATAAGATTTTGAAATTTGAGGGCTGCTATCACGGCCACAGCGACAGCCTGCTGGTGAAAAGCGGCAGCGGCCTTCTGACCCAGGGCGTGCCCACCAGCAAGGGCATCGTGAAAGAGCTGGTGGAAAAAACACTGGTCTGCCCCTATAACGACGAAGAGACCCTGGCGGAAATGATCGAAGCCAACAAAGGCGAAATCGCCTGCGTCATCATTGAACCCGTGGCCGGGAACATGGGCGTTCTGCCGCCCCACGACGGCTACCTCCAGAAGGTGAGAGAACTCACCGCCGCCGACGGCATCGTGCTGATCTTCGACGAAGTCATCACCGGTTTCCGTCTGGGCTACCATTCCGCCGCGGGGCAATACAACATCACCCCGGATATGGTCTGCTTCGGCAAGATCATCGGCGGCGGCCTGCCCGTGGGCGCATACGGCGGCCGCAAAGAAATCATGGAAATGGTGGCACCTTTGGGCCCCGTCTATCAGGGCGGCACCCTCTCGGGGAACCCTCTGGCCATGGCGGCGGGCATCGCCAACCTGACCATGCTCCGGGATCACCGGGAAGTCTACGATCAGCTGAGCGAAGCTGCCGAATATCTGGATACCAACATCACCGCCCTCTGCAAGGAATACGACATTCCCGCGGTAACCTCCCGTATCAACGGGATGTTCTGCCTCTTCTTCTCGAAGACGCCGGTGAACTCCTACCGCGATGTGATGAACTGCGACACCGAACTCTACAAGCAGTTCTTCGAAGGCATGGTAAGAGAAGGCATCCTGCTGGCGCCCTCTCAGTTTGAAGCATGGTTCCCCTCGGCGGCCCATACCAAAGACATCCTCGACCGCACCGTTGAAGCGGTAAAACACGTTTTCGCGGAGATCCGCAAATAAGGAGAAAGAAACAGATATGAACGGAAAATTTTACGGCATTGGCGTCGGCCCCGGAGATCCCGAGCTTCTCACCTTAAAGGGCAAACGCATTCTGGAAGAATGCGACATCGTCGCCACCCCCAAAACCCACGGAGAAAAAGACAGCACCGCACTGCGCATCGTCGCCCCCTATATTGAAGGGAAAGAACTTCTGGAGCTGGTACTCCCCATGACCAAGGACGAAGCCAAGCTCAAAGAAGCCTGGGACAACGGCGCGGAGCAGATCATGAATCTGCTGAAAGACGGCAAAAACGTCGCCTTTATCACTCTGGGCGATCCCTCGCTGTTCAGCACTTTTATGTACGTCTTCCGTCCGGTACAGAAAGCCGGATTTGAATGGGAAATCGTTCCCGGCATCAACGCCCCCAGCGCCACTGCGGCGCGGCTGGGCTGCGGCCTTTCCGACTGGAAGGAAAGCCTCGCCATCACGGCGGCCACCACGGATCTGACCACGGTGGAAGAAACCATCCGCAATCACGACAACACCGTTCTCATGAAGGGCGCCCGCAAATGGACGGAAATCGCCGCCCTGCTGGAAAAAATGGGGCTCACCGACTGCACCGCGGCGGTGGAATGCTGCACCATGCCGGAAGAACGGGTCTTTCCGGATATTCGGGAAATGCCCGAAGATCTCAGCTATTTTCTCACCGCCATTATCAGAAAGGGGCTCAAATAACTATGGAAAACATCATTAAAATCGTCGGCGCCGGCGCCGGCGATCCCGAACTCATTACCGTCAAAGGCATGAACGCCTTGAAAGAAGCCGATGTGGTGATCTACGCCGGCTCCCTCGTCAATCCCGCTCTTCTCGATTACTGCAAAAAAGACTGCGTGATCTACGACAGCGCCGGGATGAACCTCGATGAAGTCATCGACGTCATGAAAGAAGCTTATCCTCAGGGCAAAAAGATCGTCCGTCTCCACACCGGCGACCCCTCGATCTACGGCGCCATCCGCGAACAGATGGATCGTCTGGACGACCTCGGTTTCAGCTACACCGTGATCCCCGGCGTCAGCTCCTTCTGCGCCGCCGCCGCCGCGCTGAAAAAAGAATACGTTCTGCCCGAAGTCAGCCAGACCGTAATCCTCACCCGCATGGAAGGCCGCACCCCGGTACCGGAAAAAGAAGATATCCGCAATCTGGCCAAGATCAACGCCACGATGATTATCTTCCTCAGCGTCCACATGATTGAAGAAGTGGTGGAACGCCTTTTGGAAGGCTATACCGAAGATACTCCCTGCGCCGTGGTATACAAAGCCTCCTGGCCCGAAGAAAAGAAAGTTGTCGGCACCCTGGCGGACATCGCGGACAAAGTTCACGAAGCCAACATCGGCCGCACCGCTCTCATCACCGTCGGCCGCTTCCTCGGCGACGAATACGCCCTCTCCAAGCTTTACGACAAAGCCTTCTCCCACGGCTACCGCGAAGCCAAAGAATAAAGGAAATACAGCAAAAGCCCGGACGAAATGTCCGGGCTTTTTTTGAGCCGATGATAGGATTTTCCGCTTTTTTCTGATATACTGTAATAGCCGAGCCATCGGAACGGAAAGAGGAAGCTTTACCATGAACAGAGAACAGCTGGAAAAATATTTATGTGAAACTTACGCGGCGGACAGGGATTACCCTTGGATCAAATACCCGAATTACGCGGTTTTCCGCCACAGCGACAACAGAAAATGGTTTGCGGTGATCATGGAGGTTTCCAAAAGTAAACTCGGTCTTGCCGGCGATGAGATGATGGCCGTTGCGAATTTCAAATGCGACCCCGCTTTCATCGGTTCGCTGAGAATGGAGAGCGGGTTCTTTCCGGCATATCACATGAATAAAGACAACTGGATCACGGCGGCTTTGGACGGTACGGCGGATGAAGAAAAGATCAAAGTCCTTGCCGACATGAGCTATGAACTAACAAGGACAAAGAAAAGACGAAAACAGTCCGCGAATAAACGCCTTACGGAACAAATTTACGGAGAAGAAGAAAATGATCATTGAACCCGGAAAGAAACAGGATATCGAAGGCTGGATGAGCCTTGTGGAAAAGGTGAAAGACGATTTTCCCGGTCTTGAAACCGAGGAAGCCTTGAAGGAGCACCGGAACACGGTGCTGGAATTTATGGACAGAGACGGCGCTGTCTGCGCCAAGGAACGGGGAGAGATCGTCGACGCGCTGTTATTCTCAAGAGAAAACAATGTCCTCTGCTTTTTAGCGGTGGACGCGGCGCACCGCAGACAGCATATCGCCGAAAAAATGGTATCTTATATGCTCACGAAAATGGACCCGCGGCGCGACATTACGGTTACGACCTATCGCGAAGGAGTCCCCGAAGGCGCCGCCGCGAGAGCCTTCTATAAACGCATCGGCTTTGCCGAAGGAAAGCTCACGGAAGAATTCGGCAGCCCGGTGCAGGAATTTGTATTGAAGAGATAAATCGGAATTGATAGAGGTGTTTGAAATTAAGCTTAAAGCAGTAGCGGTTAGTAAGAAACTCAAAGAATATAAAGAAATAAAGAGTTTAATGTGCCGAGCATTTCCCAAAAACGAGCAAATTCCTATGTGGTTGCTTCATATATTAGCAATTAGAAAATCGGTAGAATTTTCTGCTTATTATGATGAAGATTTATTTTGTGGTATTTCATATACTGTGAGTAATGAAGAACTCGTATTTATTTTATATTTAGCAGTAAATGATAAAATCCGTTCAAAGGGTTATGGGTCTGCAATTCTTCAATGTATAAAGCAAAGATTTTCAAACAAAGCAATTGCATTGAACATTGAACCCTTAGACCCGAAATCTGACAATTATGCTCAACGAATAAAGCGATTTGAATTTTATTTGAAGAACGGATTTGTAGATACGCACTGTCAAATCAGCGACAACAGTGACAACTATCAAATCCTTGCCACAACAAAGCAGTTTTCAATTAAAGAATACAAACTTGCGATAAAACAATTATCGTTTGGACTCTACTCACCGCAGATTAAAGAACATACAAATTGAAAAATTCCGGTTTGTCGGGCGGACGCAAATCCGAATACCGCACATAAACAGATCCTCCGCGGGGTGATCGCCCTGCGGAGGATTCGCTGTTTTCAGCCTCGCCGTAAGAGACGGGTTTTTTATTCATTTCGTTCTTTCTCTTGGAAAGAGGAGCCGCTTTCACGGAGAAAATCAGGAATGTTTCACGCGGTCGGCCTCTTCGGCGCGTTTCGCGTTGTTCCAGTGGGACATATCCCCCACCAGATAACCGGTGATGCGGCGGATCCGCTGAAAGGGAACGGGATCTTCCGCGAAGTGATAGGTGAGATCCACAAAATCACCGTCGGGACGAATTTCCAGCTTCGCGATTTCGCGGTCGGGATGTTTTTCTTCGGCGTACTGAACGTAGTTCTGTTTTTCGGTTTCGCTCATTTCACCGTGAACCAATACTTCCATTGTTCCATACCTCCTGATTTCGATATAAAAGCGGTCTTGAACTGCTTTTTCATATTCCTTATTGCTCTGTATTTATTATACCGCTCCGCCTTTCGGAAGGCAAGGTAATTTCTTATCCCACCGTTGACGGATTTCGTCCTTCGACGGAAAACCCGCCGCATTGACATAAAGGGCGGGGAAAGATATAATGAAAGCAGATTCTCCCCGATCCGCGGCAATAGCCGCGGGAAACAGAAAAAGAAAACAACGAGGTGAAATTTATGTACTGCAAACACTGCGGCGCGCCTCAGGCGGAAAACAGCCGCTACTGCCCGAACTGCGGCAATCCGCTCTTTGAGGAA
>JBJDXI010000170.1:0-31829 GCA_051866595.1 Clostridia bacterium
AGATCGCCGATAAGCAGGTCTACGATGATTACTTCGGCCCCGAGGGCAAAGGCATTAGCGTAAGCCTCGCCTATTGTGAAAAAGAAGAGGATGTTCTCGCCGCTTACGATTCTCATCTGCAGGTGGAAAATACCCGGGTCTTTACGACATCCGCCGGGGATACCTTCACCCTCTGCGACGTCCGTTATGCCGATAGCGACCATGATAAGCTGGTGGAGGCGAGAATCGGTATCAACAATTATCTCTTTGAGCTGACCTTCTGTAATCTGGATGAAACCGAAATGGAAACGGTATTGAACAGCGTGGATTTAAGCCTCTTAAAAAACTAAACGGGCGTCCCAAGGCGGTTGATAAGCGGCGAAATCGCCAATCATCGACGAAGTGCATACCGTTATGTATAGCGCTTCGCCGCTGTCTGGCGAGTTTCACCGCTTCTAAAGCGTTTTGAAACGCCCGTGAGGGTGAATCGGAAGGAGTGTTTTGGAACACCATTTCTTTTCTTTATTATTGACAAATATCGGATTTATGTTAAAATAAAGGTAATTTCATAAGGTCGGTGCCGAAAGATTGCTTTCGGTTAAAAGGAAAAACGGTTAAAATCCGTTACAGCACCCGCTACTGTGAGAGAAGATGAACCCCGAATACGCCATTGGCGCACGTTTTGCGTAGAGAAGGCCGGGTAGTAAGATGAAGCTCAAGTCAGGAAACCTGCCATGCAATTCCGGAGCTCGGGAAGGAAGAGCCGGGATGATATGGTGACTTATGCTGCCGCATCCCGCGAGGATGCGGCATTTCTTAATTTTTAGGAGGAAAAAATCATGGAATTACTGAAAAAAACAATGGACGCCGTCCAGCCCCTGAACAAAGAAGTACAGAAAGAAGCCATGACCTATATCGACGGTCTCATCAAGCCCATCGGCAGTCTCGGTAAACTGGAAACCATCGCCGCCCAGATCGCCGGCATTACCGGTAAAGTCAAAGGCAACGAAATGAAAAAACGCTGCATCATCGCGATGTGCGCCGATAACGGCGTTCATGCCGAAGGCGTTGCCGTGGCTCCTCAGGAAGTGACGACGCTGATGGCCAAAGCCATGGCCGCCGGCGGCAGCGGCATGACCGTTTTCGCCAAAGAAGCCAACGCCGAATATGTTCTCGTGGATGTGGGCATCAACAGTGATGAAGTGGTTCCCGGCGTGATCCACCGTAAAATCGCCAAAGGTACCGCCAACTTCGCCAAAGGCCCGGCCATGAGCCGCGAAGACTGCGTGAAAGCCATGGAAATCGGTATCGAAGTCACCAACGAAATGGTGGAAAAAGGTTACGACATCATCGGTACCGGTGAGCTTGGCATGGCCAACACCAGCTCCAGCTCCTGCGTTCTGGTGGCTCTCACCGATGTGACCATGGATCAGGCGGTGGGCAAAGGCGCCGGCCTCACCGACGAAGCCCATCAGCATAAAAAAGAAGTGCTGAACCGCGCGCTGGAAGTCAATAAACCCGATAAAAACGATCCCATCGACGTTATTTCCAAAGTCGGCGGTTTCGATATCGCCGGTCTCGTCGGCGTTTATCTCGCCGCCGCCGCCAACCGCAAACCCGTTGTTGTGGACGGCTTCATCTCCGCCGCCGCCGCTCTGGCCGCGGTAAAACTCTGCCCCGCCGCCGCGGATTATATGATTACTTCCCACTGCTCCGCGGAACCCGGCTTTATGGCCATGATGGACGCTCTGGGCAAAAAACCTATGCTCATGCTGGATATGCGCCTCGGCGAAGGCAGCGGCTGCCCCATGGCTTTCCATGTGGTGGATCAGGCCCTGGCCATGATCAACCATATGGCGACCTTTGCCGAAGCCACCATCGACAGCAGTGAATTTGTGGACATCCGGGAGGATGAAGAAGAATGAGCCGAATTACGCTGATTACCGGCGGCGCCCGAAGCGGCAAAAGCAGCTTCGCCGAAGATCTGATCCGTGAAAAAGGGGAAAAGATTCTCTACGTCGCCACGGCAAAGCCCATTGATGAGGAAATGAAGGATCGCATCAAAAAGCATCAGGAACGCCGCCCCGCCCATTGGGATACGCTGGAACAGTACAGCGGTCTCAGCGCCGTGCTGCCGGAACGTTCCAAAGATTACGACGGCATCCTGCTGGACTGCGTGACTATCATGTCCACCAACATCATCTTCGATCAGCCGATGATGATGAAAGAGGACATCTCCTTTGAGGAAATGATGGAAGCGGAAAAAGCTCTCGTCGCGGAAATGCAGGATTTCATTTCCTGTTTCAAAGATTTAAGCTGCGACCTGATTCTCGTCACCAATGAAGTGGGTCTCGGCCTCGTGCCGGAATATCCCATCTCCCGGTTTTACCGGGACGCTCTGGGTCGGGTCAATCAGGCCCTGGGCAAGGCCGCCGATGAAGTGTACTTTGTGACCTGCGGCGTGCCGATGAAGATCAAAGGATGATTTATGAAACTCTATCTGGTCCGTCACGGTGAGACGGAATTGAACGTAAAAAAAGTATATTACGGCCGTACCGATTGCGGACTGACGGAAAAAGGTAAAGAACAGGCGGTTTCTCTGAAAGCCGCCTTTTCCGCCGTTCCCCTTGAGCTGGTGCTGGAAAGCCCCCTGAAACGGGCGAAAGATACTTCTTCCCTGCTTCTGGGAGAGAAAGAGGTGATCCGTCAGACCGATGGCCGTTTACAGGAACTGAACTTCGGCGGTTGGGAGGGGAAATCCTATCAGGAGCTCATGGGGGATCCCCTCTATGAGCAGTGGTGCCGGGAGTGGAAAACCACCTGCCCGCCTCAGGGAGAGTGCTTTCTCGATCTGGCAAAGAGAGTCCATTCCTTTTATGAGGATCTGCTGAAACGTGAGGAAGAACAGGTGCTGATCGTCGCCCATCACGCCGTGCTCCAGCAGTTGATGGTCTGTCTTTTTGAAGCGGAGCCGGAGTCCTGCTGGCACTATGCCTTTGATCAGGGAACCTATACGGTCTTTGATGTCCGGGACGGATTTGCCGTGCTGAAAGGGCATAATCTGAAAGACGGATGATAGCATAAAACGGATTTTTCATGAAAATTTTTTAAGGATATTCTAATTTTTTGATGACAATTTTATTGCGATCTGTTATAATTACTAAATAAAATTCAAATGTCATACGGACATAATTTTAAATGGAGGTATTCGATAATGAGTAAATACGCAGGAACCAAAACGGAAGCAAACTTGATGGAAGCTTTTGCCGGTGAATCCCAGGCAAGAAACAAATACACCTACTTCGCCTCTAAAGCGAGAAAAGAAGGTTTTGAAGAAATCGCCGCGATTTTTGAAGAAACCGCCAACAATGAAAAAGAACACGCCAAAATTTGGTTCAAAAGATTAGAAGGCATCGGCACCACCGCTGAAAACCTCAAAGCCGCCGCCGAAGGCGAAAACGGTGAATGGACCGAAATGTATCCCCGCATGGCCAAAGAAGCCAAAGAAGAAGGCTTTGACGATATGGCTTATCTCTTTGAAAGCGTTGCCGCTATCGAAAAGAACCATGAAGCAAGATATAAAAGACTTCTTGCCGCCGTGGAAGAAGACGCTGTTTTCACCGATACCGAAGACGTTGTCTGGGTTTGCAGAAACTGCGGTCATGAATATGTCGGCAAAAACGCTCCCAAAGTATGTCCCGTTTGCGCTCATGCACAGTCCTATTTTGAAAGAAAAGTCAGATAATCGGCTTTAAAAGAATGAAACCCGCAGTGAAAACTGCGGGTTTTCTTTATACCCAAAGAACCAGCCGTTCCGCTTTGTTCGGCGGTTAAAAGATTTTTTTCTGTCGGTTCTAAAGCCTTCTCCTTAAAGGGAAGGCTCATGCGGCGTTTTTCTTTGGGAAAATCCCGGATTTTTCTTTTTCTTGCAAATTACCGCTGATTGCGGTATGATAATAATGTATAGGAATATGAAATTTTCATTTGGAGAGTGAAGGTTATGTTGTTTCAGCCGGAAATCAAAACGGTGATGATCCCCGCGGAAAAGTACTGCCGGGAATATCGTGATCCGGAACAGTTCATTGAATATTGCAAGGTGTGCCCCCGGTACAATCATCTCTGGTGCTGTCCGCCCTTTGATTTTGATACCACCGAGGCATTGAAGCCTTATCATTATGTTTATATTGTTGGTATCCGTACCACCGTCGATCCTCATCTGCGGGAAATCATTACCGATCCCGTCACCGTCGGGGAAATGACGGAATTTATCACCAAAGATTGCCGCCGTTATGTGGATCCGGTGATTCTTGGCATGGAAAAAGCGGCGCCGGGTTCCCGGTCTTTCCACGCCGGCCGCTGTTACCGCTGTGATTACTGTGCCCGCATCTTCGGCCGTCCCTGCGTGCATCCGCAGGAAATGCGGTCTTCCCTGGAAAGCTACGGCTTTGACGTGGCCCGGACCACCGAGGAGCTCCTCGGTTTTAAACTGGAATGGAGCGCCGACCGTCTGCCGGAACATATTTCCTTTATTTCCGCGCTGTTTACCAAGGAAGAAATATCGTTATGACGCGGCTGGAAACGGAAGAGCTGATTCTCAGACCTCTGCAAAAGAATGAAACGGCCCTGGGCGGCAGCTGCTGCCTTTCGGCTTCGGTTTTTGATTACGGCGGCAGGGAAGGCTGTTTCGCCGTGGTATCCAAAGAAAGCCGGAAAATCGTTGGTACGGTGCTCTGTCCCGAGGAGGCGATTACCGTTCATATCGTCGAAAACAGCCGTGACCTCGGTTTCGGCGCTGACGGACTGGCCCTGGCGTTGGACGCGCTTTTCGGCATCTGCGGACGGGAAAAAGTGACCGCCGTCTGCGAAAAAAACAATCGGCCGGCGGTGAAAATGCTGCTGCATTGCGGTATGGAGCAGGTAAAAGAAGAAAATACCCTGATTCACTGGGCATTGACCCGGGAAGAATGGGAAAAGCTATAAGGAGAGAAAATGTCTCTGATTGTTACGGTAAAATCGGCGGAGGGCATCGTGATGGCGGCGGACAGCCGCGTCAGTATGCAGGTGCGCGGTGAAAACGACTTGAAGGCCGTTTCCGGTATCCGTCATTATTCCGATCATTTTTCAAAACTGTTTTTGGCGCCCAATGGCATGGGGCTCTCTTTCTGCGGTGAAATGGCCATCGAGAAGGGGAATCTCAACGTTTTCGTGGAGCGGTTTTTAAAGGAAAAAGTCAGCGCCCCCATGCCGGTAACGGCGGTGGCGCCGTTGCTGCTGGAGTATATGCGGCAGCTGCCGAAGATTCCCGCCACGATTTTCCATCTCTGTGGTTACGCGGAAAAAAACGGAGTGCCGGAACCCTGCTTCTGGCGGGTGATCCCCAAGAAAAACACAGTGGAGGAAATCAAGGAAAAACCGCTGGTATGGGATGGTGAAGGTGATATTCTGGCCCGTCTGCTCTCGCCGGTGGCCATCCGCACGCCTCAGGGCGGCGGTATGCCTCTGCCCGATTATCCCATCGCCGTCAATCTCTTTACCCTGCAGGACGCTGTGGATTTTGCCGATTACGCTATCCGCACCACCGAGGAGGCCATGGCCTTTCAGCTTCGTCCGAAAACCGTGGGCGGTCCCCGGGATATTCTTGTGATCAAACCGGAAGAAAGCTTTTGGGTCCGGAAAAAAACATTGGGAGAACCGAAATGATGCAACCCGAAGAAAAAATCCATCGTTTGAACGATCTTTATCTCAACGCGCTGTCTGATGCCTCTGACAGCGCATTTTTATGCCGGATGCTGGAAGATGAAGACTATATCGTCCGCTCCAAAGCCTTTTATGCCGCGGAGAAATACTGTGATGAAACCGTGAAAGAAGCTGTTTTGGAAATCCTTCTCCACGGGGAGCGGGAATGGCAGCTCAGGGCTTTATCGGTGTTGTGCCGTCATCCCGATGAAAGCGTTCTTCCTTCTCTGGAACGCTGTCTCTTTCAGCGGGAAAAGCCTCTGCTGATCCGGGGCGCGGCGCTGACGCTGGCGGAAACCGGCGGTGAAAAGGCCATGGAGCTCTTCGGCCGGTTTCTCCTGAGTCCCTTCAGCGGCTATCTGAAAGACGATTTTCTGGCGCATTGTCTTCTGAAGCTGGAAGAACAGACGCCCCAGGGGAAAAAATGCTGGGCAGAGCAGGAAAAAGCGAAACCGGCCCTGGCCGCTGTTTCCGCATCTCTTTGTCGTGAAAGCGAACCCAACGAACTGCTGATGGTGTACCCTTATCCCGATTTTCTCTCCCGGATGGCGGAAAAACAGGGGATCGCACCGAAAGAATGGAAACGGGTTTCCTTTTTCCCCCGGAAAAAAGGGGGAAAGGCAAAGAAAACCCAGCCGGAAATCAAGGAATGAAACGATGAAATGGAAAGAACGGATCTGTAAATGGATATGGCCCACCACCCGCTGTGTGATCTGCGGCGGCCGGAGCGAGCGTTTCTATCCCGGGCTTTGTTCCGCCTGCCTGGCGCGGATCACGGAGCGTCGGGAGAAGGAAATCTTTTGTCCCCGGTGTGGTATGTTTTACGCTTCTTCCTTCCGTCAGTGTCCCCACTGCTGTTTCGATCCGCCGAAATACCCCAAAACCGGCGGTTTTTTCTGCGCCATGCCTTATGATGAGGATAACAGCCGGCTGGTGAAAAAGATGAAATACGGCAATCGCCGGGATCTGGCCGAGACCATGGCTCGGCTGTTCTTCCGCTATTCAGAAATCGAAGGGGATTTTGATATGGTGACGGCGGTGCCTCTTCATCGGGAGAAACTGCGGCAGAGAGGGTTTAACCAGAGCCGCGATCTCGCCCTTCGCATTGCGGAGGAAATGAAGATTCCCTATGAGGAAACGCTGATCCGCACCGTGAATACGGTGAGTCAGACCAAACTTTCTTACCGGGAACGGTTAAAGAGCATGAAAGGTGCTTTCTCCCTGGCGGAGGGTGTATCCGTTGCGGGGAAACGGGTTTTGCTGGTGGATGATGTGGTCACCACCGGCGCGACGATCAGAGAATGTGCCGCTGTTTTGCGGGAGGCCGGCGCCAGATCGGTGGGGCTTGCTTCTTTCGCCGCGGCGAAAACCAAAAGCGGCCGGTGAGTTTTTGTATAATTTGTAGATTTTTTGAGTATTTATTGGGTATGTGGAGAATTTAATACATTTATGCAAAATTTTCCACTGTCTTGAGCTGGTTATAAACATTTTTGTGCACATTGTCCACAAATTAAACAATGATTTTACCGTATTTAACTTGCAGGGTTGCGGTTCCTGTGGTAAAATATCTGAAATCTCAGGGAAGTGAAAAGGAGGTTTCCTATGTCCAATTTATGGCATGACATCAGTCCCCACCGTATCAAATCCGATGATTTTATCGCTGTGATTGAAATTGAGCAAGGCACCAAATCCAAGTATGAGCTGGATAAAGAATCCGGCGCTATGATTCTTGATCGTATTCTGTATACTTCAACTCACTATCCCGCCAATTACGGTTTTATCCCCCGGACCTATGCCAGCGACGGCGACCCCCTCGATGTGCTGCTGGTCTGCAGTGAGTCTATCCGCCCCTTAACCCTGGTGCGCTGTTATCCCATCGGCGTCATCATCATGAAGGACGGCGGCAAGCTGGATGAAAAGATCATCGCCATTCCCTTTAACGACCCCATGTATAACTGTTACCACGATATTGAGGACCTGCCGGCCCATATGTATGAGATGATGGTTCATTTCTTTTCCGTCTATAAAAATCTGGAAAAGGGCAAAGGCGTGGAGGTGGACGGTGTTTACGGCCCGGATCGCGCCAGAGAAATCATCAATGAATGTATCGACCACTATATTGAATCCTTCTGCCGCTGAAATCTTTAAGAGAAAATTTATAAAATAAACAAGGGATTTTCAAATAAAGAGCGAATATGTATAATAAAATAAAATAGAGTCCTGGCGTAAGGAAGGAGTGGTTCTATGAATATCAACTACAAAGGAAAGAACATTGAGGTAACCCCTGCCTTAAAGGAACATGCCGAAAAGAAGATCGGTCGGCTCAGCCGGATTATGGAGATCGATAAAGTAACGGTCACCGTAATCGCGGAAGGGAACCGTGAAAAAGCAGAGGTATCCATGATGATCAAAGGCTATCTCCTGCGCGGCGAAGACTGCGCACAGGATATTTTCGCGGCTATCGATACTGTCGTTGATAAGCTGGAAAAACAGCTTGTGAAATATAAAGAAAAACTCCAGCGTAAAACGAAGAAGGATAAAGGAAAGCTTGCCGATGTGGTGGTGGATGAACCCCTGGCGGAAAAGGAAGACGAACTTGTCCGTACCAAGCATTTTGCCGTGAAACCTATGACGGTGGACGAAGCCATCATGCAGATGAACATGATCGGTCACAGCTTTTTCGTTTTTGCCAACAGTGAAAATGATGAGGGAATCAATGTGGTATACGTTCGGAATGATGGAAAATACGGCTTGATCGTTCCCGAAAAATAATGAATGAAACGGATGGAGGGAGCCGGAACAGCGGCTCCCTCTTTTTTATCGGTGGAAAAAGGCGTCCCGAAAGAATCGACCGGCAGAGAGCGGTTCGGTCCTTTGGGGAGACCCTGATTTCTTTTGCTTTTTACACACTTCGGTGTGATCATTCTATATGGGAGGTATCAACTTCTTTTTATGTTCAAAGCACTGAAAAATTTATTTGACGACAACGCCAAAGACATCAAAAAGTATTCTCAGAAGGTGGAGATCATCAACGGCCTCGAAGCTACGGTCTCCGCTTACAGCGATGAAGAGCTGACCGGGAAAACCGCGGAGTTCAAAGAGCGCTACGCCGACGGCGAAACCTTGGATGAGCTTCTCCCCGAAGCCTTCGCCGTGGTGCGGGAAGCGTCCAAACGGGTGCTGGGGATGCGCCACTTTGATGTTCAGCTCATCGGCGGCATGGTTCTCCACGACGGCCGCATTTCCGAAATGAAAACCGGGGAAGGGAAAACATTGGTGGCTACGCTGCCGGCCTATCTCAACGCCATTGCCGGCAAGGGCGTTCACGTGATCACCGTCAACGATTATCTCGCCACCCGGGACAGCGAATGGATGGGGCAGATCTTCCGTTTTCTCGGCCTTACCGTGGGCCTCAACATTCACGGCCTGAGCTATGATGAAAAGAAAGCGGCTTACGCCGCCGATATTACTTACGGTACCAACAACGAATTCGGTTTCGACTATCTCCGCGATAACATGGCCGTCCGGGAAGACGCCATGGTCCAGCGGGATCTGTTCTACGCCATCATCGACGAAGTGGACAGTATCCTCATCGATGAGGCCCGGACGCCGCTGATCATCTCCGGTCAGGCCGAAAAACCCACGGAAAATTATTACACCGCCGCCAAGATCGTTTCCCGCCTCAAAGAAGAGGAAGATTACATGATTGAGGAAAAAACGAAAAGCGCGGCCTTGAACGAAGAGGGCATCGCCAAAGTCGAAGCCCAGCTCGGTATTGAAAACCTCTACGCTGACGAAAATAACGAATGGAGCCATCTCATCACCAACGCCGTCCGGGCCAAGGCCCTCTTTAAAAAGGACCGCGACTATGTGGTGAAAGACGGCGAAGTCATCATCGTTGATGAATTTACCGGCCGTCTGATGTTCGGCCGCCGTTATAGCGACGGTCTCCATCAGGCGCTGGAAGCCAAGGAAAACGTGAAGATCGAACGGGAAAGCCAGACGCTGGCCACCATCACCTTCCAAAATTATTTCCGTATGTATGAAAAACTCTCGGGGATGACTGGTACGGCCAAAACCGAAGAGGGCGAGTTCACCAAGATCTACCGTATGGACGTGGTGGAAGTGCCCCCCAACAAGGAAATGGTGCGAAAAGACGAAGCCGATGTGATCTACCGCACGGCACAAGGGAAAATCGACGCCATCATCGAGGACATCAAAGCGGCTCACGCTGTGGGGCGCCCCGTGTTGGTGGGTACGGTATCCATCGAGAAATCCGAAGTTTTAAGCCGCGCTTTGAAACGCTGCGGCATCCCCCATAATGTATTAAACGCCAAATTCCATGAGAAGGAAGCGGAGATTATCTCCCAGGCCGGCCGTTTCGGCGCGGTGACCATCGCCACCAACATGGCGGGCCGCGGCACCGACATCCTCCTGGGCGGTAACCCCGAAGCCCTGGCCAAAGCGGAATTCAACGCGTTGACGGAAAAGAAAAAAGATCCCGATTATAACGAACTGCTGGCGAAATATACCGCGGCCTGCGCCGAGGAAAAGGCTAAAGTCGTGGCGGCGGGTGGTCTCTACGTCATCGGTACCGAGCGCCACGAAAGTCGCCGTATCGACAACCAGCTCCGCGGCCGTTCCGGCCGTCAGGGCGACCCCGGTATGAGCCGTTTCTTCCTCTCCATGGAGGACGATCTGATCCGCATTTTCGGCGGGGATAACATGGCGGCGGTGATGGACCGTTTCGGTATGGACGACACCACCCCCATCGACTCCAAAATGGTTTCCAAGACCATTGAAAACGCCCAGAAACGGGTGGAAAACAACAACTTTGAAACGCGTAAGAACGTGCTGGACTACGACGATGTCATGAACCAGCAGCGTGAAGTCATCTACGGTGAACGGCGCAAAGTTCTCACCGGTCAGAATATCCGGGAAAATGTAGTGGATATGATCTCCCATGTGGTGGATTACGCCGTGGAACAGGCCGCCGGCGGCTCGCCCCAGATTGAGGAATGGAATCTTGACCAGCTGATGGAAGATTCCCGGATCTTCCTGCCCCGCCATACTGATACCATCGAGGATTGGCAGAAGCTCAGCGGTGAGGAACTCAAGGAAAAACTGGAAAAAGACGCCATGGACTTCTACCTCGCCCGCGAGGAAGAGCTGGGCGCCGATCAGATGGAGAACATCGCCCGCTATGTGATGCTCCGGGTCATCGACCGCCAGTGGATGGATCATCTCGACGCCATGGATCAGCTCCGCACCGGCATCGGTCTCCAGGCCATCGGCCAGAAAAATCCGCTGGTGGAATATAAGTACGCCGCATATGATATGTTTACCCAGATGATGGAAGAAATCCGCCGGGAAGTGGTGCGCTTTATCCTCCGGGCCCAGATTGCCCAGGAACAGCCCGCCGCCGGTGTCTCGGTGAAGAATATTCAGGAAAATCGCAGTTCCGACGGGGAAGAACAGGTAAAGAAGCCCGTGCGGAAAGAACAGACCGTCGGTCGAAACGACCCCTGCCCTTGCGGCAGCGGTAAAAAATATAAAAAATGCTGCGGAAGGCAGCAAAATTAAGGGGTGATCTTATGCTGATGGATTTAAAACCGAATCTATCCGAAATGAAACGCAGGCTGGCAGATCTGAGGGATGCACTTTGACTTGCCTGCACTGAATGAAAAAATCGCGGCGCTGGAAGAAAAAGCCGCCGATCCCGCCTTCTGGGATGACCGCAACGCCGCCCAGGCCGTATTAAGGGAAACCACTACGCTGAAAAGCAAGGTGGACGGTTTTATGAAAGTACAGAACCGCCTGGAAGACGTGGAAGTCTACTGGGAACTGGCCGTGGAAGAGGATGACGAAAGCCTCGAAGACGAAATCGCCGCCCAGTGCGCCGAATGCGAAAAGGCCGTGGACGCCTTGGAGCTGGATACACTGCTCAGCGATAAGTACGACGGCCATAACGCCATGCTTTCCATTCACGCCGGCAGCGGCGGTGTGGAAGCCCAGGACTGGGCCTCGATGCTTTACCGTATGTATACCCGGTATTGTGAAAAACACGGCTTTAAAGTGGAGCTCATTGATATGCTTCCCGGCGAAGAAGCCGGTATCAAGAGCGTGACCTTCGGTGTGGAGGGCCTCAACGCCTACGGCTATCTCAAAGCGGAAAAGGGTGTTCATCGTCTGGTGCGCATCTCGCCCTTTGACGCCGCCAAACGCCGCCATACCTCCTTCGCTTCGCTGGACGTCATTCCCCAGGTGGAATTTGACGATGAAATCGAGTTGAAGGAAGACGAATACCGCAAGGATACCTTCCGGGCCAGCGGCGCCGGCGGTCAGCACATCAACAAGACCGACAGCGCTATCCGCCTGACCCACTACGAAACCGGCATCGTCGTTTCCTGTCAGGACGAACGTTCCCAGCACGCGAACCTGGATAAAGCTCTTCGCCTGCTCAAGGCGAAGCTCCTGGATCGCCAGCGGCAGATGCAGGAGGATGAGCTTAACGGCATCCGCGGCGAACAGCAGGACAACGGCTGGGGCAGCCAGATCCGTTCCTATGTCTTTGCGCCCTATAAAATGGTCAAAGACCACCGCACTTCCGTGGAAGTGGGGAATGTCGATGCTGTCATGGACGGCGATCTGGATGCCTTCATCTTCGGTTACCTGAAATCTACGGTAAAAGCCGAAGGATAAAACTTCAAAAATGGGAGCCCTTCTTTTGTATGGAAAGAGGGGCTCTTTTCTCTTTGAAACGACGTCGATTTTTGTATTTACGGTTTTGTTTGTATCGTGGTATAATGAAAAAAACGGAAAAGTGGTGAGGTGCTGTGATGAAAGTATATACCAACGGAAAATTCATAACCTGCGAAAAAGAGAATCGGATCTGCTCCGCCATGGCCGTGGAGAAGGGGCGCATCACCTGGATCGGTGAAGAAGGGGAACTGCCGACGGCCTATCGCAAGGCGGCCCGGGTGGATCTGGCGGGAAATACGGTAACGCCGGCCTTCGGCGATACCCACATGCACTTTGCTTCTCTCTGCGTCTTTGAAAATACCTTTTACCTGATGGATGTGAAGAACTTTGACGAAGCCGCCGCCATCGTGGGAAAATACGCTTCTTCTCATCCCAAAGCCAAAATCCTGATGGGGTACGGCTGTTCCGCCCATACCGTGGCCGAAGGCCGTCTGCCGGAAAAAGCGGATCTCGATCGGTGGTCGGCTCGTCCGCTGCTCATCGTCAAATACGACGGTCACGCCGCCGTGGCCAACAGCGCCATGATGGCCCTCCTCAGCGATGAGGTGAAAAAGGACCCCGGCTGTGACGAGAAGAGCGGTTGGCTCTATCAGAACGCCTTTTATCAGGGGGTCAACGAAGCCACGGCCTTTATCCCCACCATGGATATTATCCGCGGTCTGGGCAACGGCGCCGATTATCTGGCCTCGGTGGGCATCGGCATGGTTCATTCCGTGGAGGGCGTGGGCTTTAAAAACGATATTGATGTGGATATGATGAAGATTCTCGCTCCCGGTCTGCCCCAGGCCTTCCGCCTGTTCTTCCAGACTATGGATCTGGAAAAAGCGAGAAAACACGGCTTTACCCGGATCGGCGGCTGTTTCAAGCTGGCGCTGGATGGCTGTTTCGGCTCGGAAGACGCCGCGTTGCTGGAACCTTACACCAACGACCCCGCCAATTCCGGGGTGCTCAATTACGATCAGGAGGAAGTCAACGATTTCGCCGTCGGCGCCAACCGGGAGGGCTGGCAGATCACGATGCACGCCATCGGCGATGCCGCCATTGAACAGTGTATCACCGCCTATGAGGCGGCCTATGCCGATCGCCCCTGGAGTGACGCCCGACATATTATGATTCACAGCTGTCTCGCCCATGAGGATCAGCTGAAACGGGCGGCGAAGATCGGCCTTTGCCTTGCCATGCAGTCGCCTTTTATCTACTGGAAGCAGGAACCCGATGAATATCTTTGCCGGATTCTGGGCCGGGAGCGGGCCGACGCGTTGAATCCTCTGGGAACGATTCATCGTCTGGGCATTGTGGCCGGTGACGGCTCCGACGGCCCCTGCACCCGGCCGAATCCCCTTCGGGGCATGGCCTGCGCCGTAAACCATCCCAATCCCAAAGAGCGGATCTCCCGCCTTGACGCCTTGCGGATGATCACCGCCAACCCGGCCTATATGAGCCATGATGAAAAAGACCGGGGCACCCTTTCTACCGGGAAGATTGCCGACTTTGTCGTGCTGGGCGATAACCCCCTGACCGCCGAGGATATTGAGCATATTCCCGTGAAAGCTCTCTATCTCCACGGCAAGAAGTATGTTCCGGAAAAGCCCGGCGCGCTGAAAATCCTCGGCCGCGCTCTTTTCCGCCGCCTCTTCCGCAAAGAGTTTATTTAATAAGAGCATAGATGACGATGTAAAGATCACTTATTGAAGAAAGGATCCCTTGCCTGTGAGACGAGGGATCTTCTGCTTTTGAAAAGAACCTCTTTTGGGGCGTTGCCCCGAAGGAGTGTTCTTTTTTTGCGCGGTTTCTCATAAATTTTTTTGTTTTACGAAAATTTTACTTGACTTTGTACGTGTTTAGTAATAATGTATACATTATAAAAGAAAGGGGTTCGATAAGTATGCTTGAAATATCGGGCAAAAGTAATTTACTGGAACAGAAATCCTATAAGTATTCTTTGCAGGATGTGAAAGAGCCCAACCTGTACCGTGACATATATTCCTACGATACCGTGCCCAAGGTGGCTTTTAACCATCGGCGGGTGCCCATGCAGATGCCCAAAGAGATCTGGATCACCGATACCTCTTTTCGTGATGGACAGCAGTCGGTGGAGCCTTACACCGCGGATCAGATCGTGAAGCTCTATGAAATGATGTCCCGGCTCGGTGGTCCCAAAGGCATTATCCGCCAGACGGAATTCTTTATTTACAGCGAGACCGACCGCGAAGCCATTCGCAGATGTATGGATCTGGGCCTACGCTTCCCGGAAATCACCACCTGGATCCGGGCCAGCCGTGAGGATTTCAAGCTCGTCAAGGAAATGGGCATCAAGGAAACGGGCATCCTCGTGAGCTGCAGTGATTATCATATATTCAAAAAGATGAAAATGACCCGCCGCGAGGCCATGGAGCAGTATCTGGCCACGGTCTGCGACGCCTTTGACGCCGGGGTAACGCCCCGCTGTCACCTGGAGGACATCACCCGGGCGGACTTTTACGGCTTTGTGGTTCCCTTTGTTAATGAGCTGATGAGTCTTTCCCGTCAGGCCGGAATCCCTGTGAAGATCCGGGCCTGCGATACCATGGGCTACGGGATTCCCTTTACCGAGGTGGCCCTGCCCCGAAGCGTGCCGGGGATTATCTACGGTCTCCAGCAGTATTCCGATGTGCCCAGCGAGCATCTGGAATGGCACGGCCACAACGATTTTTATAAAGCGGTGACCAACGCCTCCACGGCGTGGCTCTACGGCGCTTCGGCGGTGAACTGCTCTCTGCTGGGCATCGGTGAGCGCACCGGGAACATTCCTCTGGAAGCCATGATCTTTGAATACGCGTCCCTTCGGGGAACCCTCGACGGCATGGACACCACGGTGATCACGGAAATCGCCGATTTCTTCCGGAAGGAGGTCGGCTATGAAATCCCCAACCGCACGCCCTTTGTTGGACGCAGTTTCAATGTGACGAGAGCTGGCATCCACGCCGACGGGCTCATGAAAGATCAGGAAATCTACAATATTTTCGATACGGAAAAGCTCTTGGGCCGTCCCGCCGCGGTGCTGCTGGGCAAAAATTCCGGTCTGGCCGGGATTGCCTATTGGATCAATCAGAACTACGGTCTTACCGAGGAAGAAGCGGTGCGGAAACACGATCCGCTGGTAACGGAATTGAAAGAATGGATCGACACCCAGTACGCCGACGGCCGCCAGACGACGCTGACCACCCGGGAGCTGGAAGAAAAAATCAGTGAGCTCACCCACGGTGAACTACCCATGCCTTGAGGGGAGGGAAATCGATGAAACCTTATCTCGCGAAAACCAGAGCGGATACGCTCTTTGAAGAATTGGAAAATGACATCGTCTCGGGAAAATACCTTCCCGGCGACGCTTTGAAAGAAATGGATCTGGTGAAGGAACGGAACATTTCCCGTACCCCGGTGAGAGAGGCTCTTCACCGTCTGGAGCAGGAGCATCTGGTGGAAATGACGGAACACGGCATGGTGGTTCGGGGTGTGTTGAAAGAAGACCTGAAAGACATTATGCTGATTCGCGGTCGCATTGAGGGGCTTGCCGCCCGGTTTGCCGCCGAGGCCGCCGACAGCGAAGGTCTCGCCCGTCTGAAAGAGATTGTGGATCGGCAGGAAGAAGCCGTGGCTCAATGCGACGGCGATGGCCTTAAGCTCTGTGACGACGCTTTTCACCGCCAGATCTGCGCCATGAGCGGTCATCCGCTGTTGGCGGACACGCTGATTCCACTCCATCGGAAGATTGCCCGTTACCGCCGTTTGTCGGTATCCTCAGCGGATCGGGCGAAAAAGGCCGCGGCGGAACATCGGGCCATCTATGAGGCCATTGCCCGGGGCGACGCTGAGGAAAGCCAGCGACTTACCGATGAGCATCTGCGCCGGGCCGCCGAAAGCATTTTGGGAATGGAGGAAGAAAAAGATGTCTGAAACACTGGCTCAAAAAATTATCGCGTCCCATCTCGTTTCCGGGGAGATGATTCCCGGAGAACAGATCGGTCTTCGCATCGATCAGACGTTGACCCAGGACGCCACCGGTACCATGGCGTATCTGGAATTTGAATCCATGGGCATCGACCGGGTGAAAACCAAGCGGAGCGTTGCCTATATCGACCATAACACTTTGCAGTGCGGATTTGAAAACGCCGATGACCACCGCTACATTCAGAGCGTGGCGAAAAAACACGGGATCTGGTTTTCCCGTCCCGGCAACGGCATCTGTCATCAGGTGCATCTGGAACGGTTCGGTATTCCCGGTCAGACGCTGATCGGCTCCGACAGCCACACCCCCACCGGTGGCGGCCTCGGGATGCTGGCCATGGGCGCCGGGGGCATGGATGTGGCCGTGGCCATGGGCGGCGGCGCTTATTACATCACCATGCCAAAGATGATCAAAGTCCATTGCACGGGCAAACTGCCGCCTTACGTTTCCGCCAAGGACGTCAGTCTGAAAATTCTGGAAATTCTTTCCGTCAAAGGCGGTGTCGGCAGTATCATCGAATGGGGCGGCCCGGCCATCGCCGGTCTTTCGGTGCCGGAGCGGGCCACCATTACCAATATGGGAACGGAGCTGGGGGCGACAACCTCCATCTTCCCCAGCGACGAAGTGACCCGATCGTTTCTGAAAGCTCAGGGCCGGGAAGAGGATTACGTTCCTCTGGCCGCCGATGACGATGCCGTTTATGACCGCGTCATCGAGCTGGATTTTGATACCCTCGTACCCTTGGCGGCCTGTCCTCACAGCCCCGACAACATCACCGCCGTGGCCGATCTCGGTGACATCGCCGTGGATCAGGTCTGCATCGGTTCCTGCACCAATTCTTCGCTGCTGGATATGCTCAAGGTGGCGGCGATGCTCAAAGGCAAAACCGTGGCGGATTCGGTGAGCCTTACGGTCTCCCCAGGTTCCAAACAGGTTCTGCGGATGCTTTCCGATTGCGGCGCGTTAAGTGACATCATCGCTTCCGGCGCCCGGGTGCTGGAATGTGCCTGCGGCCCCTGTATCGGCATGGGGGCTTCGCCCAATTCCGGCGGTGTGAGTCTGCGGACCTTCAACCGCAACTTCCTCGGCCGCAGCGGCACCGCCGACGCTAACGTCTATCTCGTTTCACCGGAAACGGCGGTGGCTTCGGCTCTCACCGGTCATTTTACCGATCCCCGTACCTTGGGAGATGCGGTTAAAGTGACGATGCCAAAGACCTTTTTCATTGACGACCGGGGCGTTCTGCCGCCGGCGACCGCGGAAGAAGCCGCCAAAGTGGAAGTGGTGCGGGGCCCCAATATCAAACCTTTCCCCACTTGTCCCAAGGTGACGGATCGCCTCTCTCTGCCGGTGGCGCTGAAGGTGGGCGACAATATCACCACCGACCATATCATGCCCGCCGGGGCTAAGATTTTGCCGTATCGCTCCAATATTCCGAAGCTCTCGGAATTCTGCTTTACCGTCTGCGACGAAAAATTCCCCGAACGCGCCAAAGCGCTGGGGGAAAGCATCATCATCGGCGGCGTCAACTACGGACAGGGTTCCTCCCGGGAACACGCCGCCCTGGTGCCTATGTACCTCGGCGTACGCTGTGTCATTGCGGCGTCCTTCGCCCGCATCCACGCGGCGAACCTCATCAACGGCGGGATCCTGCCTCTGACCTTTGCCGACCCCGCCGATAAGGAATTCATCGGCGAGGGCGATACGGTGACGCTGGAACATATTTTTGAAGGGATGGAACGGGGCGAGATGGTTGCTTTGGTGAAGGATCGTTCCATCCGATTGAACTGTAATTTTACACCGCGTCAGATCGCGATGCTGAAAGCCGGCGGCCTGCCGGGTTATACGAAGGAGTGTGGAGAATGATGACCCAACGCGAAACTTATATGAAAAAAGCCTGTGAAGCCTTTGAAACCTTGCTCAGAGAACAGCTGGAACGGTGCGACCGCATGAATCAGGGGGCGGAAAAGACGGATTTTGCCCATAAAGAAAAAATCGTCATCGGCCTCATCGGCGGTGACGGCATCGGCCCCTGCCTTGTCTCCGAAACCGGTCGGGTATTGAAAAAGCTGTTGAAAGAGCCCATCGCCGCAGGTCGCGTGGAGCTTCGGGATATTGAGGGGCTTACCATTGAAAACCGTCTGGCGAAAAACGCGGCGGTACCCGAAGATGTGCTGGCGGAAATCAAAAAATGTGACGTTCTGCTCAAAGGTCCCACCACCACGCCGAAGGGCGGTGATCTGGAAAGCGCCAATGTGACGCTCCGCCGTGAGCTGGATCTCTACGCCAACGTGCGGCCGGTCTCCATTCCCGAGCTGGGCATCGACTGGACTTTCTACCGGGAAAATACCGAAGGGGAATACGTTCTCGGTTCCCGGGGCGTGGAAATCCCCGGCGAGCTGGCCATGGATTTCAAATGCACGACCCATCCGGGGACGAAGCGCATCGCCCGGGCGGCCTTCGATTTCGCCAAGGCCAACGGCAAGACCAACGTGGCCATTGTTACCAAAGCCAATATTTTAAAGAAGACCGACGGTCTTTTCTCTGCTCTCTGCCATGAGGTGGCGGCGGATTATCCCGGCATTACCGCCGACGACTGGTATATTGACATCATGACCGCCAATCTGGTGAACCCCGCGATTCGTTCCCAGTTCCAGGTCTTTGTTCTGCCCAATCTCTACGGCGACATCATTACCGACGAAGCGGCTCAGCTCCAGGGTGGCGTCGGCACCGCCGGCAGCGCCAACATCGGCGACCGTTTCGCCATGTTTGAGGCCATTCACGGCTCCGCGCCCCGCCTCATTGAAGAAGGTCTGGGTGACTACGCCGACCCCCGTTCGGTGATGACGGCGGCGGCGATGCTCCTTTCCCACATCGGTTATCAGAAGGAATGTGACGCCATGAAAGCGGCGATCAACGCCGTCACGGCCAGAGGCATCTTTGCCGACGGCACGAAAAACGGCGTAACCACCGCCGCCTTTGCCGATGAAGTGATGAAGGAATTGAATTAACCGAAACAAAAAAGGCCGCGTCAAGCGGCCTTTTTTTGGGTAAAGACAGTTTTTTTATTAACATAGCCAAAATTCTTTGGGATTTCCTTGAAAAATATTTTAAGGAACAGTTGCGGTTCCGGTATATGAATCCGGAAGCGGAACAACAAAACAGTACAGGTGCCGGATGCCGCTACAAATATATAACAGCAGAAGAAAACAGAAATAGAGGAAAAGTAAAAGCATTAAAAGAAAAAAAAGAGAAGAACTAAGAAGATGAGATGTAGTCCGGGAGGGGTCTCGGGGAACTCGTCCCCGAGTCGTTTTAGGGGTGTGGGGGAATCGAAACCCCCATGCTTTTGGTTCTTTTGGCGCCCAAAAGAACAAGCTCCCAAAAGAAATGAACTGTAAAAAAAGATCTGTTAAACCGTAGCCAAACCCTGAACGGTAGCTGAACGGCCCAAAGAAGGAATTCGAAACCGCAGTACAAAACGAAACGGTGTGGATGATGCGGTGCGTTGCTTTCAGATGATAGCAGTGCGTTGAAATGAAAAACGGGCGCGGAAGCGCTCCCGTTTTTAATCCAGTTTCTTCGGCAGGATGCCTTTCTTTTTGTAATCGTTCCACAGTTTATTGTATTTCATCGTCCCGTAACAGCCTAAGATTCCGGCGAAAATCCAGATGAACGTAATCTGCCGGAAAGAAACGAAACAGTAAATAGAAAAAAGAACGGAAACGGCGGTGATCACCACGGCGCAGAAAGTGTTTTTCTTGCGGTGGAATCCCAACGTCAGCAGGGCCAGAACCACGGAAACGATGAGAAACAGCGTGTCGATAAAAGTGATTTTACCCAGAAGAATCATGCCGCCGACGGACAGAATGATGTAGAGGGCGGCGTAAAAATAAGACATGATGGTGCCGGTGTGAATGGCCAGCCGCACGGAATAGGGAATGTAATTTTTGGCAAATTCCTTCTCGGTGTAATCCGGCAGAACTTCTTTTTCTTCCTGTTTCTCTTCTTCTACGGGTTTGGGCATGGGTTCACCGCAGTTGGTGCAATAATCAATGCCTTTCATCACGTCGTAGCCGCAGTGTTTGCAAATCATAAATCAAAAACCTCAGTTAAAACTTCTGCCCACTTCTTTGGCCCGGGCGATCAGACGGTCGTTGTTCCAGGCGGGAATGGTGTTTACCGAAGCGCCGGCGAAAAAGGTTTTCAGGTGGGCGCCGATGTAGCCGCAGACGCTGGAAAGGGACTGTTCCACAAGGGAATAGCCGATGTTACTGGGATCCGATTCCCCGGTCATGACGAGGTGGAAAGTCTTTCCTTTGAACTGGGAAAAGGGGATGCCGTAAAAACGGTCGATGCAGCCTTTCAGCGTGGCGCTGATGTTCCACCAGTAGAGGGGTGTCGCCATAAAAACGTAATCCGCTTCGGCAATGGCGGCGGCAATCTGCTGCATATCGTCTTTCTGGAAACAGCCGTTGTTTCCCGGGCGGCGGCACACGCCGCAGTTGATGCAGGTGCCGATGTTCATTTTTGTTAAATCGCATTTCAGGATCGAGTGGTTCCCGCTGCGGTTGATTTCGTCAATGATCACGTCCAAGAGGTAACTGGAATTGCTTTGCCCCTGATGGGGGCTGCTGTATAACGCTAAAATCTTCATGAAATTTCCTTCTTTCTCTCCAAGCCATATACCAAAATGATAGTATTGATGGCGAAAAAAGTCAAGAGGAAGGGGCGAAAGATCCTTTTTTCTCTCAAGAAATCCGGCATGAAGCGAATTCTTGAATTTTCATAAAAAAAACGTGGTTTCTTCGTTAAGATTCGATAAAAAGAATGGTATGCTTAGAAAAAAGAGATGGCCTCCAGGAGCCGCGTGTTTTATGGAAATTCTGTGAATAAAGAGTGAAATAAGTTTTAAAATGCATTTATTTTTGCATAAAATTGGTCATTTTTTCCGAAAAAGGTCGATTTTGGACGTGCATTTTTAAAATCCTATGGTATAATTACAATGAATCTTTATTGTTTAATCAGGAGGAAATGTGAAAATGATCAGCCTGCAGGGCGTGTCCAAGAAATATCAAAACGGACATTTGGCCCTAGATAACATTTCAATGGAAATTGAGACCGGTGAATTTGTCTTTCTCTGCGGCGCCAGCGGCGCCGGGAAAAGCACTCTGATCCGCCTGCTCTTCCGGGAAGAAATCGCCACCGGCGGTAAAATTATCGTCAACGGCCGCAGTCTGCGCAAGATCAAACGGCGTGAACTGCTGAAACACCGCCGTTCCATGGGTATGGTGTTTCAGGATTACCGGCTGCTGCCCAAAAAAAATGTATACGACAACGTCGCTTACGCCATGGAAGTAACGGAATGTAAGCGCCAGGACATCCGCAAACGCGTTCCCGAAATTCTGGAAGTGGTGGGACTCAGCGACAAGGCCGCCAGCTTCCCTTCGGAGCTCTCCGGCGGGGAACAGCAGCGTGTGGCCATTGCCCGGGCTCTGGTGAACCGTCCGGCGATTCTGATTGCCGATGAACCCACCGGGAATCTGGACCCCCAGAACGCCTGGGAGCTGATGGATGTTTTGCAGCGCATCAACGAAAAAGGAACCACCATCGTTATGGCGACTCACGCCAAGGATATTGTGAATCAGATGAAAAAGCGTGTCATTATGCTCGATGAAGGGCAAATTGTGTATGACGAAGCGGAAGGAGGCTACCATGAAGTTGCGATCCTTTAGACGTTTCTTTGTGGAAGCGTTCCAGTCCCTGCGGCGGAATCTCGCCATGAGCATCGCTTCCATTGCCACCATTGCGCTGACGCTCTTCGTCTGCGGCGTCTTTACGGTGCTGGTGATGAATGTGGACAAGTTTGCCGGTGATATTGAATCCACCGTGGAAATTCAGGCCTTTATTGAAGAAGGCGTGGACAGCGCCGCGGCCACGGAGCTGATGAGCACCATCCGCGGTATTGACGGGGTGAATACCGTCACCTTCGTTTCCCGGGAAGAGGCTCTCGCCGATATGGCGGATCAGCTCGGGGAAACGCCGGAAGATCTTCTGGCGTCTTTGGGTCAGAATCCCCTGCCCGATTCTTATATGATCACCGTGGATGAGGCCGATCTGGTGGCCCCCATCGCCGGCCAGGTGGAAGGACTTTCCGGTGTGGAAGACGCCAAATACGGCGGTGAAACTGTGGATAACCTTTTCACCATGCTGAAATGGGTGCGCTATTTCGGTATTGCCCTCATCGCTTTTCTGGTCATTGCCTCCATCGTGATTGTGGCCTTCAATATCAAAATCACCGTGGCCAGCCGCAAATCGGAAATTTTCATTATGCGCTATGTCGGCGCTTCCAACTGGTATATCCGCTGGCCCTTCTGTATTGCCGGGATGGTCATGGGCTTTTTCGGCGGGGTTATCGCCGTGGCGCTTCTTTACGGCGCTTACAGCCTTGTGATTGATCAGCTCAGCGGGCTTTTGGTCTTTATGAGCCTTGTCAGTGTGAATATGGATTTCCTGTATATTTTCGCCGCGATGATTCTCATGGGGATTTTCCTCGGTTCCGCCGGTTCTCTCCTGTCGCTGAACGTATATTTGAAAGAACGCGCGAAAAAACGATGATTTCCCTTGAAAAGAAAGTGATATGTTTATGATAAAAAACAGTAAAAAACCTCTGATCGTTCTTTTGATCGCTGTGATTTCCCTCCTCGCTTTCAGTATCGGTGTTTCCGCTTCCAAAGTTGAGGATTTACAGGATCAGAAAAAGGAGATTGACTCTCAGATCAAGGATAAGCAGTCCGATCTGGAAGATAACAAAAACGCCCAGAGTCAGGCCCAGGCTCAGCTGGATTCCATCAACGCCAGCCTCGATACGGTACAGTCGGAGATTACCCGTCTTTACGGTGAGCTGGCGGTGGCCGAAGAAAACCTCGCGAAACAGCAGGAGGAATACGACCGCATCAAGGCGGAGCTGGAACAGTCTCAGGCGGATTTGCAGACCCGGGTCTGCGCCATCTATAAAAACGGCGATATTTCCTATATGGATGTGCTGTTCAGTTCCGAGAATATTCAGGACTTTATTTCCGGTTTTATTTTCCTCTCCAAAATCGTGGAACAGGATCAGAAAATCATCGACTCCATTCAGGAGAATAAAGCTTTGGCTGAAGAAAAACTCAACGAGCTGGAACGCACCCGCAACGAAATCCTCGCTTTGCAGCAGCAAAAAGAGGCCGAAGAAGCGGAATACGCCAAACAGGCCGAGGCCAAAGTGGCCCTTCTGGATCAGCTTGAAAGCGAACAGGCCGCTTTGGAAAAGGAAATTGATGAAATGGCGGCCCAGTCCAATAGCATCGCTTCGGAAATCAATTCCTATTTTTCCACGCTGTCCACGGCGGATCCCGGTTATACCTACACCGGCAGCGGTGTGTTTACCTGGCCTTTATCCATCAGCGGAACGCTGACTTCCAATTACGGTTACCGGATTCATCCCATTTCCGGACAGCGGAAAATGCATACCGGGATTGACCTCGCGGCGCCGGCGGGCACTCCGGTGCTGGCGGCGGAAAGCGGCACGGTGATTCTGGTGAAGAACTTATCCACCGGTTACGGTCACTATGTGATTATCAGCCACGGCAGCAATATCGCTACCCTTTACGCTCATATGTCTTCCATCAATGTCAGTGTGGGGCAGACGGTGAGCCGGGGGCAGCAGATCGGCGGTGTCGGCACCACCGGTTCCTCTACCGGGAATCATCTTCATTTTGAGGTGAGGGTCAACGGTTCCCACGTAAGTCCCTGGGGTTACATTTCCCGATAACGGCAGAAACGAAGGCTTGCCCAGAGTTTGACTTTTGCGGCAAGCCTCTTCTTTTGTATATCTGTGTTGATTTTCGCATATATTGCAGCTAAGGAGTGATCTGTTTGAAAGATAAAACATACGCGAAAGGGATCGTCACCGGTGTTTTCGCCACGATTTTCGCCGCTTTGCTGATTTTTTTAGCGGTGGTATTTTTCAATATCGGCAATGTGGGAAACCTGCTTCAGACCGTGAAGATATTGGATCATTACAGTCTGAATCCGCTTTCCTTTTCCGAAAAAGCCGAGGGGGCCATTGCCGGAATGATCAATGAGTTGGAGGATCCTTATTCCTATTACCTCGATGAAGAGGATTATAACGATTTGATGGAGGAGGTCAGCGGCTCCTATGAGGGTCTGGGCATCTATCTGACCACCGAGGCCGGCGCGGAATACACCGTGGTGATGGCGCCGATCAAAGGGACGCCGGCTTTTGAGGCCGGACTTTTGGCCGGTGATGAAATTGTCCGTATCAACGGAGAGGATATGGCCGGTGCTTCCGCTGACGAAATCGCCACCCTCATCAAACGCGGGGAGGAAAGCCACTTTGTCATGGAGGTCCGTCGTGACGGTGAAATTCTCACCTTCGAGATGGACCGCCGGCAGATTGACATTCCCTCGGTGGACGGTTCCTTCCTTGAGGGGCAGGAGGGCATTGCTTATATCAGTATCTCCACCTTCGCCGATAACACCCCAGCGGAGCTGGAGGAAACCATCGCTTCTCTGGAAAAACAGGGCACGATCCGTGGTATCCTGCTGGATCTGCGGAACAATCCCGGTGGCAGTGTCTCTTCGGTGATTCAGATCGCGGATTATTTCCTCACTCAGGGCGACCATATCCTCTGGGTGGAAGAAAAGGATAACGAGACTGTTTACGACGCGGAAAACACCAATCCCTGCGCCTATCCCCTGGTGGTGCTGGTCAATGAGAACAGCGCTTCGGCCTCGGAAATCCTCACCGGCGCACTGAAGGAAAACGACCGGGCCACGGTGGTGGGAACGACGACCTTCGGCAAGGGTATCATTCAGACCATTTATTCGCTGGCCGATGGCGCGGCGGTGAAAGTCACCACGGCGGAATATTTAAGCCCCGATAAAAACAAGATTCATGAGGTGGGCGTCACTCCCGATGTGGAAGAAGAGCTCAACGGTGATGACATCCGCCTGATCTACACGCTGGATCCCGCCGTGGATAATCAGCTGAACAAAGCCATTGAAACCTTGCTTGAAAAACTGTAAAAAGCGTGAGGGCGTCCCAAAACGGCTGATAATCGGCAAATTTGTCGATTCCAAGCCGTCTTGAGACGCCCTTGAGGCTGACTCGAAATGAACTTTTGAGTCAGCTTTGTTTTTTTCTGTGCGGGGTTTTGATGAAAAAGGGGTTTTCGGGGCAGGATAACAAAGAAAAGGCCCGGAGGTGTTTTTACTCAACGCCGCAGAGTCCCGTTGTTTCACAGAAAAGCTTTGCAATATCGGTTACGCTCTCTTTGGCGCCGTTACGGAGCCATTCGATGGCGGTGTTGAACATTGCTCCGGTATACATATACAGCTTGTACTTCTCAATGGAGCTGATGGGCATGGTGCCGGCGGTTTCCTCATGAAACCGGTTGATCTTTTCCAGCAGGATGGAACCGTAACCGAAGTTATAGAGATCCAGTACATAGGGGGCGTACTTTTTGAAATAGGCGAACCGTCGGTAGATATTCCGGTAGGTATAGGGTTCCTCCTCCTCGTGGTCGTCGGAAGACCGGAAATCCTCCAGAACGTCATCGATGAGGGTCAGCAGAACATCTTCCTTGGAAGCGTAATTGCGGTAAAAAGAGACCCGGGCCACACCGGCGCTGCGGATAATCTCAGAAATGGAAATATCGGCGAAGCTTTTTTTATGCATCAGTTCCAACAGCGCTTTGGTAATGCGGATCTTGACCCGGAGATTGGCTTCTTTACGTTTATCCATTCTTTTCCCTTTCTGTAATATGGTACAATTTCTTTTGATTTGTATCACATTTTGCTCTTGTGCAATCTTAATGAATATGGTACAGTTGTCTCATATTATTTTACCGTGATTCGGGATTTTGTCAATGATAAGGAGAACCGGATGAAAACAGCGATTTTGACCGATACCAACAGCGGTCTCACCGTGGAGGAAGGGGAAAAGCGTGGCATTTATGTGCTGCCGATGCCCGTGATCGTGGAGGAAAACGTCTATTTTGAGGGCGTGGATATTACCCACGGCCAGCTTCACGACGCCCTGCGGCAGGGAAAAGAAGTTTCTTCCTCTCAGCCTTCTCCCGGGGATGTGATGGCCCTTTGGGAGCGGATTTTAAATGACGGCTACGATGAGCTGGTCTATATCCCCATGTCCAGCGGCCTGAGCGCCTCCTGTCACAACGCGGTGCAGCTGGCCTCGGAATATGAATCCAGGGTATGGGTTGCTGATAACCACCGGATTTCCGCGACTCTTCTCGAGGCGGTGCTGGACGCCAAAAACCTTGCGGATCAAGGACGGTCCGGCAGGGAAATCAAAGAATATCTTGAACAAACGGCAATGGACGCCACCATCTATCTGACGGTGGATTCATTGAAATACCTGAAAAAGACCGGTCGGGTCACACCCGCCGCCGCGGCCATCGGCAGTATGCTGAATATCAAGCCGATCCTGACGATTCAAGGGGAAAAGCTGGATCTCTTTTCCAAAGTGAGGGGAAACAAGCAGAGCGGGAAAAAAATGATCGAGGCTGTCCGCGCCGACATCGCCGCCCGGTTTGGGGAGATCCCCGAAGAACAGGTGATGGTGGCCACCGCCGGCACCTTTGAACAGGAGGAAGACGCTCTGCGCTGGCTCCGCTTTGTGCAGGCGGCTTTCCCCGATAAATCCGTTTACTATGTGCCTCTCTCTTGCAGTATCGCCTGTCATGTGGGGATCAATGCCGTGGCCGTCGGCGCTGTGGCGGTGACGGAACGGAAAGAAGAAGCAGTTCACGGACTGCGCTTGGAAAAAGGAGCGGAATAACGTGAGGGATTCTTTTTATTTCGCGATGCGCACAATCACTGTGGCACCGTTGATGGCCGGTTTGATGCTGGTTTTTCTGTTTCTGTCTGTGCCGGAGATTTTCTCTCCCACCGGCGCGTTCACTCTCAGCCTTGTTTTTCTTGTGGTTTTGCCCCTTTTGGTCTATCCCTTACAAAAATACATTCCCGGTTTTAAAGACAAAGGCCGGGAGGGACAGCGGACGCTGGCGATGATTTTCGCGGTGGCCGGTTATCTTCTGGGGATGATGACGGGGTTCTGGCTCCACGCGGCCAGAGCTTTGCAGCTGATCTATTGGGAGTATTTTCTTTCGGGGGTGCTGATCACCGCCGTGAACAAAATCTTTCACCGCAAAATCAGCGGTCACGCCTGCGGCATTTTCGGCCCCGTTGTGTTGCTGCTCTTCTTTCGGCAGTATGTTGCTTCGGCGCTCTTTCTCCTGCTGGCGGTTCCGGCGTTTATCGCCAGTCTGAAGATGAAGCGCCATACACTGCCCCAGCTCATTGCCGGGAGTGTTGTGCCTTTTGTCGCTTTTCTGCCCTTGTATCTGCTGATGTTCTGATGAAGGAAAAGCGTTTTTTATGAATACGGAAAAGATGGGACGGTGGTAATGCCGTTCCTTTTTTTGAAGGAGTCTCAGGAAAACCCGTGGAATCGGGGCTTTTTTCCGCTGTGATTTTATGTTATAATATTAAGTTGAAAAAGAACGCCGATAAAGAGGGCAAGCCGTCTTGATCGGTTTTCCCGGTTGATACAGAACAAATGGAACAACGAAGGAGCGCAGCTATGATATATTTGGATCACTCGGCCACAACGCCGGTGAAACCGGAGGTACAGAAGTTTATCGCCGATACGATGGCGGATCATTTCGGAAATCCGTCGTCTCTCTACGATCTGGGCATCGCCTCGGAAAAGATCATCACCGAAAGCCGCCGTATCCTGGCGAAAAGTCTTAAAGTCAAAGAGGAAACGGTTTACTTTACCTCCTGCGGTTCGGAAAGCAACAATACCGTTCTCCGCGGGGTCGCGGAAAACTACCGCAAGCGGGGAAACCATCTGATCTGCTCGGCGGTGGAGCATCCCTCGGTGCTGCGCGTGATGGAATATCTCGAAAAAGAACAGGGCTTCCGCCTGACGAAGATCGGCGTGGACCGAAAAGGCCGCCTCGACTTGGAACAGCTGAAAAGAGCCATGACCAAAGATACCCTGGTCTGCGCCGTGATGATGGTTAATAACGAAGTCGGTACGGTGTTTCCTTTAAAGGAAATTGCCGAAATCGTTCACGGGGTGAATCCCGACTGCGTCTTTCATGTGGACGGCGTTCAGGGCTACGGAAGAATCCCCATTGACCTGAAAAAAACCGGCATTGATACTTTTTCTCTGAGCGGTCATAAGCTCGGCGCCCCCAAGGGCGTCGGCGGTCTGTATATCCGGGAGGGACTTCGTATTGCTCCGCTGATCTATGGCGGTGGTCAGGAACGGGGACTCCGGGCCGGGACGGAAAATTTCGCCTACATCGGCGCTTTGGGTCTGGCGGCAAAGATCAGCCTGGCCGATCGGGAAGCCAAGAACGAACATCTGCGGCAGGTAAAAGAATCCCTGCTTGATGCTTTGAACGAAGCCGGCGTGGATTTTGAGATCAACGGCGATGAAAAGGAAAGCGCCGCCCACATTTTGAACCTGCGCTTTGCCGGCATCAAAAGCGAAGTCCTGCTCCATTATCTGGAAGGACAGAAAATATATGTTTCCCAGGGCTCGGCCTGCCATAATAACACCAAGAGCGGCAGTGAGACGTTGACGGCCATGGGACTTTCCGCCGATGAACGTGACGGTTCTCTGCGTTTCAGCTTCGGCGACGATACGGCGGCGGAAGATATGGAAACCGTGGCAAAGGCCGTGAAACGCGGCGTGGATATGATCCGGATGATGAGAGGTAAAAAGTAATGTATAAATTATTATTGATCCGTTACGGAGAATTGGGTTTAAAAGGTAAGAACAAGGGCCAGTTTATCACGAAGCTGGAGGCGAACATCCGCCGGGCCCTCCCCGATAAGGAAGTGCTGAGCACCTGGGGACGGTTGTGGGTGCGTCTCGACAACGATCTGGAAGAAACGGTGGAACGGCTGAAAACGGTGTTCGGCCTTTATTCCGTGAGCCCCGTCATCGAGTGCCCCCGAGACTGTGAACTCTCGGAAATTGCCGAAGCGGCGAAAACCGTCCTTGTGAACTCCCTGCCCCAGGGCGGCACCTTCAAATTTGAAAGCCGCCGCAGTGACAAGACCTTCCCGCTGATCTCGCCGGAGCTGAGTCAGAAAATCGGCGGTATGGTTCTGCCGCAGTTGGGGAAAGAATATACCGTAGATGTACGCCATCCCGATGAACGGGTCGATATTGAAGTGCGGAAAGAGGGCATTTATGTCTTCGGTCAGACCATTCCCATGGCCGGCGGTCTCCCCGTGGGCACCAGCGGCAAAGGCGTGGTGATGCTCTCCGGGGGCATCGACAGCCCCGTCACCGCCTATCTCGCCATGAAGCGCGGGGTGAAGGTGGAAATGATCCACTTCCATTCCTTCCCCTATACCAGCGAGCGGGCCAAGGAAAAAGTGGTGGATCTCGCCGGCGTTCTGGCGAAATATTCCAACGCGGGACTCAAACTTCATGTCGTTCATTTTACCGATATTCAGATGGCCATTCGCGAAAAATGCAGAGAAGAATATACCATTACGATGATGCGCCGTTTTATGTACCGCATCGCTCAGCGCATCGCCGAGGAACGCGGCGCCAAAGTGATCTTTACCGGCGAATCCGTCGGTCAGGTGGCCAGCCAGACCGTGGAAAGTATGTACGCCATTAATCAGGCCATTTCCATGCCGGTTCTGCGTCCGCTGTGCTGTTTCGATAAGGAAGAGATCATCGACATCGCCAAAAAGATCGGTACTTTTGATATTTCCATCCGTCCTTATGAGGATTGCTGCACCATTTTCCTGCCGGAATATCCCAAGATCCGTCCTTCCCTGGAGGATTGTCTGGAAATGGAAAAGAACCTCGATATCGACGGTCTCATCGACGACGCATTGTCTAAAAGCTATGTTCTTCATATCAGAAAGGAAACGGAGATCTGAGTGAAACCTATGAGACAGCGGATCCTCAATTTCATGGAACAGAAGGACTTTCTGCCGATGAAGGCCGAAGACCTTCTTTCCGCCATGGAAGTGGAGGATGAGAACCTGACTTTATTCTTTGATACACTGCGGGAGCTGGAGACCGAAGGTCTCGTGCTGATGAGCAAGAAGAAACGCTACGGCCTCTGCCGCCACATGGGACTGCTCTCCGGCCGTATTGAGGGAAAAAGCGGAGGCTATGCCTTCTTTGTTCCCGATATTGAAAACCGGGGCGATCTGTTCATTCACGCTTCGGATCTCCACGGCGCCCTCCATAACGACAGAGTTCTCGTCCGTGTGGTGAAGGAGCAGAACTTTGTCAACGGCAAGGACGAAGGGGAGGTGACGAAGATCCTCTCCCACGCCAATTCCCGCATCATCGGCGTCTTTGCCGCCGATGCCGGCGGCGGTCTGGTGATTCCCGAGGAAAAACGGATTTCCCGCTGTGTGGCCATTCCCAAAAGTCTCAACGGCGGCGCCGAGGACGGCGATGTCGTCGTTGCCGAGGTGACCTCCTGGGCGGAGAAAAGCCGGGTGATGAAAGGGAAGATCGTCGATATCATCGGCCGCAAGGATCAGCCCGGCACCGATATGGAAACGGTGATCCGCAAATATCAGCTGCCGGAGACTTTTCCGGAAAACGTCCTGCAATCGGCGAGAGCCGTAGGCGTGATCCGTGAAAAAGACCTGGAAGGACGACGTGATCTGCGAAAGGAAACGCTGATTACCATTGACGGCGCCGACGCCCGTGACCTTGATGACGCCGTGTCTCTGACCATGGCGGAAAACGGCCATTTTCTGCTGGGCGTTCATATCGCTGATGTGGGGCACTATGTGCCCGTGGGCTCGCCCTTGGATAAAGAGGCCTACCGTCGGGGAACCAGCGTCTATTTCCCCGACCGTGTTCTGCCGATGCTTCCCAAAGAACTCTCCAACGGCATTTGCAGCCTCAATCCCAAAGAGGACCGGCTGACCCTCTCCTGCGCCATGGAGATCGACGCCAAAGGCCGTGTCGTTGATTTTGATATTTTTGAATCGGTGATTTGTACTGCCGCCCGGATGACCTATGACGATGTCAACGCCGTGCTGGACGGCGATGCGGCGCTGACGGAAAAATACGCCGGTTTGAAGGAACTGTTTTTTAACCTTGATGAATTGCGGAAAGTGCTCACCGCCAAGCGGACCCGCCGCGGTGCGCTGACCTTTGATTTCCCCGAAGCCAAGGTGATCCTTGACGAAAAAGGGGAGCCGGTGGAGATCCGCAAGCGGCATCAGGGCAGAGCCGAAAGCATCATCGAGGAGTGCATGATCGCCGCCAACGAAA
>JBJDXI010000171.1:0-6320 GCA_051866595.1 Clostridia bacterium
GCTTTCTCTCGGAGGAAAAGGGGAGGGCCTTCACGGCGGAACGCTTTTCCGCTTTTGTTTCGGAGCTTTCCGGCGGACTCCGGGCCGGAAAATCTCTGGAACCGCTGGCAAAAGCTCTGGAAAAACAGAGCGAAGGACTCACCTTTGAAACCGAGGGCGAAGCCGGTCTTTGGCTGACCGACGAAGTAACGGAAGAATTGCCGCCTCTCGGCGAAGGGGGTATCATCGCCTTTTTCGGCGCATTTGACGGTGATCTGTCTTTGGCTTCGGCGGTGGAGGCTTACGCGAAATATAGGAAAAACGGTGTTTCCGGTCTTCTGCGCCGGGAAGATGTGGCGGAATTCTGCAAAAAGCAGGGGCTTACGGCGACGCCCCTTGTCACGGTGACCGACGGCCTTTCGGTGATCTTCGCCGCCAAAGAGCCGGAGGCGCTGGAAAAACTGACTTTAACTATGGAGGATCGCCTCATTGCCGATCTGAAAAAGCTGGAAATCCGCTCGGTGACGAAGATTGACCCCAAAGAGGTGGTGGCTTCTTCCTGGGTGAAGGATCACTGCCGTTTCGGCTGTTCGTCCTTTGGCGATAAGCACTGCCCACCCCACAGCCCCAATTACGATGAAACCGGGACGAAGCTCGGGGAGTACAAAAAAGCGCTGCTTATCGAAGGTGCGCCGCCGACCCATAGCTTCCAGAAGCTGATGCTGAAAGCGGAAAAAACCGCCTTTAAAGCCGGTTATTACCGGGCCTTCGCCTATTGGGCCGGGCCTTGCAGTATCTGCACGGAGTGCAATCCTCCTTTACCGCCCAAGAAATGTACGGCCACAAGGCCTTCCATGGAAAGCGCCGGTATCGACGTTTTCGCCACCGTCCGCAAACAGGGCTTTCAGATGGAAACAAGAAAAGACAAAAACGAATTTGTCAAATACTTCGGCTTGCTGCTGTTGGATTAAAAAGAATCAAAAAGGGCATTTTTAAAGTCATTTCAAGACTTTGAAAATGCCCTTTTTTTATTCCATCGGAATGATAGGCTCTCCGAAGGGATAAATTTCATAGTCGGTATATTCGCCGTTAAAACAGAAACTTTCCGATTCCGTTTCGCCCATATTAAGGCGGTATTCGGCGTTTTGCAGATGAACAGTTTCGATATGGGAGACCGTACCTTGATGGTAGAAGATGATATGAAGTCCGCAGTTGGTATAGTCCCAGTCATCGCCGTTGGTAAGGCTCACAATGTATTCCAGATCATTTCCCGCGCTGGTGAAACTATATTTCGCTTTTGTGGTATCTATGGCCGGCAGGTCGATGGGGGACGGGGTGATGGTGTAATCCACCCGGTCGTATTCTGTTCCCGCCGTATAGAGAGAGGTGAAATATTTCTGACCGCTCTGAACCGAAGAGCTATATCGGTAATCTTCACTGATGATATTTCCTGTTTCATCGTAGAAAGTCCCTTCTATTGTGTAGGTTACCGCTTCTTCGCTGGTATTGGTCAGAATAAAATCAAAGTGGTAACAGGTTTCGCCGGAGGGCAGTTCCTCTTTCCATTCCAGGGTTCTGTATAATGTGGCGTCATCTTTCCCTGGAGCTTCTTTGATTTCTTCGGTGTTTACCGATAAATCTGTTTCTTCCGGTGCTTTATCGGCGCCGCAGGCACAGAAGAGCGTGGCGATGATGAACACCAGGCCGATTGAGACTAATTTTTTCATCTTTCCCCTCTTTATTGAAACAATTTTATGATAGTAATACAGTTATAAATTATAATAGTAATATATCATGTTTGTCAATCGCTCTTTTGGTTATTCTATAATAATAACGGAAAGGCGGCAGATGCGATGCTCAGGAAAAAGGACATAAATGTTGAAATCGGTGAGCAGGTAAAAGCGGCGAGAGAAAAAGCCCGTCTCACTCAGGAACAACTGGCGGAGCGGATTGAAGTCTCTCCTCATTATATCTCCGATCTGGAGCGGGGCGTGGTGGGAATTTCACTTGCCACTTTGCGGCGGCTCTGCATTACGCTGGGTATTTCCGCCGATCGGGTTTTGTTTGGCAAAACGGAATCGGAGGATGCTTTTTCGGCGCTGGAGCGGAAATGCCATGGCCTGAGTGAGGAACAGTATCAGCTTCTTCTCAATATGGTCGATCAGTTTGTTGCCGCCGTTGAGCTGGAACGAAAAAAATAGTATTTTCGGATCGGAAGATGAAAAGATCCCCGGCAGGACGGTAAAAAACGTCCTTTGCCGGGGATTTTTGATTCGATATGGATTCCCGTTTTCGGGCAGAGTGGTGTTATTCCTCATCCTTTACTTCGACGGGATCGGTGGAGATGACGAACTGCACCGCGGTGACTTTGGTGTTTTTATCGGAAACGAAGGATTTCGTTTTGCCGTTGCCGCCGGTGAGGGAAGAGATCATGTTGTCGATTTCCGTTTGCACTTTGGCGTCCATGTCGGTGGTGGCGGCGCGGAAAGCGGCGGTGCCGGCGTTGAGTTCATCGGTACCGTCGGCAAGGGCGAGAGCGCCTCCGTTCAGATCGTCGGTACCTCCGCAGAGAGCGTTGAGATAAACCGCCAATTCCTGACTGCCGGTGGTTAGCAAGGTGATGGCTTCGGCGGATTGGTCAAAGCCGGCCACCAGGGCGGCCACACCTTCGGTATAGGCCTGAATCCCGGCGTCCAATGTGTCGTAACGGGAGCTCAGGATGGAGATGGCTTCGCTCAGCTCGCCCATATCGTTGATCATTGTCGTAAGGGTTGAGGCCAGTTTCACGATTTCCTCGTTGAATTTTTCATACTGGGCGCTGAGATCGGCGGCGCCGGATTGGATGGCCGCGGTTTGCTGATGCAGCGTGGTGAGGTACTGCTCCGTACCGCCCAGGGCGGTGTTATCGGTACCGAGGGTTCCTTTGACGCTTTGAAGGTCGGCAATAAGGCCGTTGATCTGTGATACATAGCTGTCATAAGTATTGCCGTAGCCGGCGCCACGAATGGCGCTTTTAAGGTCGGAGAGCTCCCTCAGGATGGAGCGGAGTGTGTCAATATCGCTTTCGACGGTGGCGATGGCGTTTCCGTTGGCGCCTTTTAAGGCGTTGAGGTCAATGCCGTTCCGGGCCAATGCGCCGGTGCCGGTGCTTTGTTCCAGCATCGAAAGACTGCCGCTCAGCTCTTTTAAGCTCTGGTTGATCTGAGAAGAAGCGTTCACCAGTTTTTCCACTTCCTCGGCGGAAACGCTGAGTTCGCTTAATTTTTTATCGATAGTGTTTAATGCGGTTTTTACCTCTTTACTGCCGGAAGTCAGATTTTTCGATTCACTGTTCAGTAATTCAAGACCGGTCTGGGCTTCTTCCAGCCCCGCGGTAAAGGATTGAATCCCCGCGGCCAGGGTCGCGCCGCCGCCGGCGATGAGAACCGTGCTTTCGTTCAGTTCATTGGTTCCCGCGGCCAGCTGTTCCGCGCCGCTGTTCACGGCGGCGGCGCCGTCATCCAGGGCGACGGCGGCGTCTTCGATCTGCCGCACCTGATCCATCAGTTCTTCATTGTCGATGTCGATGGAGAGATCCATGCGGATGCCGTTGATGCTGATGCTTTCCATTTCAAAATCGGTAACGTCGGCGGTGATGGTGTATTCCTTTTCTTTTCCGGGGAGGAGAATATAGGAAAGTTGTTTGTTCTGGCCCACGTTGGCGATGGTGGCGCCGTTGGCGACGATGTTTTCACATTTTTCGGTGTCCAAAGACAGCGTTGTCTGCAAGGCGTAGCGGTCGAAAAAGCTGCTGTCGCAGGAAATGTTCTGATGAAAACCGAGGTTGATTTCAAGTTCACCGGATTTTCCCGCCAGCTCTTCCGGGGTGATTCTTTCGCCGTCCAAAGTATAGCGGATGTCGATATCCCAGGGCAGGTCGCGGCTTTCCATGGTGCCTTCATAGTAGAGGCTTTCGGCATCGGTGGAAACGGTGATTTTATCGCCGTTTTGGCTGATTTCGTCGGTGGTGTTGAGAACTTCCACATCGGAATAATCGCCGTAATCAACAATGTCGCCGCCGGAGAAGATATTCACCACGTAAACACCGCGGACATCGCCGTTGGCGTCGGTTTTCGCGTAAACCACCTCCTCCTTTTCGCTGGACGGTTCATCGGCCACGGCAAAGGCGGAAATGCCGGCGATAAGAATCAATGCCGCGGTGAGAATGACAAGTGTGATGCGTTTGCTTTTTTTCATTGATGCAGGCCTCCTTTGGGTTCGTGATAGAAGTGGGTATTCAGCGTTGTTTTTTCAATGACCTTATCGAAGATGCAGAGCATCCCGGGGAGAATGAAGATGACGGCGACGAGGGAACAGAAGGTCCCCCGGCCGAGGAAGAATCCCAGCTGGGAAAGGATACCATGGGAAGAAACAATGCCCATGATCGTTCCCACCACCGTGATGGCGATTCCTGAAGTCGTGATGGGCACGAAGGTGGCGGCTACGGTGTCGGTAATGGCCTGCCGCTTCGGTTCCGTCCGGCGGAATTCCTTGTAGCGGTCGGTGAAGAGAATGGCGTAGTCCACGGAGATCCCCAGCTGAATGGTGCTGATGATGAGGTAAGCGATATAGAAAATCGTGTTGCCGGTCACATAGGGAATGGAGAGATTCAGCCAGATGGAGGTCTCAATGACGAGCACCAGAATCACTGGCAGAGAGACGGAGCGCAATGCGAGGAGAAGCACGAGGATCACGGCGCCGACGGCGATGAGCTCCACTTTGACCCGGTCGGCGGAGATGGTGTCCATCAGGTCGTAGGTGCTGACGCCTTCCCCGGCCAGCCGGTATTCATCGGGGTAATAGCTCTGGGCGATGTTTCGGATGTTTTCCACCAGAGCGAAGGTCTTGTCGCCCTCGTATTCGGCATCGACACTGATAACCATGCGGCTGTAATCGTCGGAAACCAGCATGGACAAGGTGTCTTCATCGAGATATTCCGGAGGGATGGTTTCATCGACGGTATCCACATAAGAGATCACGGACGAAACTTCGGGAAGATTCTGAATTTCTTGGGAAAGCTCGCTTTCCGTGGCGCCGCTGCCTTTGGGCACCAGCAGAACGTAAGTATCGCTCTTGCCGAAGACTTCCTGCACGGCGGCGGTATCGTCGCCGGCTTCGGTGCCTTCGCTGAAAATATGAGAGGTGCCGTAATAATAGTCATTGGAATTGGAGGCGATAAAGCAGGGAATCGGCAGAATCAGCATGAGGCAGGCCAGGGGAATCATCCAGCGGGTAACGGCTTTCCCCAGCTTGCGGAAGCTGGGCAGGAAGGGACGATGCATGAACTTTTGGGTGGTTTTTTCCGTGGAGACCAAAAGCCCCGGAGTGAAGAGAAAAACGGTGATCAGGCTGATGCAGATCCCTTTGGCCAGGGCCAGACCGAGATCGGGCCCGATGCCGAAGCGCATGACGGAGAGGGCTAAAAAGCCGATCATCACCGTAACGGCGCTGGAGAAAACAGCGGTGCCGGCCTGGCTCAGGGCGGCTTTCATATCCGCCGCGGGACTGCCGTATTTCCCCCGACATTCATAATAGCGGTGAAGCAGGAATACGGAGAAGTCCAGAGAAATGGCGAGCTGTAAAATACTGCCGGCGGCGTTGGTTACGAAGGAAATCTCTCCGAAAATCAGGTTGCTGCCGTCGTTGATCAGGATGGCTACACCGAGGCCGAGAAAGACCCAAAGCGGTTCCAGCCATGATTTTGTGGTGAGAATCAGAATCAGCAGAACGAAAATCACGGCGAAAACGGTGATGATGCGGATTTCCTTGACGGTGCTTTTGGTGGCGATGGCGGTATCCACGGCGGATCCCGTCATGGCGTTTTCCTCACCGATGACTTCCCGGATGTCGTCAACGGCGGTGAGCTCCTTCTCTTCATCCAAGGTTACGGTGAAGAGGGCATTGCCGTCTTTATAGTAATCCTCCACCATGTCCGGATCCTGGGTTTCCAGGGGGGCGTCGATGTTTCCGGCGTCATCCAGCCATGTGACTTCAAGAACGCCGTCGATGGCTTCCAGTTTTTCTTTATACGCCAGAGCTTCGGGAATGGTTACGTCTTTCACCATGACACGGGCGTTGGGGATTTCACCGTCAAATTCTTCTTTCATCACGTCGAGAGATACGGTAGACGGCGAATCCTGAGGAAGATAATCGCTCATATCATAGTTGACGCCGACCATCGGCTTTAAGAATGCGGCGATGATGCTGAGAACGAGAAATACCGCAATGATCGGCTTGCGGTGGTCCACCACCGCGGAAAAGAAACGCTCTTTCATGAAATCGGCTCCTTTTAAAAGATAATA
>JBJDXI010000172.1:0-4831 GCA_051866595.1 Clostridia bacterium
GAGGCGGTGTATATCTGCGATACGGATCGGAATCTGATTTATTTCAACCGCGCGGCGGAACAGCTGGACGGTTATTTATTGAAAGATGTCAAAGGAAAGTCCACCTATGAGCTTTACGGTCTCGATGAAACCGAAAGCCCTATGCTCCGGGCGCTCACAACGGAACGCCCCGTGGTCAATGAGGAATTCTCCTATTATGTCAACGGCAAAGAGGTGGTGCAGCTTTGCAATTCCGGCCCCATCTATGAGGAAGGACGTCTCATCGGCGCCTATACCGTGCAGCGGGATCTGACAATGTACAAAGACATTATGGAAAAAAATATCGCGTTGCAGCGCGCCATCAGCCGCCATAAGAATCACAATAGTAACGGAAAAGATGATCCTTTCTCCGGGATTATCGGCGGCAGTGAAAGCTTCTGCCGCTGTGTGGCTCAGGCGCGGCAGGCCGCCCACACTTCTTCCTCGGTAATGCTCATCGGTAATACCGGCAGCGGCAAAGAAGTTTTCGCCCGGGCCGTTCACGAGGGCAGCGACCGCCGGGGCAAACCGTTTTTGGCGCTGAACTGCGCTGCGATTCCCGAAAGTCTCATTGAAAGCATCCTTTTTGGTACCACCCGGGGTATTTATACCGGCGCCGTGGAAAAAGAAGGGATTCTATCTCAGGCCGACGGCGGCACGGTTTTTCTCGATGAGATCAATTCCATGCCTCTGGCCTCCCAGGGGAAGCTCCTCCGGGTGCTGGAAGAACGCAAAATTATGAAGCTGGGCAGCAATAAGGAGATGCCCATCAATATTCGGATCATCAGCAGTACCAACGAATCGCCTTCCGATGCTATCCGAAAAGGCCATATGCGGGAGGATCTCTTTTACCGCCTTTCCGTGGTACAGATCCGTATTCCGCCCCTTCGGGAACGGAAGGATGATATTCCGCTGCTGGTAAAATATTTCATTGAAAAGTATAACAAACGCTTCGGAAAGCACGTTCCCGGCGTGGATGAGCAGGTTATGAGCGTTTTTACGGCCTTTCCCTGGCCCGGCAATGTCCGTCAGCTGAAAGCCTGCATCGAGTCTTCCATGAATTTTGTGGGAGACCGTGATTGGATTTCCATGAAAAACCTGCCCTCTTACCTCTTTGAGGATGCGGAAGTACCGGAAAACCGCTACCGTCAATGGATGCAGAAGAGGGAAAAAAAGCAGGAAAAAACGGCGGAGGTAACGGTTCCTGCGAATGAATCTGCCTCCGTGGTGGAAACGGAACTCTTTTCCGATGCCGTCGGGGCTTTTGATCCGAGGGAAATCTACGGTGGCCCGGAAGAAACCTACGGTGATATTATGGAAGAAATCGGCCGTGAGGAAAAGGAGGAAATCGTCGCGGCTCTGCGGAAATACAAGGGAAATATTACCAAAGCCGCGGCTTCTTTGGGTATGAGCCGCCAGTCGCTGTCTTATCGGATGAAAAAATACCGTCTTCGCTGAAAAACGAGGCAAAAAAACGCAAAATAACGTACAGAAAAGAAAAGCCGTCGTTTTTGATAAACGGCGGCTTTTTTCGATATTTTGCGTTTTATTGCTCTATTTCCCTCCCTCTTTTCTCCCGAAAAAATCGAAAACAGAAAAATATTGTTGCTTTTTCCCTGTTTAACGCAGTGGAAAAATAAAATTACGGAAATTTTCTTCCGTTTTGGCACGGTTCTTGCAATAAATCAGAGTATCTATGAAAAGTAAAACCGTTGAAAAGACAGAAACGGTTTTTACTGAAAGTATAAAAAAGATTCACTCAAAACGGAGGTACTCAAAATGAGAGCAAGATGCACCCTTTTAACCGATGCGGACATTCAGAAAATCCATGAAACATCCATGAAAATTTTAGCCGAAGTCGGCGTTGTTTTCAGCTATGCCCCGGCCCGGGAAATTCTGGCTAAGCACGGCGCCAAAGTGGAAGGCCACACCGTTTTCTTCCCCACAAAAATGGTGGAAGAAAACCTCAAAACCGTTCCTTCTTCCTTTACCCTTCATGGCAGAAACCCCGAAAAAACCATTGAAATCAACACCGAAGATACCTGCTATGCCGGGCCTTACGGCTCTCCCTACGTTCAGGATCTGGACAACGGCCGCCGTTACGGTTCCCTCGATGATTTCATCAAAATCGTCAAACTGACCAACGATCTTCCCAACATCGATATTACTTCCCATATCTCCTGCGAAGCCAATGATGTGGATGTCAAAATCCGTCATAATGTAATGACGTACAACAATCTGAAATATTCCGATAAACCTTTGATGGGTTCCGTTCTCGGTTACGACGCCGCGAAACAATCCATTGAAATGGCGGCTATCGCCCACGGCGGTCTCGATGTGCTGAAAGAAAAAACCATCATCGCCTCGATTCCCTGCACCCTCACTCCCCTGAGCTACGATGACAAAATGGCCGGTGCCATCATCGCCTACGCCGAAACCAATCAGGCACAGCTCGTGAACTCCCTTTCCATCGCCGGCGCCACCACTCCGGCGACGCTCCCCGGCCTTGTTGCTCTTCAGAATGCCGAAGTTCTGGCCGGTATCGTTCTCGCACAGTGCGTCAACCCCGGCTGCCCCATCGTTTACTCCGCTTCCGGTTCCGGCGCGGAAATGTCCACCGGTTCTCTGGCCATCGGTTCCCCCGAAGGTTCCATTGTTTCCCTCATCAACGGTCAGCTGGCGAAATTCTACAACATCCCCGTCCGCATTTCCGGTACTCTTTCCGATTCCAAAATGTTCGATACCCAGGCCGCTTTCGAATCCGCCATCACCGGTTTCATGGCGCAGCTCGGCGGCGGCAACTTCATTCTTCATGCCGCCGGCATCATCGAAACCTATAACTGCACTTCCTTTGAAAAACTCATCGTCGATAACGAACTGCTGGGTTACTTCAAATACATCGGCAAAGGCGTGGAAGTCAACGACGAAACCTTGGCTTACGATGCGATCAAAGAAGTCGGTCCTCAGGGCGAATTCCTCTCCAATATGCATACTTTCGCCCACTTCCGCGATTTCTATCGTCCCTTCATCACCAACCGTCAGGCCGCCGATGTATGGAAAGCCGACGGCAGCATCTCTCTGGAAAAAGCGGCCAACGCCAAATGGAAACAGATGCTGGAAGAATATGTGGAACCTGCTCTTCCCGCCGACATCGACGCCGAACTCAGAAAATATGTGGAAACCCACTGATCTCCCTTTCGTTTCCTGAAAACAGACCGGTCTTTCCGAAACCGACGGGCATATCTCCGCTTCCGGCGGTTTTCGGGAAGACCGCCCACCCTTACGCTTTTTACGCAACCGCTTAAAAATGACGCAATGATCTGCTATGACCGAAGTTCTCTTATACGGGTATTTTCCCGTTCCACTCTCCTGAAATATTCATGGCGGCATCTGGCCTTGACACACTCTCCATTTTCTTTTCGGTTCATATCCCTTCTTCCTTTCATTGCGTCATTTTTATAAAAAACAGAATGAAAAATGTGAAAGAAAGGAAAAAACATGAAAGATTTCGGTTTTCGTAAATGGATGATTTTCATCATCCTCAGCGCGTCGGTAGCCATTGCCTATCAGCTGCCTTATCTGCGCTATACTTTTTACGATCAGATGATGGCGGCTTTACAGCTCAACGACGTGCAGATGGGCGTTCTGGCCTCGGCGGTGAGCATCGCTTCCACCATCAGCTATCCCATCGGCGGCTTTCTCGCCAACCGTTTTTCCATGCGCTCGCTGATTAACCTGACATTGGCGGCCTTTGTCGTTCTTACCGTCGCCTTCGCCTTTACGACGAATTATATCTTCCTCATCGGGATTCATGTCCTTTACGGCTTCTTCGGCATCGCGACACTCTGGTCGGCGTATCTTGTGGGGATCCGAAGCCTCGGTGATGAAAGCGTCCAGAGCAAGCTCTTCGGCTTCAGCGAAGCGACCCGCGGTATTTTACAGACCCTTCTCGGTTTTGCGTTCCTTGCCATTATGAGCGCGGCGGCTACGCCCATCTTCGGCTTTAAAACCATGCTGATCGTCGGCGCCGTGGTCACCGGTATCTTCCTCGTTCTTGGATTTATCTTCCTGCCCAAAACGGAAAAAGAAGAAAAGAGCGAAATTGCCCCGGAAGACAAAGTGACCATTCTCGACGTGGTGAAAAATCCCGGTGTGTGGATCACCATCATCATTCTGATCTGCGCTTATTCCTGCTGGTCCTTCGGGAACGGCTATCTTACCACCTATACGGTCCGGGTCGGCGGTCTTTCGGAAAGCACGGCCTCAACCCTCGGTATGATCCGCAGCTATGTCATCGTTTTTGTGGCGGGCTTCTTCGGCGGCTGGTTTCTGGATCGCTTCACTTACAAAGGCAAAGCCTTTATCGGTCTTTTCAGCCTTTCCGCCGCGGGTTTTGTGCTGATTATGTTCACGGCCAAAGCTCTGGCCATCAGCATCTGTCTCACTCTTTTGCTGGCATTCATCGCCAATATCATGAAAGCCACTTACTGGAGTGTAATGGGACAGGCCGGCATCCCCGCGAAGATGACGGCTCTGGCCACGGGTTTTATCTCCCTGATTATTTTCCTTCCCGACGCGGTTCTTCCCACGATCATCGGCAGCTGGCTTTCCAATGCCGAAGCCGCCGGCAATATCGCCGCGGGGTTTGATAAAATCTTTATCATGCTGGCCGTCTTTGCCGTGATCGGCGTTATCGGAGCGGTACTTCTTGTAAAAAGAACGAAATCCATTGAAAAAAAAGGATTGGCGGAATAAATCTTTTCCTGAGAAAAAGAAGCGATTGCGGCTCTGCTGAAAGGATTGCGGTGCAATT
>JBJDXI010000172.1:4931-6189 GCA_051866595.1 Clostridia bacterium
GTTCCGCCTGGGGAAAGAGGAGGACCGCCCGGAATACTCTTTCATGTCCTGGATCGCCATGCTGGTGGGGGCGGGCATCGGCTGTGGGCTGATCTTTTACGGCGTCAATGAACCCATGACCCATTTTATGGCGCCGCCTTACGCACAACCCGGTACGGCGGAAGCCGCCAGAGACGCGCTTCGCATCACCTTTTATCATTGGGGCTTTATGCCCTGGAGCGCCTATGCCGTTACCGGCCTCTGCATCGGCTGGTTTGTCTATAAACGGGGACTTCCCAATCTTGTCAGTTCCGGTTTTTATCCGATGCTGGGGGATAAAATCCACAAGGCCCCGGGAAAGATCATCGACGCTTTTTCGCTGATCGCCGTTATCTGCGGCGTTTCCATGTCCCTGGGCTTTGCCGCGGTACAGTTCTCCGGCGGCCTGCGCACGGTATACGGTGTTTCCGACAGCGTCTGGGTGATTTTCGTCGTTGTGGCTGTTGTCGGTGTCCTCGGCACTTTTTCCGCTCTGAAAGGTGTGGAGAAAGGCATTAAAATCGTCAGCGATATAAATATCTATATGATCTATTTTTTTATTGCCTTCACGCTGATCTGCGGTTCCGGCGTGTTTGCGGTAAAAGCGCTGTTTCAGGGGGTCGGGGATATGGTATACCATCTGCCGGAAATGATCTTTTTTGCCGATGCCTACGGTGAAGTGCAGGAGCAATCCGGCTTTGACTGGGTCGGCGGCTGGACGATTTTTTACTGGGCCTGGTGGGTGGCTTTCGCCCCCTTTGTCGGCGGCTTCCTGGCAAAGATTTCCAAAGGCCGTACGGTACGGGAATTTATTCTTTCCTGCGTTTTCGTTCCGGGCTTGCTCTGTTTTGTCTGGTTTGCCTTTTTCGGCGCCGACGCCATTCACATGAGCCTTTTCGAAGGCTCCGATATTGCGGAAAAGGCCGTGACGGATATTGACAGCTCCATGTTCTTTTATCTCCAGGAGCTGCCCTTCTCCAAAGTGACCATTCCCGTTGCCATGGCGCTGATTATTACGTTGATCGTCACTTCCTTTAATTCCGGGACCTTTATGGCCGGAGAATACAGTATGGGACAGCGCGGTACTCCCACCTTGGGCATCCGGGCTTTCTGGGGTGTTTTTGTGGTGCTCAATACCTGCCTGTTCATTTCTTTGGGCGGTCTGTCCACACTGAAATATACCGCTCTTGTTCTGGCATTTCCTTTCCTTCTGATTCTGCTGGTGATGGTTCTGAACCTC
>JBJDXI010000173.1:0-6055 GCA_051866595.1 Clostridia bacterium
ACCCTTCCGGAAGCCTACCATAAAGCCTTATGGCTGCTGGAAAAAGAAGGCAAGGTTTATCCCTGTCCCGATTATAACACCACTATGAAGGAAGTTGCAATGACATTTTATGTGGAGGACGCCGTTGCGGAACCCTTTATTTCCCGGCTTTTTCCCGGCGGTCATCATGAATTGCAACAGTACACCATGGAAATATGCGACGGGATTCTCGACTTCATGGTCGGCGCCGGTGAAAACGTATGGGAATATACCTACCACCAGCGTTTCGCCTACCAGCTTCCATGGATCATTGAGGAACTGAAACGCAATCCCTATTCCCGCCGGGCCATTATGAATATCCGCGATTTTGAAGTGGATTCCTCCAACAACCACCCTGCCTGTTTACAGTCCATCCATTTCGCCATCCGCGAGAACAAACTCAACATGACGGTGATGATGCGCTCCAACGACGCCGTGCAGGCCACCTTTATGAACGCTGTGGGCTTTATCGCCCTGCTCCGCAAAGTTTCCGAAGCCATTGGTATACCGACGGGTTCTTACACGCATATCGCTTATTCTTTCCACGCCTATGAAAACTGCTATGAACGTCTGAAGAAATACGCCGAATCCATCGAAAACAAAGACATCACCGAACTGACTTACGCCTACAAAGGTTTTTATGAAGACCTTATGAAGGAAGAAATCCCCTCCATCATGGCGATGGTAAAGGATCAGAAAGAAAAGTACGGCATAAAAGACTGAGCCCTTCAACCTGGAATTTCCAAAACCTGAAGCAAAAGAAAACGAAAGTAAATTCGTTTTCTTTTTTTATTCCCGGGAACAGGCACCCAAAGGCATTGCTTCATAAGATATAAAGAAACCAGATACCATAAGGTATCTGGTTTCCTGGTGCCGAAGACCGGGGTCGAACCGGTACGGTATCGCTACCACGGGATTTTAAGTCCCGCGTGTCTGCCTATTCCACCACTTCGGCGGCTTGAATCATTATATCACAAGAAAAGGGTCCGCGCAATAGGTTTTTGAGAAAATATATTTAACAAATCCGGTCTCTTTTTAAAAAAAATAGATTGATTTTTCTTTATTATTCGTATAGAATTATAAAAATACATTAAATACATTATAATAAGCCGGAGAAAAAAGAGATGAAAAAAACACTTCCCTTCAGCAACGAATTTCTTACCGAACTGACGAAAGAATACCCCACTCCCTTTTATATTTACGATGAACAGGCTATCCGGAGAAACGCCCGGCGCTTTATCAACGCTTTTGCCGGTTTTCCTGCTTTTCAGGAGTATTTTGCCGTAAAAGCCGCTCCCAATCCCCATTTGATGCAGATTTTCAAAGAAGAAGGCTGCGGAGTGGACTGCAGTTCCATGGCGGAGCTCGTTCTCGCGGAACGGGTGGGCTTTTCCGGAACCAATATTTACATGAGTTCCAACGATACACCCATTGAGGAATTCATCAAAGCGAAGGAACTGGGCGCCATCATCAATCTGGATGATATTACCCATATTGATTTCATCGAAAAAAACATCGGCTTACCGGAAATGATCTCCTGCCGTTACAATCCCGGCCCCCTGCGTACCGGGAACTCCATCATTGGCAACCCCGTGGAAGCGAAATACGGCTTTACCAGAGACCAGATTTACGAAGGTTATAAAATCTTAAAGGACAAGGGCATCAAACGCTTCGGCATCCATACCATGGTGGCTTCCAATGAGCTGAACCCGGAATATTTCCTGGAAACCGCCCGCATGATGTTTGATCTCGTATACAAGCTCAAAGTCATCGTCGGTGTAGATATTGAAGTTATCAACCTCGGCGGCGGTCTCGGGATTCCCTATATTCCCGAAGACAAAGCCATCAATTACGAAGATCTGGCCTCGGAAATCATGGCCATCTATCAGGAAAAAATCATCGACCGGGGATTATTCCCCTCCAAGATCGCTTTTGAAAGCGGCCGCCTGATGACAGGTCCTTACGGCTACCTCGTCACCAAAATCATCCATAAGAAAGAAACCTACAAAGATTACGCCTGCCTCGACGCCTGCATGGCCAATCTGATGCGTCCGGCGCTCTATAACGCCTATCATCATATCACCGTCATCGGCAAAGAGCACGAACAGCGTACCCATAAATATGACGTCGTCGGTTCCCTCTGCGAAAACAACGACAAATTCGCCATCGACCGTTACCTGCCCAAACTGGACATCGGGGATATTCTCGTCTTTCACGACGTCGGCGCCCACGGACACTGCATGGGCTTTAACTACAACGGTAAACTGCGCAGCGCCGAATTGCTGTGGCAGGGCGACAAAAACTGCCGTCTGATCCGCCGGGCCGAAACCCTGGATGACTACTTCGCGACCCTCGATTTTTAATTCTTTTCATATTATATGAATTTCTTAAGGGATTCCGCCAAAAGCCTTGTATTTCCGCAAAAATTATGCTATCTTTGATAAAGATACACGGAAAGGAGCATTTTTTCATGCTGGAATTAAAAAATGTGAGCTGGTCCGTTGATGATGGAAACGGTAAAAACGACATCATCGACAACATCAGCCTTACATTGGATGAACATAAATTGTATGTTGTTACCGGCCCTAACGGCGGTGGGAAAAGTACACTCGCGAAACTGATTATGGGGATTCTTCAGCCCACAAGCGGCCAGATCCTCTTCAACGGTACGGATATTACGAAAATGTCCATTACCGAACGGGCCAAACTGCAAATCGGCTACGCTTTTCAGACGCCGCCGGTTTTCAAAGGTATTTCCGTTCAGGAACTGTTAAACATCGCTGCCGGCGACAAACGTGTCAACGCCATGCAGCTTTTATACGACGTCGGCCTCTGCGCCGGCGAATACATCAAAAGGGAAATGGATTCCGGTCTTTCCGGCGGCGAATTAAAACGGATTGAAATCGCCTCCATTCTGGCGAGAGACCTGAAACTGGCCCTCTTTGACGAACCCGAAGCCGGCATCGACCTCTGGAGTTTCCAGCGTCTGGCGGAAACTTTTGAAAAGATGCACAAAGACCGCAAAATGACGCTGCTCATCATCTCCCACCAGGAACGCATCATGGAACTGGCCGATGAAATCATCGTCATTGAAAACGGCAAAATCAAGGAAACCACCGATAAAGAAACTTTTTTGCGCAGCATCAAGCTGAAAGAAGACTGCGGCTGCGGTGAAACCTGCGAAAGGGGGGTATCTTTCTGATGTTCGACATTATTGATAAAGGGCTGCTGAAAGCCGTTGCCGACATGGAAGAAATCCCCAAACTCGGCGCTTACAATATCCGTAAAAACGGCGAAGGCGTTGCCCGCCATTCCACCAAAAATATCCAGATCGTGCCGAAAACCGATAAACCCGGCATCGACATTAACGTAGCCCCAGGCACCAAAGGCGAACAGGTTCACATTCCCGTGATCCTCAGCGCCGACGGGATGCACGATATGGTTTACAACACTTTCAACATCGGCGACGACGCCGATGTGACCATCGTCGCCGGCTGTGGCATTCATAACGCCTGCGACAGTGATGCCGGCCACAACGGGATCCATGAATTTTTCATCGGTAAAAACGCCCATGTCAAATACGTGGAAAAACATTACGGCGAAGGTACCGGCAAAGGCAAACGTGTGCTGAACCCCACCACTAAAGTTCACGCCGACGAAAACAGTCAGGTGGAAATGGAAATGGTTCAGATTTCCGGCGTGGATGACACCATCCGGGATACCGATATCGACCTGGCCGCCGGCGCCAAAATGATCATCACCGAGCGTCTCCTCACCGACGGTTCCCAGAGAGCGGAATCCATCGTCAACGTCAACCTCAACGGTGAGGAATCCTCCGCCCGGATCATGTCCCGCTCCGTCGCCAAGGATACATCCAGACAGTTCTTCCATATGAACCTCATCGGGAAAGCCAACTGTCGCGGTCACATCCAATGTGACTCCATTATCATGGGCAAAGCCCATGTAAGCTCTACACCGAAGATTTCCGCCGAACACAGCGACGCCCAGCTGATTCATGAAGCCGCCATCGGTAAAATCGCCGGGGATCAGCTTCTGAAACTGATGTCTTTGGGCTTGAGCGAAGAAGAAGCCGAAGACACCATCTTAAAAGGCTTCCTGAAATAAAAAAATACCGCAAATCAACAGAGCCTGGGGTAAATCCCCAGGCTCTGTTTTCATTTACACTTTCTTCACCGACAAAAATGACATGATCAAAAAAGCAGGCACAAAGGTGCCTGTTTTCTTTGGATTTTTCCGTTGCCGGATCATCTTTTTTACTTCGCGAATTCTTCACAGAGTTCATCGACGGTATAGACTTCGGCGCCGTAGACCGCTTTCAGGTAAGCGATACCGGAAACGTAATCTTCTTCGGTAAAGCTGTCGGTGGCATCGGAGGCCACAACAACGTTATAGCCGAGGCAATAAGCGTCGGCGGAAGTGTGACGAACACACATATGGGTATGCAGACCGGTCATGATCACGGTCTCCACACCCAGTTCCTTTAAGAGAAGATCCAGATCCGTATGGAAGAAACCGCTGTAACGGCGTTTGGAAACGACATAATCGGTTTCCGCAAGTTCCAGTTCGGGAATGACTTCGGCCCCTTTGGTGCCGGCGATGGCATGATCGCCCCAGAGCTTCAGTTCATGGTCGATACCTTTGATGTGGGCATCGTTGCAGAAAATCACAGCCACGCCGTTTTCTCTGGCGGATTTCAGAAGTTTGGCGGTTTGAGGAACGATGGCCAGACCGCGGTCGCATTTCAGAGCGCCGGTCACAAAATCGTTCAGCATATCAACAACAAGAATCGCTGTCTTTTTCTTTTCCATTGCAGTTACCTCTTTCTGTCTTCTATTCAAGCAATACAAAAACGTTTGCTTCAGACCATGCAAAAAATGTCAAATCCGTATAAATACGGCAATTCAGGGAAACCTACCAAAGACAAATCTTTAGGAGGTTCAAATCAATGATTCAACGCGGTTCAAAAATTTCTTTACTCATGCTGATGATCGTCTTCTGCGCTTTTTCCTTTATCGGCTGCGGAAACGGAGATACCGTCACTACCAACGATACCACAGACCAAACGGAGGAGTCCGCGCCACGGGACACCGAAGCCATCGACGAGGCAGCGGGCAATTACGATCAGGTAAATATCACCGTTACAAGCCCCGCCGAAAATGAAATTGCCGAAGGCGGCACCCTTCATATCGTCGGCAAAGCCGAAGGCACGGCCAACCCGGGAACCGATAAAGTCTATATGGAGCTCATCTCCGATGACGACCATAAATTAGGCGAAGCGTCGTCCCTCGTCGCCGATCTGGACTATGAGTTCAGCGCCGATCTGAAATATGAGATCAGCGATAATATGAAAAAGAACGATGACGGCACCATCGACGCGAAACTGCGGGTCTTCATGAATGATGACGGTGGCAATCCCGCCAGAGAAGAAACCATCAACGTTAAAGTCAAATAAAAACTTAAGTCACCGACGGTAAATCCTTTGAGAAAATAAATACATAAAAGTGAAGGGTGCTTTCCCATTGTTTATTCCCGAAACTTCCTTTCCGGCGGAAAATCCGCCGGAAAAGAAAGGTTGAGACCGGGTCACGAAGGGGAAACACCCTCATTTTTTAACATCAGGCATTGTAAAGTTTCACGAATTTGGCAAGTTTAATCCCGTCAATATCCACGAATTTCTGCAATTCATTATCCTTCAGTTCACGGTCGATGGAAAGAATAATCATGGCATTGCCTTCATTATCCGGGGCGCACTGCATGGCGCCAATGTTCAAACCGAGGGTGCCGGCGACGGCGCCGACTTCACCGATGCGGCCAGGTTTGTCTTCATTGATGATAAACACCATGTTCGCCGTGGGTTTGATATCGAAGAAATAATGATCGATGCGGTTGATGCGGACTTCGTTTTCACCGGTGACCATCCCGGCGAAGGTATGAGAAACACCGTTACCGGCAATCTTCACTTTGATCAGGTTATTGAAGCGGATTTCGCCTTCGTTTTCCGCGGTGGAAACGGCAA
>JBJDXI010000174.1:0-29884 GCA_051866595.1 Clostridia bacterium
CGGTGATGAGTACCAGCGGTTTTCATCACGAGGAGGAACCGCCCCAGTTCCTCAAACTCACCTGGGGCATCGTCATGGGTGTTCTCGCCTGGGTGATAATTTCCTTTGCCGGACTGGACGGCGCCAGAATGCTGGCCACCATCTCCGCCTTCCCCATTCTATTCCTGATGATTCTCTTGTTGTCGGCGGCAATCAAAGGACTCTTCGCGCCGGAAATTCCCATCCGTTTGAAAAACCATGAAAAACGGAAGAAAGAAACGGCACCGGCGGAAGACGATACAATTTGATCCCTTCTTTTACTCTCCATAGATAAAGCGGACATTCCCACGAAGGAATGTCCGCTTTTCTCTTGCGACCGTCCGGCATTTATATTATACTTAAGAAAAGAGATATATGATCATAATCACAAGGAGGCCTCATAAATGAATCTTGCCGCTCAACTGAAAGTGTTATCACCGGAAGATATGAATATGATCCATGAAAAAGTACTGAAGCTTTTAAGTGAAAAAGGCATCATCTTTCAGACCGATGACGCCGTGGAAACATTCCGACGCCACGGCGCGAAAATTGAGGAGCATACGGTCTATATGCCCAAAGAAATGGTGGAAAAGGCGCTGAGACAATGCCCTTCCTCTTTTCTGCTGGAAGCCATGGATCCTCAATACAACGTAACCGTCGGCGACGGACTGCTGATCCATCCCGCCGGCGGCGAAGTATTTATGGAAGATTACGAAAGCGGACGCAGAGGGCCGACGCTGAAAGACTTCGCAAACCTGCAAAAGCTCTATCAAGCCTGTAAAAATATCGACATCGGCGGCTATCAGCCCTTAAGCCCCGGCGATGTCGATGAGGAGGTTAAAGGTCTTTACTGTATGCTCCAGTCTTTCCGCCACTGTTCCAAACCGCTTTTAAGCCCCATGGAGCTGGATACGGTAAAACAGAAGGAAGAATGTCTGGAAATTTTCAACGTCGCTTACGGCAAAGAAAACTACATTGAGGATCATTATCTGACATGGCACGCCGTATGCCCCAATTCACCCTATTTTTATTCCGATTTCGCCTGCGAAGGCATTAAAGTCTACGCGGAACATCATCAGCCGGTCATCATCGTCTCCGCACCGATGACGGGCATTACCTCGCCGGTTTATCTCCTTTCCACCGTCATCCTCTCCCTGGCGGAAATGATCGCCGGCCTCGTCTACGCCCAGCTGATCACACCCGGTGTTCCCGTAGTGCTTTCGGCTTCCCTCACCTATGGCAATATGCGCTACGCCACCTGGGAATGTGCCGCTCCCGATACCGCTTTGATGCTCTGTGCCTCCATTCAGATGTGCCGCGACTTTTACCATCTCCCGGCCCGGGCCCAGACCGGCGTTACCAGCGCCAAATGCATCGACTATCAGGCCGGCATGGAAACGATGCAGAGCCTTCTGACCTCGGCGCTGGCCGGCGTCAACCTCACCAGCCAGACCGTGGGAACCCTCGCCAACCTGATGACAACCTCCCTGGAAAAAACGGTACTCGACGACGAGCTCATCGGCCGGGTGCGCTATATTCTCAAGGGAATGGACACTTCGGAAGAGGCCTTCGGCATGGAAGACCTGATAACGGCAAAGCCCTGTCAGGACTTTATGACAGCGGAATCCACCCTTCTCCATTTCCGGGACGGATGGCAGCCGACGGTTTCCGATTGGCGTTCCTCGGAAAGCTGGGAACAGGATGGGAAAAAGGACGCCGCCGCAGCAGCCCACGAAAAGGTGGAAGAAATCCTCAGCGAAGCGCCGGAAACACTCCTCAGCGAAGATCAGGAAAAAGACCTTCTGCACTACATCAGAACCATCGAAAACAACTGAATTACAAAGCACAAAGAGGCTGTCCAAAAGACAGCCTTTTTTTCCGTTTTTCGTTATTCTATTTCGATCTGTTGTTCTTCGCCCATATCAAGGGCACCGCCGATTTTCACAGACAGAATTTTCTGTTCCCGTTTTACAACAATGGCGTTCAATATACCGCCGGGCTCCTGAAAATCATAGGAATAGACACCGTCTTTATCATGAAGCGCCAGATAGACCGCGGCGGCGGCGCTTCCCGACGCGCAGCTGCTCTCATAGACCATCGTATTGGTATCCCGGACATACACCACAGGTACCAGACAGTTGGTACGGAGATCCACCTGCATCAGTCCGACAGCCGAAGAATTGTAGCGGATCGACATCGACTGCAGCCAAGCTTTCAGCGACTCTTCCGGCAGATGCTGCGCCGATCCGATTCGGACGATATGTACGATACCGTCATACAGAAAAGCCATCGCTCCGGAACCACCCCATTGATCCACGGTTTCTGTTGCCCGGGGAAGCATCATCTCCGCCTGGGACTCCCCTTTTGATACGTCGGCAGACACTTCCAATATACGTTCACAGCCGGAGATCTCCGTGGCGACGAGAGATCGCTTCTGCGAAATATTTTTCCGGACATAATAATATGCCGCGCAGCGCAGGGCGTTACCGCAAAATTCCCCGCCCATCATTTCCAGACGGACATCACCGCCGTAAATCGGCTTCGTAAGGAAGCCCACTTGCTCACAGCCGTCGATCCTCGCCATCAATTTCCGGGAAATCTCCGCATACGTATTCTTTTCCACCGGAGAGGTCACAAGAACGGTGCGATTCCCGGCGGGATCCGCAACACAGTAGGTCAACATTACATACATCTACCTTTAAATCTATTCTGAATCCGGCAAAGACGTTACTCTCTGCCAAGAGCTTCCAGCGCAGCCGGGCTGGCGTTTTCCGTATTGACGGGGGCGCCGTCAAGAAACGCCGTGGCGATGCCGCCTTCCGGCGCCATGACCGGGGAGTTGGGAATCACCTGATAGGGCGTACCGTAAACAATATGATGAAGCCGCTCCGCCGCGTGGGGAATATCGTAAATCCATACCCAGGCACCATCGGCGTCGTAACCACCCCAAAGCTCGGTTTCGTATTCTTTTTCGGGAATCGTATTGTGTTCAATGGAAAGATCGCCCAAAGCGAAAGAAGTAAAGCCGAAAATATCATCGTAACTCAGCGAGGTTTCCACCATACCGAGGAAATTGCGGATGAAAGAAGGATACTGGGATTTGGGCATGGTCTGAATCTGATGCATGATCCCGTCCAGCACTTCCTGCTGGCGGCCGGCCCGTTCACTGTCGGAATCCACCGAACGGATGCGGGCATAAGCCAGAGCCTGAGCGCCGTCGAGAAGCATTTCACCGGAGCCGCTGAGCCGTGCCGCGTCGCTTTCAAAATAATCTTCATAAGTGCGGTTTACCTCCCGCACCTCTTTGGCACTTAATTCCAGCGTCACGCCGCCCACAGCATTGACGAGCTGCGCCAGATGGGAAAAATCCACAGTAACGTAATCCCGGATATCCAGATTAAAATTCTGATTCAGGGTTTTAATCGCCAACGTCGGACCGCCGAGATTATAGGCCTGATTCAGATTCTTTTCCCCGACGCCTTCAATGGGCACTTTGCTGTCTCTCAATATGGATGTCATCTGAATCGAGCCGTCATTTTCATCGAGAGACAGAATGATAATGGAATCGCTTCGGGTGCCGTAATCCTGACCTTCCGCACCGGTATCCACGCCGAAAAGGGCGATATTCGTCACACCGGAACCGGTAAGATCCCCGTTGACGCCAAGCGCCGCTTCATCCTCCGTAAGTGATTCCGAATCCAATCCGCCAAACAGATAAACGCAGGCGCCGACGAAGGAACCCACCAAAAGAACGAGAACGGCAACGAGAATACAGAGAAAAATTTTAAAACCTTTTTTCTTCTTTTTATCTTTTTTCTTTGTCATAATAATACAGTCCAAATAAAATAAATTTCATCAGCTTTTATTCGATTCTTCCCAGCGCCAGGCATCCCGGCACATGGCTTCCAAATCTTTTTCCGCTTTCCAGCCCAGAAGAGCGTTGGCCTTGGAGACATCGGCATAGCACTCCGCCACATCACCGCTGCGGCGGCCGTCAAACACATAGGGAACATCCATTTGATTTACCGATTCAAAAGTTTTCACCAGTTCCAATACGCTGTAACCGACTCCGGTACCAAGATTAAAGGTCTCAAATCCCCGATGCTTCATACCGTATTCCAAGGCGGAAATATGGCCTTTCGCCAAATCGACAACATGGATATAATCACGAACCCCCGTACCGTCTTTGGTGGGGTAATCCTTCCCGAAAATATGAAGCTCCGGCAATTCTCCTTTCGCTACTTTCGTAATATAGGGCATCAGATTATTGGGGATCCCGTTGGGCCGTTCCCCGATCCACCCGCTTTCGTGGGCTCCCACCGGATTGAAATAACGAAGATTCACAACGGAAAAATCAGGATCAGCAAAGGTATAATCCCGAAGCATCTGCTCAATCATCCATTTCGTCCAGCCATAAGGATTGGTGCAGCCGGTAGGCATATCTTCCGTTAACGGTACGCGTTCCGGAACACCGTAAACCGTTGCGGAAGAACTGAAAACAAGCAGAGACACTCCGAAATCTTTCATTACGGATAACAAAGAAAGCATGGACTCCAAATTATTTTCATAATAATCCAGCGGTTTTTTCACGGACTCACCCACCGCTTTCCAGCCGGCAAAGTGAATCACCCCATCGATGTGCTCTTTTTCAAATAACTCCGATAACGCTGTTTTATTACAAACATCCAGTTGATAAAAAGGAAAAGCAGCGCCACAGATTTTTTCCAATCGTCCCAATACATCCGGACTGCTGTTGGAAAAATTATCGGCAATCACAACGTCATATCCGGCGTTGTGCAATTCCACGGCGGTATGAGAGCCGATAAAACCGCTGCCGCCGGTCAATAAGATTTTCATCTTGCGAACACTCCTTCTCTCTTATCGATTAAAATGACAATCATGGCTCAATTTTTCAATCCCATAAAACACTTTCATCTTTTGAATTTCAACTTCACTTTTTGCATTAAACAGGAAATCCACGCAAATTCCGTTGTTTTGCGAAACAGCAGAAAAACAACGACATTGGGGAAAACCAGGCATACGGCCATTTTGCCGAGGAAGGACAATAGCCCGCCGTCTCCACACAAAGAGGCCAAGGCGTAAGTCAAAAAGGCCATAGAAACAAACAGAAACAAATACAAAAGGTATTTTTTTACATAATCAACAAGATGTTCCCAGCCGATACCGTACTTATAAACAACATAAGGTTCCACAACGATACAGATCACCTTGCTGATCAGCGTACCCAAAAAGATACCGTTTACTCCCAGCTTCCATCCGAGGAAAACGGAAAGCGTGACTTTTGTTACCGCCTCGGCGATGGGCTTATAGCGGTCCTGATAGAAAATGCCGTAGGCATCTTTCAGCGACAAAATCGCTTTACGACGGCCTTCGATATAAAAATTCAGAACGATCAGAGAGACCGTAACCATGGGAAACAGAAATTTTTCACCGAAAGCGATTTCAATAAACGGATTAAAAAGAACAAAGAGACAGACGGCGGCAAAAGAATATACCCAGAAATCGATAAATTCCATAATGCGGAAAACCTGAACCGCCCGGTCATCATCGGTTGTAACTTTCAAATTGCCCAAACTGGCGGTAAAAGAAAAAATCTGCCCGCCGATGGCATTCAGCGGAGAAATAATTAAAAGATAATTCGAGTAAATCCCAACGACAATCAAGCCAAACATTTTCCCCATTAAAATGTTATCAATGGCCGTGGAGGCGATACCACCGATTTTGTGCAGAATAATGGATTTGACGTTCGTTGTGATTTCTTTTTTATAAACCGGGTTCAGCTTTGCCGTGCATTGCTCCGTAATCACGGGAAACATTCTATTTGCCCGCATGGAAATGGCGATATTTTCCAATAAGGTAAAGGCAATCATCAAAATCAGATAGGCAAAGTAATTTCTCGTGATATACAGGAAGATGATCTGCAGGATATTCATTACAAAATAGAAGGCGTAATGATATGCCGTTGTGATATACTGCTTTTGATCCGCGATAATCAGAGAACGCTTATAGGAAAAGAAATAAGAAACGGAAGTATTGGCCACAAAGAGAAGATAAATCACTTCAATATGGGGAATATTCTCCGGCATTTCATCAATAAGATACGGTAAAAAAGGTGTCAGAGCGGCGCCGATTACGGCAACGGCAATACCGATGAGGATGTAGGCCTTGCGGAAAAGAGACATTAAAGCCTGAATCTGTTCTTGGTCTCTCTCCGCCAAAGGTTTATAGAGACTGTACACAATGGCCGGGCCGATCCCTAATTCCACAAAAGAAAGGGCTGTGAGAATACTGGAAAATAAACCGTTAAGCCCCAGATATTCTTCGGCAAGCAGGCGAACGAAGAAGACACGGGTAACAATGCCGATCAGAATACTGAAAATCTGACCGCCCACGCCCACAAATACATTTTTCAAAGCATAGCCTGTACGAGACAAAATTGAAACCTTCCCATAAAACAATTCGCAATGAACAACCCGATCAATTTTTCAAAGCAATGACACCTACGTAAGAAATATCGTGTTCCTTTAAAAAAGCGATCATCTCATCAAAACGATAATGCTGAGTATCACCGTATTTTTCAATCAGCAATACCGTATCACAATTTTTGCAGGCATTGTAATCTTCACAGACGCGATGAGGATGAGGAGCATAGCACAACATAAATTCATCCGAAATCATTTCTTTTTCTTCGCTATTTGCCAATACCGTCTTTTTTCCGAGACGATTCAGCTCCGCACAGAAGTTTTCAAGGAACTTTAAAACAACCTTCTCTTTTTTTAATGAAGTAACAACCGCGCACGAATGAATACCATTCTTTTCACATAAGTCGATAAAAACCTGAGCATCCAAAGAAATCTTTCGTTCTTTATTTTTCATACGTATCACCTATTTTTTCTTTCACCGCGGACAATTCACCAATGACAGGGACATCATAAAAAGAAAAATCACTTTTTCGATTGATTGTCGGACGAAAAACAGCAATGGCAACAACGATCAGCAAACTCAGAAAAACACCGATGATGACAAAAATCAGCACAGTGTGACTGCTATCACTTTCCGCGGAAAGATCTTCGCCGGTATTTTCATATTTTATGGAAGTCACGCCGTTAAGATATTGGATGGAGCTATGATCCACAACCGAAGGAATTTTTTCAAATTCAACCCGGCACTCATCCAAAAGAGCTTGGGCCATTTCTTTATTTTCAGCTGTCACATAAAAATTAACAATTGAAGAAGACTCAAGAACGGAAACAGTGTACGCGTTATGCACATCAAAGAAAGTCAAAGTATCTTCGGATACACCCAAATTAAATCCTTCGATGATTTCTTTCTTTGTGTATTTTTCCAGCAGACGGTTATATATCATCTCCGCGGAATAATCGGCACTCAATATATTGGAGAAAGTATAAGCCATGGAAATATCTTTATCCTGAACCTGATCCATAGCAGAACCACCAAGGTCAGCATCTTCAGAAACCGAAACAAGATAACAAGCAGAAGCGTTCCATTTTCCTTCCGCCGGAGAAACAGTAACCGCAGAATCATCCTCTCCGCCGGACATCATTAAACCAGCCAATAAAAAGACAGCGGCAACACCAACAATGAAGTATTTGAATTTCCATATCGCGTAAAAAACATCACGAAGCCCGCATTTTTCAAACATATTTTTTCACCTTTCTTCCGGGGTCATCAACCCATTTCCATTTTGATAACGATATCTCCGGGAACAAAGTCCGGAAAGGAAATAACAGAAAATAATCGAAAGCCAAAACTGAACCGTCACAATAAATAACAGCCACCCCATCGTTTCCGCCCTCGGCACAAAGAAAAGATTCAATAAGGACACGAATACGATCGTTCTCCATAAAATATTTTTACGGAGGGCTAACATAGACAACTGAAAAGAAAGACCAAACAAAAAGCTTACGAAAACCACGCCCCAATATCCCCAGTCGGCAAAAGATTCCAATAAATAAGACGACCCCCAGCCATGACCGGATAAATATTCCGGATGCGCGACATAAGACATACTATGGGCAAAAGAATGTCCGTAAACAGCAACTAATTCACTGTTTTGGCCGCCCAAAGGAGTTGTATGAAAAAGGAACTGCCCAACGGAACCGTAATAAAAATAATCCGTAAACGAACCGAGTGTATAAATTTTGGGGATCACATCGGGAAGATCCGGAATCGCGGAATACCCGATACAAAGGACATCAAAAGAAACACCCTGTTTATAGAAGAAATCAATAAGTGTTCCGACAACGCCCAAAGAGGAAGCAACACCGTCCCGCATATAATTATAGGCGCCTAAAAAACATAACGCCAGGGGAACAGCGATTATCAAAAACAGCTTTTCTCCCGTACCAAGCCACCGCTCTTCATCGCCCAGCACATCACGGAAAAAGTAATAAATAAAGATAAAAATAGCATTCAGCACAATGGGATTTCGCATACCGATCAACAAAGAAGGTACCGCCGACAAAAAATAAAGAGCCAAAGGAAGAAACGCCATTCGCTTAGACGGCAAGGTCGCGAGAAAAATACAAAGCGCATACTTCATCATAGAGCCTAAAGTCTGAACGGGAGCGGGATAAGCGCTTTGAAAGGAAAGATAGATTTCCGCATATTCCCGTCCCTGCATAAATTGAAGCTTTTCAAGCTGGAGCAACAAATAGACACCCATGGTGATGATGAAGAATACAAAAGACACGACCTGCATTGACCGGCGAAAATCATATTCATACAGAGGTTTCTTCAAAGATGAAGAAACCTTTTGCGAAGAACGATGTTTCTTTAATATCTCATCCCCCACCATCACCCCAAAACGCAAAAAAAGTAAGGTAAGAAAAAGGGCGTTCAGCGCGAAACATACCGCAGAAAAGTCAAAATACCACCAACAATCGCCCCTGAGCATACTGATCGTCGGACGGCTCAGTAAAAAGGTAAAGATCGTAAGGTGAAAAAACAAGAAAATAACGCGATTCTTACCGTCCGCGAAGCCAAAAAACACATTACTCAGGAAAAGAGATAAAACACCGCATAATATCACATTAAAACGGCCGGACAGATAACCGCAAAGAAACAATGTAACGGCCAGAATAAAAAGAATATATCGAATATACTGAATAACTGTACCAACAGAAAAAAGATTTATGCGTTTTCGGACGAAACTTTCTTCAAAAGATACCGCCATCAGGAAACCTCCCATTTAAACACTGTTTTAAAAGGAACCATGATATCTTCGGCAAAAACATTGTAAATATCCGAAATGGAGCGAACGGGGTTCGCTTCATAGAGAATGGTTTTCAGCCGATGAGCAAAGGCCGGATTTTTCAGCAAAGCCACGGCCTGTTCAAAATCGCTGCGCCCCGAACGGGAGCAGCCGACAAAAGTCAACCCTTTTTCCAGCACCATACGGGTATTGATAGGCACTTTATTTTCAGAAACGCCCATCATCATCAATGTCCCCTGGGGATTGATATAACGAATCACATCCTCAATGGCGGCGTAACAGCCTTCGCCGCCGCAGCATTCAAAAGCATGATCCACTTCAAAATCTTCGGGGAGTTCACCGGCCAGATAAGTTTCATTCACAAAAGAAAATTGCGCCAGTTTCCGGGGCTGTTGACCGATGACCACAATTTCCGATTCAGGAAAGCAAAATTTCAATACATTGGCCATGGTATACGCCAGACTGCCATCCCCCCAGATACCGATACGATTCCGGTGAGCATGAGCCATGAGATCAAAACGGGACCCGGCGTGAACAGCGACGGAAATAAACTCCGTGATCGCCGCGGCAACAGGATCAATCCCATCGCAGGCAACAACCCGGTCATGATCCAATTCCACCAGCTCCCGCATAAAACCATCGTGACCGCTGGAAAGAAAATAAGAGCCTTTCCGGTAGTTTTCATAAATTTCATCATCTTCCGAAACGGGGGTATTGGGAATCAGAACCACAGACTGCCCCGGGGAAAACATCCCTTTGGGATCGTATACAACCCTTCCGCAGCATTCATGAATCAACGCCATCGGCAGCTTGCGGCGGAGAACCTTGACATCCCTCTGTCCCTGAAAATACCGCTGATCGGCATGGCAGATGGCCATGTATTCCGGACGGACAATCACTTTATCCGACAGAGAAATATCCGCATACTCCACAGAGATCACTTTCGGACTGATGAGCCGGTAAATCTGGTTAATCAAGTATTTTCCCTCCCACCATCGCCTGGGCGATCTTATAATCGCCGGGTGTGGTGATTTTTAAATTCGTATAGGAACCTTCCACAAGATACACGGGATAATTGCGTACCACACAGATTTTGCAGGCATCGGTTAAAATTCCCTTTTCCTCATCGGACAAAGACTGATACAAATCCTTTAAAAGGGAAATACGGAAGCTCTGGGGGGTTTGTCCCTGATACATACGGGCGCGGTTGGGAATATCGGAAATGATTTTTCCGTCGTCGGAAACAACGATGGTATCCACCGCGTGGGTTACGGTATCCACCGCGCCGTATTCCCTGGCGTACCGAATATTTTCCTCAATCATGCGCAGCGTTACAAAGGGGCGCACCGCGTCATGGGTAACGATGATGCTTTCATCGGAAACGCCGTGATCGGCTTCGATCGACCGGATGATGTTCTGAATCGTTTCATTCCGGTCACTGCCGCCGCAAACGACACAGACTCTGGACGCCGCATCGGCAACATATTTTTTCACAAGATCTTCCGTATAGGAAATCCAGTCACGATGAACACCGATATAAACTTTCTCAAAGTCGGGACACATCAAAAACTTTTCCAATGTATGCACAATGATCGGCTTATCGCCCAGGGGCAAAAACTGCTTGGGCATATCCGCCATATGCATCCGGGAGCCGACACCGCCGGCTAAAATCGCGCCAAAAATCATTTTAACACCACCTCTTCCTTCGTTCTGTTTCAAATGGACTCAATAAGCCCAATCCATTGGCTGAGAATGGTTTCTTTCGAAAATGTCTCCAGATTTTCCAGAGAATGCTCTGACATTGCAGTTCTCTGCTCCGGATGTTCAATCAAGGTAGAGATAGCCTCGCCCATTTTGTCCAAATCATAAGGTGGAACCAAAACTCCGTCCAAGCCATCCCGGACAATCTCCCGAGGGCCAGTCATAATATCAAAACTGATAATGGGAAGTCGGTTCGCTTTTGCTTCCAATAACACCAGCGGCATCCCCTCCCGATAGGAAGGCAGTACATACATTGCATATTCCCGGTAGCGCCGGACAAGGTCGCGACGCATCCCCATCAGATGGATATTATTTTCCATACCGTTCTCCTGTATCAGTTTCCGCACGGTTGCCCTCATTTCTCCGTCGCCATATAGATCCAGATGCCAGTCCGGATGCTTCCGCGCAACAGGGGCATAGGCCTTGACCAGCAAATCAAATCCTTTCTCCTTACCAAAACGGCCTGCCGAGAGAATTCTACGGCTGGAAACATCATAGGCCTGTGAACAGCAATGGTCAGGTTCAACCCAGTTATAAATACATTCCACCCTTTTTGTCGGCAGATGAAACTTTCTGGAATAATCATCGCAGCTTTGTTTCGTTAAAGCAACAACTTTGTGGCACAGCAGGGCACTGACCAATCGAATCATCACAATATCTTTTTGCGCCCACTGGTTCATCAACGCGCCATGATCACAAAAAACCAACTTTGCCTTTACCTTTAGACGAATTGCGCTGGCGATAAATCCAGAGTAGTTTCCCTGAATGATTGCCACCTCAATTTTATTTTTTTGAAAGTATTCGATCAGCAAAGGTCTACAGACTTTTCGCATCTGACGAAGCCGCAGTTCCTCTTTTAATAAGAAGGAATACCGCACCCTGGGATCCAGTGAATACTCTATTTCACCCTTCTGACATAAGCTGATCAAATGAACCTCATAATGATCCGCCAACGCAGAGCTGAGGCTGACCGTGACCTGCTCAACTCCACCTCGAACGGACATATCATAATCGATGAGACAAATCTTTTTTTTCAATCCGACACCTTCATTCGCTGGGAATTGGCTATAGAAAGAAGCCTATATAGCTTCACATTGCATTTTAAGGCTAATACAGAAATCCTGCGCCCTTTTCTGAACAAGCGGCAATGGAACACCTTACGCCAATTCTGCTTCAAAAAGCGAACCACCTCCGGATATTTTTCCAGTGTTTTATAGTTCGGCACCAAAAGCATATGATCCAACACAATGAAATACGCCCAATAAAGACGAAACTGCGCAATATCTGCCAATTCAGGACAGTATTTTTCGACCTGCTCACAGGTATACTTATATGCGTCAATCACATCCCATGTCACTTCGGAATAAGACGATGTGGTTATACTATTCGACCGATGCCAGTAATTATAGTAGGGTTCCGTTGTAGTAACCACCTTATCCGCGGCAAGAAAAAGAGACGGAAGGAAAAACGCATCTTCATAGGTTTTATCTTTCAGAAACGCACGATCTTGAAAAATTTCATTCCTGTACAACTTATTACAGAGCGATGCCGGCATCTTTTTACCTTCTAATGTAACAGCAAGAGCATTTTTCCCATCACAGACAAATGTTTCTTTTCCTGAATACTGCGCGGTTCGCTTTGAACCAAAACAATTATATACACCACAGACGGCAATATCCGCGTTTTCTTTTTGAATCATTTGGTAAAGTACCGCATACATTTCGGGCTCAATAAAATCATCGCTGTCAACAAAACCGATAAACCTGCCCTTTACCACTTTAAGACCGGCGTTTCTTGCATCACTGACACCACCGTTTTCTTTATGAATCACTCGAACACGGGAATCTTTCCGGGCATATTCGTCACATATCTCACCGCAGCGGTCCGGAGATCCGTCATCAACTAAAATAATCTCCAGATCGGTAAAAGTCTGATTCAATATGGAATCGACACAGCGATGCAGATATTTTTCAACTTTATATACGGGAACGATCACCGAAATCTCCGGGGTCTCCATAATTGTCCTCCTGTCAGGCATTCTCTTTCACGCAATATTTGACGCCTTTATAGATTTTATAACTGTTTTCCATATCCATCATTTCAAACTCATGGTGACATACGCGCTTTTCTTCCGGGGGAAGCTGCATATAATCGCCGAAGGCCATTTTGAGGTAGGTATCGTAGCCCTCGGGAATCGGCAGTTCGTACCCTTCAAAGGGAACGCGGACCGCAGAAGAGAAAATTTCCTTCGGATATTCCTTCTGCATATAATGGGGGCCGGAACAGAGCTCCGTGATATAATCACATTCATCAATGGAATACCGGCTCATTTTTTTCTCGCAGAAACGCCACAGGCGATAACGCAGGAACTCCGGCTTGGCAAGGGCCAGCAACGTTTTCCCGCCCCAATAAACGATTTTACCATGGTTTTCCGGCGCTTTCCCCACAATAAAAAGGGAGTACAGCAGCGCCCAAATCTTTTGGGCTTTTCTTCGCCATCCTGTGGGGCAGCCGTCCAGCGGCAGAACATCCAGAACAAGACCATGATTTATATCAAGATTCTTTTGGTAAGTTTTGATAAATGTCGTATTGTTTGCGCAAATCGTCAGGAATTGATTTTCCGTCCGAAAATCCTTTTTCGTATACTGAATGGAGTAATCCGGAGTATCAACCCAAAGATTTTTCAGTCGTTCATAGTCTTCTCTGGGCATAAACACATCAACATCATCATCCCAAGGAATGAAGCCCTGATTTCGGATCGAGCCGATACAGCATCCGCCGCATAAGAAATAGGTCAGATGATGCTTTGAACAAAACTCATCGAAATACAATGCCATTTCAAGACCTTTTAATTGCATTTTTCGGATTTCATCCGGTGCAATTCTTATTTTTGCCATTGTATCTTCCTTTCATGATCATAGATGATGCTTTATTTTTCTTACCCAAAACAGCATTACGATGAGACCGATCAACGTTCCGAAACCATAGCTGATATGCAGTAATAAAAATAAAACCGGCAGCAGCAGATTTGTTGCGGAAAACGGTCTTTTTGTCATTTCTTTTACCGACACGGCAAGATCCGCCAAAGCATAAGCGACCCACATCAAAACAGCAAGCAGGGGATGACCCAATACCGCAAGGATCGCGGTAAAAAGAATGCCGAGAACAAAAACAAACCCAATCTCCATCCATTTTTTCCAAACCAAGATTCCGAGCGGAACTTACTCCCTGATTTTTCGGCTGATAAAAACAGCGTACACGAGAATCCTTTTTGGCATAAGCAGTCATAATGGAGGCACTTTTATCCGCAGAGCAATCATCAATCAAAAGTATTTCCAAATCCGAATAGCTTTGTCCCAAAAGAGAATCAATACAGCGGGCCAAATACGGTTTTACATTATATACAGGAACGATAATTGAAACTTTCTCCATAATTATCTCAGTTCTTAAAAATCTGAATATGTATCACCTTATAAAACAATCACAGCAAACAGAACTTATAATATTTTTCATAAGGTTTCGTAATATTTTGTATTATTTTAGCTACAGTGATATACCTATCTTAATAATTTTACAAATACAAACAATCTCATCTTTTTAGGTATTAAAGAAACGATAAATTGTATTACAATAGTTTTATAATAATCCCCGTTACTTATATATCCAGTATCAAGAATTTTCTTTCTTCCTCTTCTATATTTTTTAAAATACTCCCAGCCGCCACGACGTTCAATCATGGCATAACCAGTCCGAGCATATACTAAATAATCATCAACATTAGCACACTTTGCTCCCGCAATCAACATCCGAACCCACATCATATCATCTTCCATGAGCGGACAGTGCTCATAATTACCTGCTTTCAATACAGTACTTTTTTTATACATCACTGTCATATGATTAAACGCACTACGCCGCTTCTGGTATTTTGCAATTTCTTTATGATGGATAGGAACGACTCTCTTAGATAACACGTGATCTATACTGCCCTCAAACTCAATAATATGACTCCCGCAAATATCCAAATCCGGATCATTCATAAACATATTAAGCTGTTTTTCAAACCTGTCTTTTCGCGCAATATCATCTGTATCCATACGAGCAATTAACTCATAAGTACATGCAGGTACGCCATCCGCTAAAGCCAATCCAAGTCCTTTATTTTCTTCATTTTCAATCGTTTTTATAAGTCCCGGATTCTCATCGCAATATATTTGGACCCGTTTTCTGAGATCCTTCGAAATAGGACCGTCAAAAACAATTACTATTTCACTCGGCAAAACAGTTTGAGACAATATACTCTGCATACATTCATCAAAGTATTTTTCTTTTTCTTTAATATAAAGCGACATCAATACTGAAAATTTCGGATATTCCATTAGAATACTCCTTATTCATACTCTCAAAAAAATACCGCAAACACCGTACGAAACATCGTTCTGAGTTCACCCAGAAAACAAAATTGCTTTAAAGATTCCAGATTGTATTTCATCTTCGCCGGAAGAACTTCATTGATATATACACCGTCAACATCCACCGCCCTGTCCAGCAACAGGCTTTCGTCTTTATACAAAATACTTGCTTCCGATGTCACTCCCGCGGGCAGAAGCAGTGTCGCCCACATTTCATCGGTATAGGCGGCAACATATTTCGGCACTTCCGGCCGGGTGCCGACAAAGCTCATATCTCCGGTCAGAATATTCAGCAGCTGGGGTATTTCATCCAGACGGGAATTGCGAATTTTTTGTCCCACCCTTGTAATGCGGGAATCCCCCGTCGTGGTAACGAGAGAACCGATCCGATCGGCATTTGCGACCATGGTACGGAACTTAAAGATGCGAAAAGACCTCCCGTAAGCGGTCACGCGCTCCTGTCGGTAAAATACCGGCCCGGGAGAATCCTTTTTGATCCAGATCCCAAGCACCAAAAATACCGGAGAAAGCAAAAGAAGCAACAACAGCGAAGCGACAATATCAAAACAACGCTTTGCGAAGAGGGAACCGCGGCGGCGGGAAAGCATTTCATAATAAGGCCGTACCGCGTCATTTTTCATCTGCGGCGGCAATTTTTCCCAGGCGATCATCGGTAATTCCTCAAAATCCCGATAAACTGATCCAGGATATATTCCACCTGTTCATCGGTTAAGCGGCTGTAAAGAGGCAAAGAGATCTCATTGAGATACTGCCGGTAAGCGTTGGGGTAATCCTCCATCCGAAAACCGAGGTTTTTATAGGCCGTCAGCATCGGCAGAGGTTTGTAATGCACATTACAGGCCACCCCGGCTTCGGCCATTTTCCCGATGATCTCATTTCGCTGAACATCATCAATACTTTCCACCCGGACAAGATAGAGATGTCCGCTGGAACGATAAGTTTCATTTTCATGGGTCAGCAGTTTTACATTGTAGTCCGCCAATCTCTCATGATAGCGGCGGATGATTTCAAAACGGCGGGCCAGCATGGCGGGATACCGTTTCAGCTGGGCCAAACCGATGGCCGCCGTAATATCCGTCATGTTGCATTTATAGTAAGGCGCCGCAATATCGTATTCCCAGGCACCGGCTTTGTTTTTATTTAACGCATCCTTTGTCTGTCCGTGGAGAGAGAGGAGCTGGTATTCTTTATAAAGGGCTTCATCATCGACGCCGGAAACGCTGCGCCAGGTCGCCGCGCCGCCTTCGGCTGTCGTCAGATTTTTCACCGCGTGAAAGCTGTAACAGGTAAAATCCGCCAGGGCTCCGGTTCTCTTTCCGTTGCGCTCCGCGCCAAAGCCGTGGGCGCAGTCGGCCAATACGATCACCCGGCCGTATTTTGCCTGCAGTTCGTTTTTGGGAGAAAACAAATCCTTCTTGCTTTCAATAATTTCATAGATCCGCTCATAATCGCAGGGAATCCCGGCAAGATCCACCGGCAGAATCACTTTTGTTCTCTCGGTGATCTTTTCGGCGAGACGGTCATAATCCATCTCAAAGGAATCTTCGGCAGTATCCATCATCACCGGCGTAGCGCCCACGTGACAGATCACACTACAGCTGGCTGTATAGGTATACGCCGGAACGATCACCTCATCCCCTTCACCGACACCTAACACCCGCAGGGTCAGTTCCATGGAAGCGGTAGCGGAATTCAGACAAACCGTTTTCTTCGTTCCCACATACTCGGAAATTTCTTTTTCAAACTGTTTGGTCCGCGGACCGGTGGTGATCCAGCCGGAGCGCAGCGCTTCACAAACTTCGGCGATTTCCGCCTCACTGATGTCCGGAGGACTGAACGGTATTGGCTGCATATTAAAAATTCCTTTCCACACAGACAGAAAATCAGTTTTGTGCCTGATGATACGTCGGCACGATTTCCTCAACGATTTCTTTCATGTTATCGGCCTCGTTTTCATAGGCCGTTTCCAGACGGGCAAGCTGCAAAAGGAAGAGGTCGTCGTCCATTTCAATGGGATTGCCGATATGAATCAGCTTGTTGGTGGTTTCCCTCAAACCCTCCTCGGCCATGAGCAGCTCCTCGTAAAGCTTTTCGCCGGGACGGAGACCGGTATATACAATCTTGATGTCCACATCGGGTTCGTAACCCGACAAACGGATCAGGTTTCGGGCCATATCGTCAATTTTCACCGGTTCGCCCATGTCGAGAACGAAGATTTCGCCGCCTTTGGCATAATAGGCCGCCTGCAAAATCAGGGAAACCGCTTCGGGAATGGTCATAAAGAAGCGGGTAATTTCGGGATGAGTCACGGTAACGGGGCCGCCTTCGGCGATCTGCTTTTTGAACAGCGGCACCACACTGCCGTTGCTCCCCATGACGTTGCCGAAACGCACCGCCACAAAATCAGTACCGGTATGACGACGGCTCATCATCTGAATGATCATTTCGCAAAGGCGTTTCGACGCCCCCATGATATTGGTGGGATTCACCGCTTTATCAGTGGAGATCAGTACAAATTTCTTCACGCCGTGTTTCACCGCGGACTGGGCCGTGCGGTATGTACCGAAGACGTTGTTTTTGATGGCTTCGTTGGGGCTGTCTTCCATCAGCGGCACATGCTTGTGAGCCGCCGCGTGGAAAACGATTTCCGGATGGTATTTTTCCATGACGGAATCGAGCCGCGCGGTATCGCGAACGGAGCCGATGAGAACCACCAGGTTCAAAGAAGGATACTTCTTGCGCAGTTCCATCTGAATATCATAGGCGTTGTTTTCGTAAATATCAAAGATAATCAGCAATTTCGGGTTGCTCTTGGCGATCTGGCGGCACAGCTCACTGCCGATGGAACCGCCTCCGCCGGTGACCATCAGCACCTTATCAAAGACATAGCTGAAAATTTCATCCATATTGACCTGCACGGGATCACGGCCCAGCAAATCCACAATATCCACATTTTTCAGATTGCTGACGCTGACATCGCCGTTGGCCAGCTCGTAAACACCGGGAACCACCTGGACTTCACAGGAAGTCTCATTGCAGATCGTCAGGATACGTTTTCTCGTTTCATTATCACTGGAAGGAATGGCGTAGATAATTTTATCAATCCGGTACCGCTCCACCGCTTCCAGAATATCATCGCTGTCACCGACAATACGGATCCCCTCCAAGATACGGTTGCGCTTGGCGGGGTTGTCGTCGATGAGGCAGACCACGTCGCCGTTAAGATAGGAGCTGCGGGCATATTCGTGAATGAGAATACGACCGGCTTCCCCGGCGCCGATGATCATAATACGTTCTTTCTTCGATTTCGCCCGGCCGTCCGCCAAATCATTGAGAATCTGACGAACAATGCGATAGGAAAAACGCAAACCCACTGTACTCATAAAGCTCAGGATAAAGCCGATGGCATAGTAGGCCCAGGGCATTTCAATACCAAAACCCAAGACAGCCACAACACCGATAACCAGCAATACACCGTAAGACATCACAATGCGGAACAGTTCATCGATGCCGACAAAAACCCAGATACTGTTATACAGGCGGAACCGGGAAAACACAAAGACCGAAACGGCAACCCACACGAGAATCGTTTTCGCGTAGCGATATAAAAAGACGGTGGGGATGGCACTGTAGCTGAATTCATAACGGATCCATAGCGCCAGAAAGAACGAACCGGCAATACAGATGACGTCCAGAATACACACGACCAGCGCCCGTTTCAGCCAATCCCAGTTGATTCCAATTTTTTTACTTTCCATAAGCATCCATCCTGCGCTCCCTAAAAAGGGATCATTTCACATACAATTCAAACGGCGGAGACGAAATCCGCGAAAAACAAAATTACTCTTCACCATAAATGATCCGATGGAGACGATCCGCGGCGTTTTCAATGTCATATTCCCAGACCCAGGCACCGGAAGAGTCAATACCACCCCAGAGATCCGTTTCATACTCGGCGTCGGGAATAGTGTAATTTTCAATGGTAAACCCTTTGACGGCGATGCCGGAAAGGGACAGAAGATCCGACGTATCCAAAGACGTTTCCACAATACTTAGGAACTGACGGATAAAAGAAGGATAGTCGCTTTTGGGCATGGTTTTGATTTTTTCAAAAACACCGTTCAGCACGTTTTGCTGACGGGAAGCCCGCATATTGTCGCTGTCCAGATAACGGATACGGGAATAGGCGACAGCCTGGGAACCGGTAAGCGTCACTATTCCGGAACCTTGAATCCGAGGTTCCCCCGCGAAACTTTCCTGCATCAGCGAATTGGCCGCGCTGACTTCCGCCGGAGTGAGTTCCAGCGTTATACCGCCCACGGCGTCGACAATATCCGCCAGCTGAGAAAAGTTTACCGTAACATACTCTTTGATATCAAGATGAAAATTCTGGTTTAAGGTTTTAATGGCCAGCGTCGGCCCGCCGTAAGCATAGGCATGATTGATTTTCTTTTCGCCGTATCCTTCAATGGGCACTTTGCTGTCTCTCAGAATGGATGTCATTTTAATGACACCCTGTTTCTCATCGACGGTCAGGACGATAATGGCATCGCTCAATCCGGAATCCGAACTGAAATCCCGGGTATCCACGCCGAACAGGGCAATATTTGTGATGCCGGAATTCCCATCAGTTTCCTCAACGCCGAGATCGCTGTCGTTTTCGGTAAAATCAACGGTGTTCATATTACCGAAAAGATACACCATCGCGCCGAAAGCGCCGGCACAAAGAACAAGAATGACAATAAGAACCGCCAGAACCACTTTGAGAACGCGGCGGCGGCGTTTTCTTTTATTTATTCGTTTTTGTTTGCTCATAATTATCTACACAACCTTAAATTAAACATTCTTTCATAAATTTAATTATACTAAAGTCATCCGCAAAATTCAACAATAGAATCCTCTTTTTGGCACTTTTTAAAATATTCACCAAAAAGACAAGATAACGACAAATACCTCTCATCGCAATGATAAAATCCCCGGATCCGCGGATTCTCCCAAAAGAAACAAGAAAAGAGGAACGGACCGTTCCTCTTTTATCATTTCTCTTTACAATATACCGTGAATCAGAATACCCAACGCGTAGCTGACGTTCAAAAACGGAATCAGGCTCCCGAAAAGCGGCATCACCTCATGCCGGGTCTCCGGCGTATACTCCAGTTTCGCCAGACGGCGCAGCTTTTGAAAACAAAGCAAAAAACCGATGAGCAGAACCCAGCAGCCTTTGGTAAAAAACACCGCCGACAGAACAAAAGCGCAAAGCCATGTCAAGGCGTAAACGGCGCGAAAACTCTCCGACGCCCTTTTCCTGCCGATGAGAATCGGCAGCGTACGGCGGTTGACACGGTCTTTTTCCATATCACAGATGTTATTCACATAACAGACCAGACCGATGGTAAAAATCATCGGCAGAGCGAAGAGCAGTACCTGAAAATCCAAACGTGCCGTCATGCCGTAATAAACGGCGAAGGGGATCAGTCCTCCCATGGTAAAACCGCTGGCAAACTCACCGAGAGGATAGTGGGAAAGGGGAAAAGGTCCGCCGGAATAGGTCACCGCCACCACGGCGCCGATAACGCCGATCACCAGCAGAGGCCATCCCGAAAGATATACCACATAGAGCGAGAGCAGCAACGCGAGGAAGAGATACACGATACCGAGAAAGAAAACGTGAAGCGGATGGATACCGTAATACAGAATGGGATACCGGGGATTTTCCTTATTTTCCGCGCCGTCGGTGCCCCGGAGATAATCAAAGAGATGGTTATAGGCGTTGACGACGCAGTGCATCAGCACAGCGGCAGGAAGCAAAAGAACAAAGACGAGGAGATCGAAACCACCGCCCACGGTAAAAGCCAGCGCCGAACCGAGAAGCACCGGAATCACGGAAACACCCCAATAATGCACATTGGCCAGTTCCTTCACGGCGGCAAGATTCAGTTTTCCCCGCAATTCGGAGTGAAACAGCGCGTGAATAAGTTCCATAAAGATGACCTTCCTTTTCTGAATACTCCGATCATAACATAAAATCCGAAGAAGAGCAAACCGGTTTTCCCAAAAAAAAGTGCCGTTCCGGCAAATCATGACCAGAACAGCCAGGGATTATAAAGAAAAAACGTTCCCCCAAAGGATAAGAGCATATATACTTTCGGCTCTTTCGGTGAAATCACCGCCGAAGGAAAATATTCCCTGTGGCAGAGCCGGGAAACCATAAACCAAAGTCCGTAGCCACAAAGGGCTCCCAAGGTATTCATGAGCAGATCATCCACGTCACTGCATCGCAGATTCAGCAGCTGACCACATTCAATGGCGAGAGAACAGAGGAATCCCGCGGCCACGGTCCGGGACAGACCATGGTACCCCTGAGAAAGCAGCGGCAGAAGAAAACCCAGGGGCAGAAAAAGCAGAACATTCAGAACATAAGTCCGCATCCCCTGAGACTGAAAGGGCACCAGACTCATGTTGTCCCAATGAAAAATCCGGTCATAATGGCCGATGTCCCATACCGTCCCTATTCCGGTCACACGGAAGAGACAAAACAGATAGAGCAGAAATACCGCGACGAGAATATAGTGAGTACCGTCAGCGAAATGCCGGGATTTTCCCATGATCAGCAGATAAACCAGACAGGGAACAACCATCGCCAGCAGAGCGTAAAGATCCATACAAACCGAAAAAAGCACTATGTTCTCCCCCCTTTCTGTCGGAATAAGTGTACCACGTTCCCCAAAGAAAAGGATTAAAAAAGAATGAAAAATGCCCTAACATTTGATGAAATCAATGAAAAAAGACCGCAAAACAAAAAAACAAAACTTTTTTCAAAAAATCATTGACATCGCCCCAAGGGCGAGGTTTAGGATGACATTGTGTTCGGGGGACTGCGGAACTTCTTTCTGATCCGGAACACGGGAATTTATCTTTTATTTCAATCGAAAGGAGAAACAAAATGGCTGTATCTACATTTGATACGCAAAACATCCGGGATCTCCCATGTGCCCCAAGATCAAAGCTGCAAAAAAGCCGACCCTGAAAGGTCGGCTTTTGATATTGAATTACAGATCAAGAAATCTGGAAACCATCGTTGCGGTTTCAGCTCGGGTGGCATTACCCGGGGCCATCGGGGACGGTTCCGAAGGGCCCAGCCTTCGGGAAACTTTTCAAGTGAGGTCTGCTTTTATTTTTCATAAACGGCCCGGAATCGGAAGGTCTTTCAAGACTCACAAAAAAACCGCCGGCGGCGCGAAACGTCATCCGGCGGTTGATTTTCTTTGATTTCCGTTTTGTTCAGTCGTCCCCCTCCGGCACAGACTCCGCCAGAGCGTGGCGGCAGATGGCAAGAAAGGATTCTTCGCTGAGGTCGTGCTCGATCTTGCAGGCATCCTCCTCGGCCACGGCAGGATCCACCCCAAGGCGGATTAAAAATTCCGTGAGGGTTTTATGGCGGTGATACATTCTTTCCGCGATTTCCGCGCCCTTTTCCGTGAGGGTGATAAAGCCGTCCTTATCCATGGTGATGTAGCCGTTTTCCCGGAGGTTTTTCGTGGCGTAGCTCACCGAAGGCTTGGTGACACCGAGATGGCGGGCAATATCAATGGAACGGATGTATCCTCTGGTTTCTTTCAATATCAGCATCGTTTCCAGATAATCTTCCGAGGATTTTTGGATTTTCATAGAAGCGTTCCTACTTTCAAAGTGATAGATATAGCCTATCATATTTCCGATAAAATTTCAACAAATCAAAAAAACCGTCTTGACAAAAGGAGTTAGAGATGTTAAACTCTATCCATGTTAGATGAATCTAACTAATTATTTTCATCAAAGGTTAGCCACAACTAACCATAAAAAGGAGTGATCGGGATATGCCCCTTACCATGGCCGCAACCGGCGAAAAAAACATGATCCGCAAAGTCGGCGGAAAGCCGGAAGTACGAAAACACCTGGAAAACCTCGGTTTTGTCGCCGGCAGCGATGTCACCGTCATATCGGATATCGGCGGAAATCTCATCGTCAATATCAAGGAAAGCCGCGTTGCCATCAGCCGGGAAATGGCGGGGAAAATCCTGATATAGCAGATAAGGAGGAAATCAATGAGAACACTGAAAGACGCGGTCATCGGCGAAACCGTAACCGTTAAAAAGCTCCACGGAACCGGCCCCGTGAAACGCCGCATCATGGATATGGGCATCACCAAAGGGGTGGAAGTGCATATTCGCAAAGTGGCGCCTTTGGGCGACCCAGTAGAAGTTACTGTCCGTGGCTACGAACTGAGTCTGCGCAAAGCCGACACCGAGATGATTGAAATCGCGGATAAAATCTGAAAAAGACTGAGAACGGAGGAGACTCCGTTTTTTACGGAAAATAAGTTAGTTAAATCTAACTATAAAGGAGACCGCAATGAAAGAAAAAATTACCATCGCATTGGCCGGGAATCCGAACTGCGGCAAAACAACGCTGTTCAACGCGATGACCGGTTCCAATCAGTACGTCGGCAACTGGCCCGGCGTTACCGTTGAGAAAAAAGAAGGCCGTTACAAGCAGAACAAAAACGTTACCGTCATGGATTTACCCGGGATCTACTCCCTCTCCCCTTATACCCTGGAGGAAGTCATCGCCAGAAATTATCTTCTGGAGGAACGGCCCGATGTCATCCTGAATATCATCGACGGCACCAATCTTGAACGGAATCTTTATCTCACCACTCAGCTCATCGAAACCGGCATCCCCATGGTCATCGCCGTGAACATGATGGATATTGTAAAGAAAAACGGCGACCGCATCGATACCAAAGCTCTTTCCGCCAAATTGCGCTGCCCCGTTGTGGAGATTTCCGCGCTGAAAAACGAAGGCATTACCGAAGCGGTAGAAGAAGCCCTCCGTGCGGCGGAAAACAGCCGACCCGTGCCGATGCACACCTTTTCCGGCGCGGTGGAACACGCCATCGCCCATATTGAGGAAGCCGCCCTTCACGATATGCCCGCGGAGCAACAGCGCTGGTACGCCGTGAAAATCTTCGAGCGGGACGAAAAAGCCGCGGAAAAGCTGAACATCGACCCCAAAACCGCGGAACATATCGAAGCCGACATCGTTGCCGCCGAAGAAGAAATGGACGACGATTCCGAAAGCATCATCACCAACGAGCGCTATATCTACATCGCATCTCTTCTGAAAGGATGCTATCAGAAAAAGAACGCCGGAAAGCTTTCCACCTCCGACAAAATTGATAAAATCGTCACCAACCGGATTCTGGCCCTGCCGATTTTCGCCGTGGTGATGTTCATTGTTTACTACGTCTCCGTCACCACCGTCGGCGCCTGGGTCACGGACTGGACCAACGACGGCCTTTTCGGTGACGGGTTCCACCTTTTTGGCATCGGCAACAGCGCTTATGAAGAAGTTCTCGGCGATTACGCCGAAACCACCCTCTCCGATGAAAACATCATCGTTCCTCTCACCAAAGCGGAAACCGCCGGTGTCATCGGCGCCGGGGATCTCCTTACCGCCGCCGGAGAAGCCGATTTCGGCGGTTTTGAAGAAGCTTATGATACTTACGGCGAATCCCTGGCCGAAGCGGGTTACGACATCTCCGCCGCCGTAGATCCCGTTCTTGAGGACGCCCCCTCCACCGAAAACTACGGCATCTGGGTTCCCGGGATTCCCGTTCTCGGGGAAAAGGGCTTAAACGCCCTCCACTGCGCCGGTTGGCTTCAAGGACTGATCCTCGACGGTATCGTCGGCGGGGTCGGCGCCGTCCTCGGTTTCGTCCCCCAGATGCTGGTTCTCTTCATCTTTCTGGCCTTTCTGGAATCCTGCGGCTACATGGCCCGTATCGCCTTCGTTATGGACCGCATTTTCCGTAAATTCGGCCTTTCCGGGAAATCCTTCATTCCGATGCTCATCGGCACCGGCTGCGGTGTCCCCGGGATCATGGCCTCCCGTACCATTGAAAACGAGCGCGACCGCCGCATGACGGTGATGACCACCACCTTTATTCCCTGCGGTGCCAAGCTGCCCATCATCGCCCTGATCACCGCGGCCCTCTTCGACGGTGCCTGGTGGGTCGCGCCCAGCGCTTATTTCCTGGGTGTGGCGGCGATCATCATCTCCGGCATCATTCTGAAAAAGACCCGTCCTTTCGCCGGGGATCCCGCTCCCTTCGTCATGGAGCTTCCCGCCTATCACCTGCCCACCGTAAGCAACGTACTTCGGAGTATGTGGGAAAGAGGCTGGTCCTTTATTAAGCGCGCCGGCACCATCATTCTGCTTTCCTCCATCATCATCTGGGCCGGTTCCTGCTTCGGCGTGGTGGACGGCAGTATCGCCTTTGACCCCGAAATGGAATTGGAAGCCAGCTTCCTCGGGATCATCGGCTCCGCGGTCTGCTGGATCTTCTCGCCCCTGGGATTCGGAAACATTAAAGCCACTGTCGCCACCATCATGGGCCTTGTGGCCAAAGAAGAAGTTGTCGCCGTTTTCGGCGTTCTCGATTTCGAGGGCATGACGGCACTGGCCGGTTATTCCTTCCTCGTATTCAACCTGCTCTGCGCTCCCTGCTTCGCCGCCATCGGCGCCATCCGCCGGGAGATGAACTCCGCCAAATGGACCGGATTCGCCATCGGCTATCAATGCGTTTTTGCCTATGTTATCGCCCTCATCATCTATCAGCTGGGACGGTTCTTCAGCGGCAACGCTCAGGTGATCGGCATGATTTTCGCCCTTCTGTTCCTCGCGCTTCTGCTGGTTCTGCTGTTCCGTCCCGATAAAAGAGCCCGTTCCCAAGGACAATAAAGGAGGTTTTGCCATGATGTTATGGCTCACTCAGAATATCGGCACCGCGATAATCGCCCTGATCGTCGCCGCCGCCGTGACCTTTGTCATCGTAAAAATGGTCAAAGACCGGAAAAAAGGAAAATCCTCCTGCGGCTGCGGCTGCGGAGGATGCGCTATGGAAGATAAATGCCACCCAAAACACTGAAAAACGGCGTTTTCTGAAAACATTTCAAACGCCGTATAAAAGAAACCGCGTTTTGGCAAAATAAGCTCAACACATATACCCTTCTATACTCTTATCGAACCGGGGCGTCGGAAAGGCGCCCCACTCCACCATCAGACAAAGGAGGAAACCGATGTCGGAAAAACACGTTGTCCAGCACTGCGCCCCTACATTAGCGGGAATCAAAACGGGAAATCTCTTTTCCTGCGCCTGCGCATCAAAAAAAGCGCTGATTGCCGCTGTACGGAAAATCAATCGGAAACTGGTGCCCAAAGGCATCCGCGTACTGCCGCTGCGTTTTTCCGAAAAACGGGCGCTGATTTATGTTTACCGCCCCGACGAACTGGGACGGGATTTATCCCAAAAAGAAGCCGCCGCCCTTTTAAAGGCCGCGGGATATGAAAACAGCGCTCCCCTTTACTGCGTCAACGAACTCATCCGGCGCCTGCGGCGGATGGAAGATTTTCCCCATGAAATCGGTCTCTTTCTGAGCTATCCTCCCGAAGATGTCCGGGGATTCATCGAAAACAAAGGGGCTTGCAGCAAATGCGTGGGCTGCTGGAAAGTATACGGCGACGAAAACACCGCCCGGAATCTTTTTGAACGTTACAAGCTCTGCACCGCCGATTTCTGCGAGCAGTGGCATAACGGCGCTTCCCTGGAGGAACTGGCGGAAGCCCTTTAAAAATCAAACAACATCGTCAAACCTTTTTGCCGGTGAAGGCATGGCGCCGGCAAATACCAGGATCCGGCCTTCAAATTCTTTCCCCCTCAAGGCCGGATCTTTTTTATTTTCCGTTTATACCAAAAAAGAAATTGACCCGGCTGCCCAGATAAAAATCACGAAACCGTTGAGAAGGGCCGACATCCGAAACGGAGGTTCTCTGTTCCGAAATGCCGGAATCCCCGGAAACACCAGAGGGAAGTCCCTTTTCCGTTCCGGTAAAAGTCTGCTCAGCGCCGCCGGTGTAACCGGTAATGGTTTCGGCGTCATAAAGGCCGTCCACCGACGTGCCATCCAGCGTACCGCCGAGATACAGATGATAAAGCTCCTCCTCCGCCAGGGCCGGGCAGGAAATCAGCGCCCCGGAATAGAAACGGGGATCATCACTGAAAACCGCGTCATCCCGGGGATCATAAGCAAATACCGCGTTCTTTTCGGCGTCGGTCACGACGATGGGACCGACAAGCTCCTTTTCCCCGTCAAATTGCAGATTCATCGTCACCTGACCGGAATCGCTTTCCAGACACTCCGCCGCCGACCCCAGAGCCACAACGGTGCCGCCGTTGATATAGGTACCGAGATCACTGCGAAAACCGGCGGCATCGGGAGAATGGGCCGCGGCCACCACCGTACCGCCGTTCATCACCAGCCAGCCTTCGGAATCGATTCCACTGCCTTTTTCTCCGCCGAGACCGGCGGAGATACGCAAATTGCCGCCGTTGACCGTAGCCACGGCAGCATCATCGGTTCCGGCGCAGATCCCACTGTTTCCTGCGGAAATATGAATGTTGCCGCCGTTGATCGTCAAATGAAGCTTGGAGCGAATACCCTCGCGGTCACCGATGAGATTCAAAGTCCCGTAATCTTCTTTCTCACTGTTGATATTGATCGACATCATCGAAAAAATCGCGGCGCTTTCCGAAACGCCGGTTCCGCCGGAGCCCTTCACCGTATTGATACTGCCGTCGGCCAGGATGATATTGGCCCCGGCGGCGGAAGTATCCGCCTCGGCGGAGACGGCGTCTTGGATTTCCTTGCCGGAACATTCATATACATTTTCAAAGAAAATCGCCGGCGCGGCGGAACAGCCGATATGGGCGTTATCGAGGATCAGCGAAACCACGGCCTTGGGATCCTTCGCCGCTTTTTCGCCCAGATCCACCCGGATCTGCCCTTCTTCCAGGGTCCCGAAGAGACGGTACGTCCCCGGCGAAGTGATATTCACCACGGAAACCTCCGTCTTTTCTTCCCGGGAAGAACTTTCATCACCGTTTTCCTCGGTCTCCTGTTTTTGATTTTCCATCATATCATGACTGAGATACACCGGGTCATCGGGATCGGTGGAAATCGCCGCGCCCTCCACCGTCACGCCGTTGGAGGAAAGGGCGATTTTCGTTGCCGATGACGAGGTACTCCCGCTGTTATTGCAGGCTGTAAAACAGCTCATCATAAATACCGCCGAAATCAGCGGCACCCATTTTCGGAAACGCATAAAGGCACCATCCTTTTTTGTTCTGAAACTTATGATACACAGTCCTTATGACGAAACGGTGACCATTGCTCAAAACAATCATGTCTTTCCTCGAAAAAGTCCCGGATACCGAAAAACGGTATCCGGGACAACTGTTTTATTACAAATTACAGATAAAATCAGGCATCGGCCTCCTCAAAATCCCTCAGCCCCGCCACCGCCGAAACCGGCAGGGAAAAGGCGATGGCTCCCGCCGGCGTATCGGGGCCGGCCTGCTCGGCCACGGCTTTCATAATCGCCGCTTTTTTCGAGGATTTCGCCGCGATGAGCACCACGTCCTTTTCCTCGGCCAGGGAGACGCCGAAAAACTTTTCGGCGTAGCCCGCGCCGGTACCCTTGGCGTGGAGCACCGTACCGCCGGGGGCTCCGGCGGAGCGGGCGGCGTTCATCACATCATCCATATAGTTCTGATTCAGAATAATCACGATCAATTCATGGCCGAATTCCATTTTCGGCACGGTTCGCTTCGGAACCGCGTTATCGGTAAGATACGCCAACGTACGCCCACCTCCCACACTTTTTACGGCCACGGCCATCATCACGCCGTTGCCGGGAATATCAACACAGAGTTTCTTTTTGGCGGCATTCATCATCCGGGGCATTTTTTCACCGTCGGCCACCGCCGCGACAATGGCCTTTTCCGAATCTTTCAGACCGTATAAACTGAGCTGCTCGTCAACGGCGGTTCCCCTTCCCAGAAACGTAAGGACAAGGGGCAGGCCCATCTCCCGGTAAACGGAAGTCATATCTTCTCCCCGGTCCCGGTTTACGATCGAAAGCACAAAATACAGTTCCATCTCACACCTCCCAGAGTTCGATGATTTCCGTATCGCCGAAAACCGGCGCCGGAGGTTCTTTTGCCCCGCGGCAATTCCGCACCACGCCGATGAGGCCCATAACCTGAATGGTGATGAGTGGCGTCATCGCCACCAGCGCCACAAGACCGAAGGCATCGGTGAGAAGGTTGCCGCCGGCGGCCTCGCAGGCACCCATGGCGAAGGGAAGCATAAACGTGGCGGTCATCGGCCCCGAGGCCACGCCGCCGGAATCAAAGGCAATGGACGTATAAATCGGCGGCACAAAGAAAGAGAGCGCCAGAGAAAGGGCATAGCCGGGAATCAGGAACCAGAAGATATGGATGCCGGTGAGGACCCGCACCATGGCCAGACCCATG
>JBJDXI010000175.1:0-29806 GCA_051866595.1 Clostridia bacterium
TTCTTTTTTGTATATTGACAATTTCAGGGACTTTCGGATAATATAAACTACAGAACAGATCATTGAAAGGTGATTTTTATGGGAATTTTTCAGAAATTACGATTAACGTCGCGTATTGACGAAGGCGTGCGCCGTTTTGGACAGACGGAAAACGGTGTACTGTTGGATGTGCGCCGTGAGGATGAATACGGGGAAGGCCATATTCCCGGCAGCCGCAATCTGCCCCTTTCCCGCCTGGAACAGGCAAAAACAGAGATCCCGGATCGCGATACGCCGCTGTTTGTGTACTGTCTGAGCGGCGGACGCAGCCGAAAAGCGGAGGAGATTCTGAAAGGGATGGGATATACTTCCGTGGAGAACATCGGCGGAATACAGCAATATCACGGTGAATTGGAGGAATGAACGAATGAAAACAGTGATCGTCGGCGGTGTGGCCGGTGGCGCCGCGGCTGCGGCACGGATACGGCGTCTGGATGAAACGGCGGAGATTCTGATCCTGGAACGCTCCGGGCATATTTCTTATGCTAATTGCGGTTTGCCTTATTATATCGGCGGAGAGATCGAAGAAAGGAAGGATCTGACTTTACAGACACCCCGGAGCTTTGCGCGGCGTTTTCGGATCGATGCCCGCGTGCGCCATGAGGTATTATCGGTGGATCCCGAAGGAAAAACCGTTACGGTGCGTGATCTCGAAAAGGGAGAAATCTATACGGAATCCTATGATAAGCTCCTCCTCGCCACCGGGGCGGAACCGATGGGCCGCAATCTGCCCGGCGCGGACAGCCGCCGTTTGTTTTCCCTTCGCACGGTTGAGGATGCGGCGGCGATCCGCTCTTTTATTGAAGAGGAACAGCCGAAAACCGCGCTGATCGTCGGCGGTGGTTTTATCGGTCTTGAGATGGCGGAAAATCTGGCCCGTCGGGGCATGGAAGTGACGCTGATCCAGGCTTTGGATCGGCTTTTTCCGCCACTGGATCGGGATATGTCCGCCATGCTTCAGCATTATCTGCGGCAGAAAAAGATCCGTATTCTGCTCAACGCCACGGCCGAAGGCTTCGAGGAAGCCGAGGGGCAGATCCGGGTTGTGATCCGTGATCGGGAAGCCGTGCCCGCCGATATGGCGGTGATGGCCATCGGTGTCGTACCGGATACGACTTTGGCGCGGCAGATCGGATTGGAACTGGGGCTGAAAAAAAGCATTTTGGTTAATGATCGGATGGAAACTTCCGTGAAAGATATTTATGCCGTCGGCGACGCCGTAGAGGTGCGCCATCGGATCACGGGGGAACCGGCGCTGATCTCTATGGCCGGCCCCGCCAACCGTCAGGGGCGGATCGCCGCCGATAACATATGCGGCGGCGACAGCCGTTACGGCGGTTCCATGGGATCTTCGGTGATGAAGGTTTTTGATATGACCGTGGCTTTGACGGGGATCAATGAGGAAACGGCAAAAGCCCGAGGGATCGAATATGAGGTTCTCATTCTTTCTCCTCAGTCTCATGCTTCGTATTATCCCGGCGCCAAGGTGATGACGATAAAGATCCTTTATGAAAAGAAGACCCTGAAGGTTCTGGGCGGGGCGATCCTTGGTTTTGAAGGGGTGGACAAGCGTATGGATGTTCTCGCTACAGCGATGTTCGCCGGACTGAAAGTGACGAGTCTGAAAGATCTGGAACTGACTTACGCGCCGCCGTATTCTTCGGTACGGGATCCTCTGAATATCGCCGGTTATATGGCGGAGAACATCGAAGAGGGTCTTGTGAAACAGTATCGAGGAGAAGAAATGGCGTCTGTTCTGAAAAAAGATGCGACACGGCTGGATGTCCGTACCGAAGCGGAGTACGGCCGCGGTCATATCGACGGGTTTGATCCTGTTCCTTTGGACGATCTTCGTGAGCGGCTTTCGGAGATCGACAGAAACCGCCCCGTCTATGTTCTCTGCCAGAGCGGGTTAAGGAGTTATTTGGCCTGCCGTATTCTCGCTCAGAACGGATTTGATTGCGCGCATCTGGCCGGCGGCTACCGCTTTTATGAAACGGTGGAACGCGAATACACCTTGGCGGAAACCGCGCTTCCCTGTGGTGCCGAAATCGGATGAAGGAGAATTTTTCTGATTCTTGCTTTTTGGCGGAGAATGTAGTATGGTATTGGAAATGATTGAAAAAGAGGTAAAAGAACAATGACCGATGAAAAGATTCAGGAATTGGCGGGAGAATTTCTCGACCAATATCCTCTCTGTGAATATTTCTTTTTGAAAACGGCGGATCTGACGCTGACACCGGAAGTGAAAGCACTGTGTGAACAGGATACCGCCGTTTACGGGGAACGCCGCAATGTGCCGCCGGCGCCGTCGTCCTATGAAAAATGCAAAGCCGAAATTGAAAAGTTTGAAAATGCTTTTCTTTTTGACGCCGTTTACGAAGTGGATGACGCTTACGATATGGAACGCTGTACCGAGGCGCGGAAAGAGCACGCCGCCATGGTGAAGGATCTCTGCGCGGAGTTCCGCTCCCGTTTCGGCGAGGTGATGGCGCTGAGCATCAGCTGTGATCTTTGCGAGGATTGTCCCTGCCCGAAAAAGCCCTGCAAATGTCCGGAACAGAAGATTGTTTCCATGGACAGCTACGGCGTGCAGATCATGAAAACTTTGGCGGACCGGGATATTATGTATGACTACGGGATCAATACCGCCATCTATTTTACACTGATTCTGTTTAACGGGGCGGAATGATGATGAATTATCGGACGGAAATCAAAGAAAACACGATACCGACGGAAGAATTTGTTGCCCGTTTTGTGGATGTGGAGAAATTCCTCGGCTATTGCCGGGAATGTTCCGGTTACAATGTGAGCTGTTCCTGCCCGCCTTATGATTTTGATCCACGGGATTATTGGCGTTCTTATGAAAAGGTGAAAATTGTGGGTGTGAAGATCCTCTTTGACCAAAAGGACGCCGGAAAAACCGTAGATCATGAGGAATGGATTGATATTCAGCGGGAAATCCTGCATAAAGAAGCGGACAAGCTTTACGTTTTGCTGAAAGAAGAAGAGATTGTCACCGAGGGCAGCTGTCTCCTCAACGCGGGAAACTGCCGCCTCTGTGGCGATAAGGGCTGTGACCGCCGGAAACATAAATGTCGTCAGCCGAAGTTGCGGCGCTATTCCATTGAGTCCCTCGGCGGCAATGTGGCCGCCGTTGCCTCGGAGCTTCTCGGTTTTGAGCTGCAATGGATTGAGGAGGGAAAAATCCCGTCTTATCTGACCCAGATCGGCGGGATGCTGTATAAATAAAAAAGAAGGTGTCTCAAAGGTTCCGGTCTTTTTGGGAAAATAGTTTGAGACACCTATTTTTTGTTCAGAGTATGGTGGAGACTTCACGGGGATCATAGATGATATGATCGACGGCGAGGTCTTCTTTCTTATACTTGCGTTTACGGTCGAAAAGGCAGGTTTTCAGACCGCTTTGGCGGCCGCCTTCCATATCCGAGGTGAGAGAGTCGCCGATGATCATGATTTCGTCGGGGCCGACAGGGGGCTCGCCCCGGCGGGTGAGATCCTCATTCAGCTCCCGGATACTGTGGGTAAAAAAGGCTTTGGCGGGTTTGGAAACGCCGATTCGCTCGGAAATGAAAAAGTGGCTGAAGAAAGAATCCATCCCGGCTTTTTTCAGCCGGTTGCGCTGTTGTTCGTATGGGCCGTTGCTGGCAGCGCAGAGGAGGTAACGCTGATGGAGGTATGAGAGCATTTCTATGGCGCCGTCCATGGGAATGGCGCTGTGAAAGAGCTGATCCCGGAAGTAAAGCTCAAAGCGGTAACCGTCGAAATTGATGTCGAGAGTCTTGAAAACGCGGCTCCAGCGGATTTTCATCAGTTCTTCCAGTGTCAGCCGTCCGTCTTCGATTTCCCGCCACAATTCGGTGTTGATTTTCCGGAAGATGGGGAACATTTCTTCGGTATAGGGTTTTAAGCCGAACCGGCGGAAACCGTTTTTCATGGCTTCTTTGACATAGCCGTCGAAATCCAGAAGGGTGTTGTCGATGTCGATAAAAAGGGCTTTGATCATAGGGAACTCCGTTGAATCTATTTTTACGATGAAGGCAAAGGAAAGGTGCCTTGTCGTTTTTCGCAGCAGGGGCTTTAGCGGCCCCTGTGTTTTTCTTTTCGTTTTTGCTGTCTTAATTGAAACTGACGCTCTTTTTCAGCTTCGCGTTCCGCTTTGCTGTGCTGTTTGCGTTCGGTTTTCAATGTTTCTCTCTGCATCTGGAGAGCCTGCTGTGATTTGGTGCTGATGCCCGTGTTTTGGGTCTGTTTCCGCAGTTCGCGCTGGAGGCGCTTGGGATTGCGGACCGGCGTTTCTTCTTTCACGGCGACAGCGGGACTGAAGCGCAGACGGTGGTAATTTTCGAGGAGAAAGCGGTGAATCTCGTAATCCTTCGGCTCAGCGCCGAAGGTGATCTTTGAAACTTTCTGTTTTCCGTTGGCGACACTTTCCAGAACGCCGACCCAAAAGGGGTCCTCGAAAAAAACGGTGAAGGTGACATGAACTCTGTCCAAAACGAATCCCTCCTCAAAAGATGTTTCGGGACAGAGAAGGGACGACCCGGGAGGGGAGGGTTACTTATACTCCGAAAAGAGTACGGCCGGACTACCTACCGGCTCTGCGCTTTTACGGAGCGGAGCTCCAACCGTATGACACGGGAAACGCATTTGTGTTTTTATCTCTGTCGGATACCGGCGTAGGAACGGCTTCGGTATCAAAAGGGCGTTGCGCCCTTTATGATTATAGCACATTTTGGGGGAAAGACTTGATTTTTAATGATAAAAATTTTCTTTATGGCTGGATTCCTGATGAAAGAAACCGGTGAAAGAAAAAGCGTATTTCCCGGAGGAGGAAAATACGCTTTTATGCTTTGTTTCAGTTTGCCGGCGCGGCTTCGATTTCTTTGATGCGGTTCAGGTAGTCTTTGAACAGAGGTGTGTAGAGGTCGCCGGGGATGTTTTTTCTTCTCAGTTCCAGGAAGATGGCTTTGGCCTCGGCGTAATCTTCGGTATAGAAAGCTTTTAAACCTTTTAAGGTGTTGATGTAGAGCTTGTAGGTGCCGTTGTTTTCCGCTTCTTTTAAGATGTTTTTTTCGATTTCCATCCACTTCAGCGCCGCCTGGGGACGGTCCGAGAGGCAGAGGCCGATGATATATTGGGAAAGGAAGGTGACGCGGATCTTTTTGGGCAGTTCTTTTGTCTTGACCTGCTTTTTCAGGGCATCCATTTTTGCCCAGTCCTTTTGCAGAATGTAGACCTGCATCTTTAACGTGGCCAGGACGTTCTTTTCCTTTTTATTGCGGCTTGATTCGATTTTTTCATTGACGATGGCGAGGTAAGCGTCGTAATCCTTCTTTTTCCAGGCCAGCTGGAGAGCGTCTTCCTCGATTTTCTGGTGTTGACCTTTGCGGTACTGGGTAAAACAGAAGATCGCCACGCCGATGACGGCGACGATAATAAGATAAATCATTTTTCCTGCTCCTTTGGATAGAGTTCCCATTGATCCCAACGAAAGGCCGGACTGACGATACAGGACACGAGAACGTCGGAATCGCCGGCTTTTGCCGTTTGCCATGTGCCTTTGGGAATGGCGCATTGCAGATTTTCACCGTTGAGGTGGATTTCCTTTTCGGGAACGGGTATTTCTTCCGAGCCCCCCAAAGTGACGGTGATTTCACCGCCGTGGTGAAACAGCCACAGCTCATCGCTGTTTAACCGATGCCAGCGTGCCGTTTCGCCCCGGGGCAGCAGATAAAAAATATGAGAGACATTTTTATCTTCCTGATGCCAGGTTTCGGCGTAATAACCGCCCTCGGCATGGGGTATCATATGATATTGTTCGATCAATCGGTTTCTTGTCATGGATTCACCCGGTCTGAAATTGACATCATTTCGGATTTGAAGTATACTTTAAATTATTATAATACATTTTCTGTCATTTTTAAAGGAGTGATTTTATGCTTACCTTTTCCCGTGGGGAAATGAAACGGGCGGCGAAAAACAGTTTGCAGGGCCGCTGGGGACTGGCCATTGCCTGTTTTTTGCTGGCTGTGTATATTCCTGCGTTGGTGATCGGCTGCGTTTCGGGGATTTCTTCCGCGGCGATGGAATTCGCGGCAGAGGCCGAAGCTTACGGCATTTACGGACTGATAACCTCTTTTGATATGTTGTTCTCTGTGGCGGCCTCCATCTTTGTTCTCGGGCCGCTGAGCATCGGCTATTACTTTTTTAACCTCCGTTTTGTCCGGGGCATGGAAGTGACGGCGACAACGCCTTACCGCGCTTTTTCCTCAGGCTGTTACGGACGGTTTACGATGGCCTATTTTATGATGGAGCTGTTCATCTTCCTTTGGTCGTTGCTCCTTGTGATCCCCGGTATCGTGAAGAGTCTGGCTTATGCCCAGATGCCCTATATTCTGATGGATCATCCCGAAATGGGTTGGAAAGAAGCGCTGAAAGAAAGCCAGCGCATGATGGACGGTCATAAATGGGATCTCTTTGTCCTGGGACTTTCCTTTATTCCCTGGTTGCTTCTGGTCTGCGTGACCTTCGGTATCGCCATGCTTTATGTCGGTCCGTATATGCAGGTGACCTATACGAATTTCTACCGTACACTGAAAGAAGAACAGCTGGAAGTGACGAAAACGATTCCGGGTCAGATGTAATAAAATAAAAAAAACGAGGCCGCCGGGGATTTTTCCCGCCGGTCTCATTTCTTTTTCCCGAGGATTATGGTATACTGAATCCATGAAAAATGTCTACCTGATCGGCATGATGGGCGCCGGAAAAACCAGCATCGGCAGGATCGCCGCGGAGAAAGCCCATTGTACTTTTATTGATACCGACCGTATGATTGAGGAAATCGCCGGAAAAACGGTGTCGGAAATTTTTGAGACCGAAGGCGAAGAGGGATTCCGGCAGCGGGAAACCGAGGTTCTGCGCTCTTTGAGCAAAAAGCGGAACCGCGTTGTTTCCACCGGCGGCGGGATTGTGGTAAAAGAAGAAAATATTGAACTGATGCGCAAAAGCGGTACGGTGATCTGGCTGAAACGTGATCTGAACCGGGTGATTCAGAATCCACGGATCCGCCGTCGGCCTCTTTTGTCCAAGGATGTAAACGTGATTTTCCGCTTGATGGAGGAACGGGAGCCATCTTATAAAAGGGCCTGCCATTTTGTGGTGTATAATGACCAAAACCGCTTTGAGGCGGTTAATGAAATTCTTCGGATCATTGGCCGGGGTATGTTTTCAGAACGGCGGCATAAGAATAAATGAGGTGGTAGCTTTGAATACAGAAGAAATCCTCATGGAATTGATTCGCCGTTCCGCTTCGCGCCGGTTTTCGGAAATCGGTTCGGAAACGCGGTTCCGGAAGGATCTGAAAATGGATTCTTTTGATTTTTTGAATCTGGTACTGAAAACCGAATCGCGGTTTCACTGCCGTCTGGATGATGACGTTCTCGCCGGTATCGTAACGGTGGGACAGTTTCAGGGATTGGTCAGGGAAACCCTGGCGGAAAACACGATGGAAAAAACGGAGGAAGATCATGTTTGATATTGCGGTGATCGGCGGCGGCGCCGCCGGGATGGCGGCGGCTGTAACCGCGGCCAGGGAAGGACGGTCGGTAATCCTTTTGGAAAAGGAACCGCGCCTTGGCCGGAAACTCGCGGCCACGGGGAACGGCCGTTGTAATTTTACCAATGTGACGACAGATGTAAACCGCTATCACGGTGCGGATACATCCTTTGCCGCTTCGGCTCTGGATCGGTTTTCTCCCGATGAAAATATCGCTTTTTTCCGCTCTCTCGGTATTATGGCCAAGGAAGAGGATAAGGGCAAAGTTTTTCCCTTGAGTTTGCAGGCGGCGGCGGTGCTGGATATGTTCCGTCAGGAGCTGGAACACCGGAAGGTCTGCCTCAGGACCGATACGCGGATTGTCGGTTTGTTTCCCCGAAACAAAGGGTTTCGGTTGGAATCTCAGAACGGTGAAACGTTCTCCGCCGCCAAAGTCATTGTGGCCTGCGGCGGCATGGCTTCGCCGGAGCTGGGAGGCTGTCATTTCGGTTACGATCTTTTGGCGGTTTTGGGACACCGCCTTTCGGAGCTGGCCCCGGCTTTGGTGAAAATCAAAACCGATAACCGTCTGCCCAACGCATTGAAGGGCATAAAGGTGGAAGGCGTTCTGACGCTGAAAAAGCGGAGACAGAAGGTTTCTTCGGTGGAGGGTGAGATTCTCTTTACGGATTACGGTCTTTCCGGCCCGCCTGTATTGGAGCTTTCCCGCTTTCTCTGCTTTGAGGACGCCGAAGATTTTACGGCGGAAATCGATCTCCTGCCGGAATTTGATGAGAACGAATTAAACGCCCTGCTTCGGGAACGCAGAACCATTCTGGCCGAGGCCCCGTTGGAATGTTTCCTCACGGGAGTGGTACAGAAAAAAGTCGGTATGCTTTTGTTGAAGGAGGCTTTGCATACAAAACTGAGCCGGTTGGGCGGCAGTTTGTCCGATGAGGAACTGCTGAGGGTGGCTCATATTTTGAAACACTTTGCTCTGCCGGTCAAAGGCGTCCTCGGCTGGAAACAGTCACAGGTCACCGCCGGCGGGATTCTCACCGGTGATTTTGACGGACATACCATGGAAAGCAAGCTTGTCCCCGGCCTTTACGCTGCCGGTGAAGTATTGGATATTGATGGTGACTGCGGCGGCTTTAATTTGCAGTGGGCCTGGGCATCGGGCCGTCTGGCCGCGGAATCGGCGGTGAGCCGTCTTAAGGAGGAACAATGATTCAAACGGAAGGGCTGAAACTCTCCATTCATTACGATAACGAGGAGCTGAAAGCGGCCATCGCCAAAAAGCTTCGGATCAGAAAAAGCGATATTAAAGAAATTCGTATTCTCCGGGAGGCCTTGGATGCCCGGAAAAAGCCGCGCCTTTACAAAGTGGTGACGGCGGAATGTTCCCTGTATTTGGAGGAAAATGCCGTTTTGGCGAAAAACAAAGGGAAAGCGGCGCTTTCCCTTCCGTATCATTATGAAGTACCGCCCAATCGCTATCAGGGAAAATACCGTCCCTTGGTGGTGGGCGCCGGGCCCGCCGGGCTTTTTGGCGGTCTTGTGCTGGCCAAAGCCGGGCTGAATCCCCTGATTGTGGAAGGGGGCAGGGATTGCGCTTCCCGAAAGGCGGACATCCTTTCTTTCTGCGGTGGCGGGGCTTTCCATCCGGAAAGCAACATTCAGTTCGGGGAGGGCGGCGCCGGAATGTTTTCCGACGGGAAATTGACGACGGGGACGAAAGATCCCCGTCACCGTGAGATTATTCAAACGATGATCCGCTGCGGCGCGCCGGAGGAAATCGGTTATCTGGCCAAGCCCCACGTGGGATCGGATTTTCTGGCGGATATGTCGTCCAATCTGCGCCGTGAGATTGAAAGTTACGGTGGAGAATTTCTCTTTGGAACGAAGCTGACGGACATCCGCTTGGAAAAGGGAAAGCTGGTCGCGGCGGTGCTCACCGATGAAACGGGTGATCGTGAAATTCCCTGTGATCATCTGATGGCGGCCATCGGCCACAGCGCCCGGGAAACGGTGCAGATGCTTTTGCGTCGGGGCGTGGAAATGACCCGAAAGCCTTTTTCCATTGGTGCCCGGATTGAGCATTTACAGCGGGACATCAACATCGCCCAATACGGCGAGGAATGGGCGTCACTGACGGCGGATTACAAGCTCTCGACCCATCTGGAAAACGGCCGTTCGGTGTATACCTTCTGTATGTGTCCCGGCGGCACCGTGGTGCCCGCCGCTTCGGAAGCCGAATCTGTGGTGACCAACGGCATGAGCGAATGGGCCCGGGATACCGAAAACGCCAACAGTGCTCTGCTGGTTTCGGTGCGTCCCGAGGATTTTCCCGGCGAGGGTGTGCTGGCCGGGTTGGAATGGCAGAGAGCGTTGGAGCGGAAGGCCTTTATTTTAGGGGGCGGCGGTTATTTCGCCCCGGCCCAACGGGTGGAGGATTTTCTCGCCGGACGAAAAACCGATCACTGGGGAAAGGTGAAGCCTTCTTACCGCCCAGGGGTGACGATGTGCGATCTCTCAGCGCTGTTTCCGGCTTTTATTACCGAAAGCTTAAGGGAGGCTTTGCCGCTTCTCGGCAAAAAGCTGAAAGGTTTTGATGACGGAGACGCCGTGCTGACGGCCATTGAAACCCGTTCTTCGGCGCCTTACCGGATGACCCGGGATGAAAAGGGTATCAGCAGTATCGAAGGACTTTACCCCGCCGGAGAGGGCGGCGGTTACGCCGGAGGGATTATGTCCTCCGCCGCCGACGGGATGAAAATTGCCGAAAAAATCCTCGGTTTCTTTGGCTGACCCCTTGCATAATTCCGATTTTTGTGTAAAATGAAGAGAAGGAGGTTCGTGAAGATGAAAGTATTGAAATGGATCTTATTTGTGGCGGCAACGGCGGCCTCGGTGGCCGGTATCGTTTACGCTGTGATGCACCGCGCCGAATGTTGCTGCGACTGCGTGAATTCTTTGATTGAGAAAGTCAAAAGTTTTGTGATGCCCCATGTGGAGCGCTTCTTTACCGAAGAGGATCTTCTGGAAGAAGACGGGGAAGTGGAAATTGAACTTTAAGTTATAAAAAAAGAACAACATCGGTAAGATGTTGTTCTTTTTTTGCCTATGGTTCCGTAAAATAATTCAGCTGAAAAAGAGATCGAAGAACATCATCACGGCGAAGCCCGCCGCGGCTAAAATGGAAACGGTTTTTTTGTAGCCGTTGATGTGGGCTTCGGGGATGATCTCGGCGAAGACGACAAAAATCATGGCGCCGGCGGCGAAAGAAAGCACGAAGGGCAGAAGGGGACGGGCGAAGATGGTGAGGGCCGCGCCGATCATGGCCGCGAGAGTTTCGGCCAAGGCCGAAAGCTGGCTGAAACCGAAGGCCCGCCAGGGAGAGAGACCGTCCCGCCGCAGGGGCAGGGAAATGGCGGCGCCTTCGGGAAAGTTCTGGATGCCGATGCCCAAAGCCAAAGCCAGCGCCGCGGCCATGGTGCTTTCATTGGCGGCGGCGCCGACGGCGACGCCGATGGCGAGGCCTTCAGGAATATTATGAACGGTCATGGCGAGGTAAAGCAGGGTATTACTGCCGAAGCAGCGCCGAAGTGCTTCGGCGGCTTTGGTTTTTCGTCCGTCGGTAGGAAGAAAACGGTCGGCAAGAAGAAGAAATAAGACCCCACAGAGAAATCCGCCGACGATGGGCCAGATCGGCGTAAACCCCAAATTTTCGGCATGATGAAAGGCCGGATTGAGAAGAGAATAAAAAGACGCCGCGACCATAATGCCGCCGGCCAGACCGAGACAGCCGTCGAGATACTTTTGTTTGAGATTGTGAAGGGGAAAGACCATGGCGGCGCCGAAAGCCGCCGGTGTCAGCGCCAGTAAACCGGCGAGAAGCCCCTGGAGCATGGTGGGCAGAGATAAAAACCAGGTCATAAATTCCGCGATTCCTTTCGTTTTTCTCCTATCATCCTATGCGGGGATGACTTTTTCGGTGTCTTGTTTCGCTGATTTTGACCGCCGGGAAGCGGATGTTTGAGGTTTTTACTTTAGCGCGTTAAATTTGTAAAGAATTTTTCGCCAAAAGGGTTGATTTTCCTGATTTGATGTAGTATAATGGCAACAATCATTAACTTGAAGTTATAACTTCATGGAAAGGAGCTTATCGGAATGAGAATGTATACGCACCACCGCCATCATCATAATCATCTTTGTCAAATGAATTCCGTGGCTGATGTGATTTCCGAAAAGCTTTGAAATGCCGCCGTATACCGAAAGGGTATCGGACGGTGTCTTTATCGAACGAATGATACGCAGTCACAGCAGTGACTGTTTTTTATTTTATCAAAGAAAGGTTGAAAGGCTATGACGTGGAAGCTCTATATTCCCGAAGGCGGTCAGGATATTCTGGCGGAAAACTGTACGTTGAAACGCAAAACCGAAAGTGCTGTGCTGGATGTTTTTCGACACGGCGGCTTTAAGGAAATCGCCACGCCGACGATGGAATTTTTTGATTCCTTCAGCGGCCAGCGGGATATTATTCCCGAGGAAAATATGATCAAGTTCGTTGATGAGCAAGGCCGTATTGTGGTGCTTCGCCCCGATCTTACCGTTCCCTGCGCCCGGGTGGCGGCGACGAAACTCAAGGAACAGCGGCCGCTGAAGCTCTGTTACTGTCAGAATGTGTTCCGCAGTAAGAAGGACCGGCATCTGGATTTAAAAGAGATTACCCAGGCCGGATGTGAAATTTTCGGCCGCGGCGAGGCCGAAGCCGACGCGGAAATCATCGCCACCGCCATTGAGTCCCTTTTAAAGGCGGGACTCAAAGATTTCACTGTGGAACTGGGGCAGGTCAATTATTTCAAAGGGTTGATGAACGAAACGGAACTGCCTTTTGAGGAAAAAGACGGACTGCGCCATTTGATTGATAAAAAAGATTTTCTCGGTCTGGAACAGCGGGCCGAGGCCTTGGGCATTGAAGGCGATCTGAAAAAGGCCATTACCGAACTGCCGGCCCTCTACGGAAAAACCGATATTCTGGACCGCATCCGGGGCTACCGCTTCGGCGGCAAGGCCAAGGACGCGATTCTGAACCTTTCGGAAGTGGTGGAAATCTTGAAAAGAGGCGGTTACGAAAAGTACCTCGCCATTGATCTGGGGATGGTCAGCGAGCTTTCCTACTATACCGGCATTATCTTTCAGGGGTTTGTTCCCGGCTTTGGGACGCCGATCCTTTCCGGCGGGCGCTACGACCATCTGGTGGAAAAATTCGGACGTCCGACGCCGGCGACGGGTTTTTCCCTCCATATCAACTTCTTACTGGAAACGTTGACGGCGGAAAACAGCAGAGAGGAGCGTGATTCCTGATGGATGTGTTAAATGTGGCTCTGGCCAAAGGACGACTGGCAGAACTCTCCATGGAGTTTTTCAAAAAAAGCGGCATTTTCTGTCCGGAATTTGACGATCCCAAGCGGAAGCTGATTTTAACCGATGAGAGCGGAAAAATTCGTTTCTTTCTCGGCAAGCCTTCGGATATTCCCACCTTTGTGGAGTATGGCGCGGCGGACATCGGCATCGTGGGCAAAGATACCTTGCTGGAAGAGGAACGCGATCTTTATGAAGTGCTGAATCTCGGCTTTGCCGCCTGCCGGATGTGCGTGGCCGGCCCTGTGGAAAACAAAGCCACCTGGGAAAAGAAACAGCGGAAAAAGGTGGCCACCAAATATCCCCATATTGCTGAAAAGTACTTCCGGGAACAGCGACAGGAACGCGTGGAGATCATCAAGATCAATGGTTCCGTGGAGCTTGGGCCCATTACCGGTCTGGCCGATGTGATTGTGGATATTGTTCAGAGCGGCGCGACACTGGATGCCAACGGTTTGGAAATATATGAAGATGTGGTAACGGACATCTCCGCCCGGATGGTGGTGAACAAAGTCAGCATGAAAACGAAAAACGAAATGATCGTTGAACTGATCCGTGATTTTAAAGAAGAATTATTGCAAAGGAGCAAATAAAAAAATGAAAAGATTTGATTACAGAAACAGTACCGATTACAGTGAACTCCAGAAATACCTTGACGTCCGCAAGGACAACAATAGCGCCGATGTGGAAGGCATCGTCAAGGATATTATTGATAAAGTCCGGGCCGAAGGCGACGACGCCCTCCGCTTTTACAACGCCAAATTTGACGGCTGCACCGTGGAAGATCTGAAAGTCAGCGAAGAAGAAATCGAAGAGGCTTTCCGCAATATTGACAAAGAACTTTTGGGTTCCATTGAACGGGCAGCGGAAAACATCACCTATTTCCACAAAAAACAGCTGGAAAACAGCTGGTTTGAACAGAAAGAGGACGGCACGACGCTGGGTATGCTGATTCATCCCCTGCGCAATGTGGGAATCTACGTTCCCGGCGGCGCCGGTGGTAAAACACCGTTGCCCTCCTCGGTTCTGATGAACGCTGTGCCCGCTCAGGTTGCCGGTGTGAAGCAGATCGTGATGGTAACGCCTCCGGCGGCTGACGGCACCATTCCCGGTGTGACTTTGGTAGCGGCGAAGATCGCCGGCGTGACCGAAATTTATAAAGTCGGCGGCGCTCAGTCCATTGCCGCTTTGGCTTACGGCACCGAAACCATCCCCGCCGTGGATAAGATCACCGGCCCCGGCAACGCCTTTGTGGCCACGGCCAAGAAAATGGTCTTTGGTCAGTGCGGCATCGATATGGTGGCCGGCCCCAGTGAAATCTGCGTGATCTCCGACAGCTCCTCGGATCCCCAGTGGCTCGCCGCTGACCTGCTTTCCCAGGCGGAACATGACAAACTGGCCGCTTCTTATCTCGTAACCACCGATGAAAACCTCGCCAACGCCACGGAAATGGCGGTGGAAAAAGCGCTGAAACCTATGGAACGCTACGACATTGCCAAAGCCTCCTGGGATGATTACGGCGCGGTGATCCTCTGCAAAGATCTCGATCAGTGCTTCGATGTGGCCAACATCATCGCTCCGGAACACCTGGAAATCGCCGTAGACGATCCTCTTTCCTATATGTACAAACCGAAAACCGCCGGCGCCCTCTTCCTGGGACACTACACCCCCGAAGCTCTGGGCGATTACATGGCCGGACCCAACCACATTCTGCCCACCATCGGTACGGGCCGTTTCTCATCGCCGCTGAATACCATTGATTTTATGAAGAAAACCACCGTTCTCTGCTATAACAAGGAAGCCTTTATGGAAGTGCAGGATGACGTGATCCGCTTCGCTAATTCCGAAGGTCTCACCGGACACGCCAGAAGCGCGGCTATCCGCAAATAAGGGAGGACGTTATGAGCCGTTTTTGGAATGAACGTACCCGGGGGCTGAAACCCTACACCCCCGGGGAACAGCCGAAGGAAACGATGATCAAACTCAATACCAACGAGAATCCTTTCCCGCCTTCGGATAAGGTTTTACGCGCCATGCGGAAAGCCGCCAACGGTGATCTTCGGCTATATCCCGATCCCGAAGCTGTGGAACTCCGGGAAGTTTTCGCGAAATACGCCAAGGTGGAGGTAAAAAATGTCTTTGTGGGCAATGGCTCCGACGAAGTGCTTTCCTTCGCCTTTGACGCCTTTTTCTCCCCGGATAAGCCGGTGCTGTTTCCCGATGTGACGTACAGCTTCTATCCGGTGTACTGCGATCATCTGGGGCTGACTTATGAAACGGTGCCGCTGAAAGACGATTTTACCGTGGACCCCAAGGATTACGACAGGGAAAGCGGCGGCATCATCATCGCCAATCCCAACGCCCCCACAGGCATCGCCCTGAAACGGGCGGAAATAGAAGAGATTTTAAAGGCCAATCCCGATACTGTTGTCGTCATTGACGAGGCCTATGTGAAATTCGGCGCCGAAAGTGCCGTGCCCCTTATCGGGAAGTACCCCAATTTACTGGTGGTGCAGACCATGTCCAAATCCCACTCTCTGGCCGGTCTCCGGGTGGGCTTCGCCATCGGCAGTGAAGAGCTCATCGAAGGGCTGAACCGGGTGAAGAACTCCTTTAACTCCTATCCCGTGGATCGTGTGGCCCAGGCCGGGGCCATCGCCTCGCTGAAAAACCGCCGTACTGTGGACGCCAATCTCAACACCGTCCGGGCTGTGCGGGAAGGGGTCAGCGTGGCTCTCCGGGGCATCGGCTTCGATGTGCTGCCCTCCTCGGCGAACTTTATCATGATTCATTATTGGAACTGCGGCGCCAAGGAACTCTTTGATCATCTCCGCAGTAAGAATATATTGGTGCGCTATTTTAACCTGCCCCGGATCGACGATTATCTGCGGGTGACCATCGGTACCAAAGAGGAAATGCGGACATTCCTCGATGTGGTGGAAGAATACATTGACGGCGGGGTGAAATCATGAGAGAAGCCTCTTTGATTCGAAAAACCAATGAAACGGCCATTGAGCTTTCCCTGTCTTTGGACGGGGAAGGGAAAAGCGAGATAGAAACCGGCATCGGTTTCTTTGACCATATGCTGACTCTTTTTGCCCGCCATGGCGGTTTTGATCTGGAAATTCATTGTGATGGTGATCTCTTTGTCGACGCCCATCACTCCATTGAGGATATTGGCATTGTTCTGGGCAAAGCCATCAAAGAAGCGTTGGGGGACAAAAGCGGCATCCGTCGTTACGGCAGCGCTTTGATTCCCATGGATGAGACTTTGGCCGAAGCGGCGCTGGATCTTTCCGGTCGGAGCTATCTCGTGTTCAACGCCGGATTTACCGCCGAGCGCATCGGTGAGTTCCCCACGGAAATGACCGAGGAATTTTTCCGGGCCGTGGCGGATCAGGCCGGAATGACGCTGCATATCAATTTGCGTTACGGAAAAAATAATCATCATATTGCCGAAGGAATCTTCAAGGCCTTCGGTCACGCGTTGAAAGACGCCGTCGCCATCAACGGCGGCGGGATTCTTTCCACTAAGGGGGTGCTGTAATGAGCAAATGCCGTATTCTGCCGGCCATCGACATGATCGACGGTCAGTGTGTCCGCCTGGTTCAGGGGGATTACGATCAGAAAACCGTTTTTGCCGACGACCCCGTGGCCAAGGCGAAGGAATTTAAAGCTCTAGGCGCCGATTCCATTCATCTGGTGGATCTGGACGGCGCCAAAGCCGGTCATCCTGTCAATGAAGCCGTGGTGAAAGCCATTAAAAAAGAGACGGGACTCTTCGCCGAGATCGGCGGCGGAATCCGCACCATGGCGGATATTGAAAATTATCTGGCCGCCGATATTGATCGCGTGATCTTAGGTACTTCCGCCGTGCGCAACCGCGCTTTGGTGGAGGAAGCCGCGAAGAAATACGGCGCTAATATCGCCGTGGGCATCGACGCCAAAAACGGCTTTGTGGCTGTGGAGGGCTGGACCGAAAGCAGTTCTTTGGACGCGCTGGAATTTGCCAAAGTGATCTCTGATCTTGGTGTGGCGACGATCATTTATACCGATATTTCCCGTGACGGGATGCTGGTCGGCCCCAACTTTGAGGTCATGGAGCGGATGGTGAAAGCCGTAGACGCTGATGTGGTTGCCTCCGGTGGGGTGACGAGAGAAAGCGACGTGGCGAAACTGAAGGAAATCGGCGTCGCCGGTGTGATTATCGGCAAAGCCATCTATACCGGCGATGTAAAGCTGGAAAATGTGTTGGGAGAATGATCGGAATGAATGAACTTTTAAAGGAAATCAAATTTGATGAAAAAGGCCTTGTCCCGGCGGTGGCTTACGATGTGATCAGCGGACAAGTGGTGATGATGGCCTATATGAACGCGGAATCCATTGAAAAGACGCTGGAAACGGGGTACTGCACCTATTTCAGCCGCTCCCGGCAGACCCTCTGGAAAAAAGGGGAAACCAGCGGGCATTTGCAGAAGCTCCGCTCTTTCAAACTGGATTGTGACGGTGACACCATCCTTCTGGAAATCGAGCAGACCGGCGAGGCCTGCCATACCGGCCATGAAACCTGCTTTTACCGGGAATGGAAGGACGGAAAATGGAGCGACGCCGGGGAAAACCTCACCATCGGCCGGGCCATGAATCTGGAATACGGCGTTGTGGCGAAACGGGCCGAAAATCCCGTGGAGGGCTCCTATACCAATTATCTCCTGGAAAAGGGCGTGGATAAGATCTGCAAAAAAGTGGGGGAAGAAGCCACGGAATGTGTCATCGCCGCTAAGAACCGAGCCTACGATGAATTGCAGTGGGAAGCCGCCGATCTGATTTATCACATGACGGTGCTTCTCTATGAACAAGGCATGAACTGGGATGATGTGGCGGTGAAAATGCTTTCCCGCCAGAAAAAATAAGCCTTCAAAAAACGTGAGATTTTTCGGAGAATTTGACTTTTGAACGGAACTTTGTTAAGATGAATGAAATCTTGTTTTAAAGAAAAGCCTTCTGAACCGGAAGGTTTTTCTTTTGTGATGTATCAAAGGATAAAGGACGGAATGATGAAACAGGAGCGGTCAACGGAAGTAAATCCTCTGGGAAGCGCGGCAATCCCAAAATTGCTGGTGAAATTCGCGGTTCCCTGCGTATTGGGTATGGTGGTTTCCGCCACCTATAACCTTGTGGATCAGATTTTTATCGGTCAGAGCGTGGGGATGTACGGCAACGCCGCCACCAATGTGGCTTTTCCCCTTTCCATTACCTGTACGGCGATTTCCCTGCTCTTCGGCATCGGCGGCGCGGCGAATTTCAATCTTTCCCAGGGACGGGGAGAAACGGAAAAAGCCCGCCTTTTTGTGGGAAACGCGCTGTTTCTGATGGTGTTGTCCGGGGTGTTGTTATCAGCGCTGACGCTGATTTTTCTGGAACCGATGATTCACCTATTCGGCGCGACGGAACAGGTGGCGCCTTATGCCGAAACCTATGTGGGTGTGACGGCCATCGGCTTTCCCTTTCTGATTCTGACGGTGGCCGGAGGTCATCTGATCCGGGGAGACGGCAGTCCCGCCTACGCCATGGCCTGCAATCTGGTGGGCGCGGTGATCAATACGGTATTGGATCCGATTTTTCTTTTCGGCCTGAAAATCGGCATTGTCGGCGCGGCCTGGGCTACCGTTATCGGGCAGGTGGTTTCCGGTCTGATGGTGATTTTTTATCTGACCCGTTTCCGTTCGGTGAAGCTTTGCGCCGATGCTTTTCGGCCCAGAGCCTCCTACTGCCGGGGCGTGGTCTCTCTGGGAATGGCACCCTTCTGCAATCAGCTTTCCATGATGGTGGTGCAGATTGTGCTGAATAATTCGTTGACTCATTACGGCGCTTTATCCCTTTACGGAAGTGACATCCCTCTGGCCTGCGCGGGAATTGTTTCCAAAGTCAATATGCTGTTTTTCTCTGTGGTGATCGGCATGGCCCAGGGGCTCCAGCCCATTGTCGGCTTTAATTACGGCGCGAGGAAATACGGCCGGGTGAAAGAGGCTTATCTGAAAATGGTGATTGCCGCCACGGTGGTTTCCTTTTTCTCTTTTATCGTCTTTCAGCTGTTTCCCCGACAGATTATTTCCGTTTTCGGTGAGGGCAGCGAAGAATACATACTCTTTGCCGAACGGTTTTTCCGTGTCTTTCTCTTTTCTATTTTCCTTGTGGGGATTCAGCCCATTACCTCCAATTTCTTTACGGCCATCGGCAAGCCGATGCACGGGGTCTTTTTGTCTTTAACCCGGCAGATCATCTTTTTCCTGCCGTTGCTGCTGTTGATGCCGATGTTTTGGGGTATGGACGGGATTCTCTTTTCCGCTCCCATTGCCGATGCCCTCTCCGCGGTGACGGCGGTGTGGATGGCCGCCCGGGAATTCAAACGGCTGGGAAAAATGGAAAGGGCCGAAATGATTACCTGAAAATCTTTTATCTGAAAAACAAGCGGTACTCCGGAGATTCGGAGTACCGCTTTTAAGTTCAGTTAAAGGGAGTGAAATTTACATGCAGACCCGGGTATCGCTGTAGTTGGCGGTGATGAGGAAACGGAAGCGCCGTTTCTGACAGGAGTTTTCCACGGGAATAGCGAAGCGGAGGTTGTTGACGCGGAGGTTTCCGCAGGGTGTGGAGGGCGTTTGGATTTCAAAAACCCGGAATGCCCGCTGGTGTTCATGGCAGCACTGGTCGATTTCCACTAAAGTGATGGCGATAGCGATTTTCCGGTTGGGGCAGGCGTTGCGCAGTGTCAATGATACATTGATGATCTGGCCGAGGTTGGCGATGTTGATGAGTCCTAAATCGCGGTTGACCTGTTCGCAGCAGCCGTCGACGCAGAAGCTGTCGGAGCTCATAATGGCGTCACCGCTGATGGTGCTCGTCATGGTGCTGCCGCTGTCTGTTGACGTTGTTTGGGGACAGGAACAATCGTGGTGACACGAGCCTCCGCTTGTGGTTTCGACGGTGGTGTCGGTCTGGGTTGTGGCGGTATTCTGTGCGTATGGACATCCCTGATTTGTCATCGGATAATTTCTTTGATTCATAAAAGTATATCTCCCTTTCTGTTGATATTTGTCCTTTGGACAATAATATCTTATGCGGAAAGGAAGAAAGTGTGCGTTTCTTGCTGAAAAGTGAAAAACATGGTATAATAAAATACTATCATTACGGCAGGAGGAAGTATGAGTCAGTTTGTCCATTTGCATAATCACAGTGAATACAGTCTGTTGGACGGATTTGCCCGGATTCCCCGTATGGTGGCGAAAGCCAAGGAATGCGGCATGAATGCCTGCGCCATTACGGATCATGGGGTGATGTACGGCGCGGTGGATTTTTATAAAGCCTGCAAAAAGGCGGGGATTAAAGCGATTATCGGCTGTGAGGCCTATGTGGCGGCCCGCTCCCGTTTTGATAAGGACCCGGTTCTCGACAAAGAACGCTACCATCTGGTGCTTCTGGCGAAGAACGAAACCGGTTATAAAAATCTTTGTAAAATGATTTCCTTTGCTTCCACCGAAGGGATGTACTATAAACCCCGTATCGACCGGGAGCTGATGCGTAAATACCACGAGGGCATTATCGCCCTTTCGGCCTGTCTCGCCGGGGAAATCGCCAAAGCCTGCAAAAACGACGATATGGAAAAAGCTAAAGCTGTGGCTTTGGAATACCTCGATATTTTTGGCGAAGGCAACTATTATCTGGAAATTCAGGATCACGGCTACGAGGAAGACCGCATCGTGACGCCGCGCATCGTAAAGCTGGCCCGGGAGCTGAACATTCCCCTTGTGGCCACCAACGACGTCCATTATGTGGATCCCGAAGACGCCGAGTATCACGATATTCTGCTCTGTATTCAGACCGGGAAAACGCTGGAAGATGAAAACCGTATGCGTTATGAGGGGGGACAGTTCTACTTCAAAACCGAAGAGGAAATGCGGGCCCTTTTCCCGGAATATCCCGATGCCATTGAAAACACCCAGAAGATCGCGGATATGTGCAACGTGGAATTTCATTTCGCGCCGCCTTACTATCTGCCGGAATTTCCCGTGCCCGAAGGCTACGATGTCCCCGGGTATCTGCGGCACCTCTGTGAAACAGGGCTTCTGAAACGCTATGGCGCCATTGAGGGGGAAGTGAAGGAGCGCTTTGAGTATGAGCTCAGCGTGATTTTGCAGATGGGGTTCCCCAGCTACTTTTTGATTGTGTGGGATATGATCAACTACGCCAAAGAAAACGGGATCATGGTGGGACCCGGCCGCGGTTCGGCGGCGGGGAGTATCGTGGCTTATGCTTTGGGGATTACCGATATTGAGCCGCTCCAGTATTCGTTGCTTTTTGAGCGGTTTCTGAATCCTTCCCGTATTTCCATGCCCGATATTGATACGGACTTCTGCATTGAGCGGAGGGGCGAGGTCTTTCAGTACCTCGGTGATAAATACGGCCACGATCACGTTTCCCAGATCATTACTTTCGGGACGATGAAAGCGAAACTGGCCGTTCGTGACGTTGGCCGGGTATTGAATATGTCCTATTCCGAGGCGGATAAGGTGGCCAAGCAAATTCCCGATGACCTGGGAATGACTATTGAAAAAGCCCTCCAGATCAATCCGGATCTCCGGGCCATGTGCGATAATGATCCCATGGTGAAAAAGCTCATCGTCAGCGCCCAGAAAATTGAAGGAATGCCCCGTCACACCGGGCTCCACGCTGCTGGTCTCGTCATCGCGCCGGAACCTGTTTATAACTACCTGCCGATTCAGGCCGGGGATGACGGCGGTTTCGCTACCCAGTTTGCCAAAGAGACCGTGGAAGAAATGGGTCTGCTGAAAATGGACCTTTTGGGGCTCCGCAACCTGACGGTCATTCGGGACGCGCTGAACAATATTAAGATGACCCGGGGGGAAGTCATTGATATTTCCAAGATTCCCCTGGATGATGAGGAGACCTTTGCCATGCTCGGTCGCGGTGAGGGCAACGGTGTATTCCAGCTGGAAAGTGAAGGGATGCAGAGGGTTATGCGGGACCTTCAGCCCATGAATATCGCCGAAATTACCGCTCTTGTGGCCCTTTACCGTCCCGGCCCCATCAATGGCGGGATGATTGATGAATTTGTGGACCGCAAATTCGGCCGCAAACCCATTGAGTACGCCCATCCGCTCCTGGAACCGATTTTAAAGGATACCTACGGCGTTATCGTCTATCAGGAACAGGTCATGCTTATCGCTACGACGATGGCGGGATTCAAAATGTCCGAAGCCGACTATCTCCGTAAAGCCATGGGGAAAAAGAAGATGGACATCATCGTCGGCTACCGGGAACAGTTTGTGGAAGGCGCCAAGGCCAAGGGTGTCAGTGAAAAGGTTTCCACGGAGATTTTTGACCTGATGGTGAAATTCGCCGAATACGGCTTCAACAAGAGCCATTCCGTGGCTTATGCCGTGGTCTGCTACCAGACGGCCTGGCTGAAAAAGCATTATACCGCCGAATACTCCGCGGCGCTCCTTTCCAGCCTGATGGACAAGACTGATAAGCTTACCGCCTATATCAACGAATGTCGTCGGCTGGATATTGAAGTCCTGCCGCCGGATATTAACGAAAGCCGGGTGGACTTTTCCGTTGTCAACGGTAACATCCGTTTCGGCTTCGCCGCCGTGAAAAATGTGGGGAAGGCGCCGTCCCTTGTGATTGTGAAGGAACGGGATGAAAACGGCCCCTTTAAATCCCTCCAGGATTTCTGTGAGCGAGTGACCATCAACAGCCGTATGCTGGAAAGTCTGATCCAGTCCGGCGCTTTTGACTCCTTTGAGCTGAACCGTGCCCAGATGATGGCGATTTATCCCAAATGCATGGTGATTTCGGAAAAAGCCCGGAAGGAAAAGGAATCGGGATTGATGAATCTCTTTGCCGACTTTGAGGAAGAAAATACTTCGGATCTGGAATCCTTTCCCGAAGTGGCGGATATGAAGGAATTTACCAGAGAAGAACTTTTGAAACAGGAAAAGGATATGATCGGTCTCTTCCTGACCGGCCATATTTTAGAGGATTATACTGCCTATTGGCATGATTACAAGCTGTGCCCCATCAAGGAACTGAATACTTTGAAGGACCGGAGCAAAACCTTTATCGCCGGGATGATCAGCCATGTGAAGATCAAAAGCAACAAACAGGGACAGCGGTTTGCTCAGTTTGATATTGAGGATCTTGACGGTAAAGTCCATTGCTTTATCTTTGCCCGTTACATTGAATCCTGCCGCGATCTTTTGACGGAAGACGCCATCCTGGTGATTTCCGGGGCGGTTCGGATTCAGGATGAGGAAGTTTCTTTTAACGGAGAGGAAGCGGCGCTGCTGAAAAATATCCGCTCCATGAATGTGCCTTCGGTTCACGGCATGAGCCGTACCCGGAAAAATGAGGATGTGGACTATTATCGTGATGTGATTCCCGATGATTTCGGGGAACCGACGGTTCCCCCGGAAGGGGACGGTACCGCGCCGCCGGAAGACGTTACCGACGATGTGATGATTCCCGATATTTCCGTGCCGGAACCGGAAGTGAAAAAAGTGAAACGCCGATTGTATCTGAACATCAGCCCCGGCGCCAAAGGTAAAGAAGAGGAACTGGCGGCGAGAAAAATTTTCGCCTGCCACCGCGGAGAGGATGTGGCCTATTCCTATTATAAAGAAAAGAATACGGTGCGTCCCTTCGGTATTACCGTTTGCGCCGATGACACACTGATGAAGAAGCTTGAAGCTGTTTTTGGAAAAGAACGCATTTTTGTGAAAATTGTGGATTGAGAGGATTCTCCCATGCGTACTTGCATTTATTCCGGAACCTTTGATCCGGTGACCAACGGTCATATGGATATTATCTGCCGCGGCGCGGCCCTCTTTGATAAGCTGATTATCGGTGTGGCCAAAGATAACTACAAAAATGTGCTCTTCAGCGATGAAGAACGCATTGATATTCTGAAAGAAGTGACGGCAGATCTCCCCAATGTGGAGGTGGAAGCCTTTTCCGGTCTTCTGATGGATTACTGCCGGGAAAAGGACGCCACGGCGGTGATTCGGGGTTTGAGGGCCGTTTCCGACTTTGAGTATGAAATGCAGATGGCGCTGATGAATAAAAAACTGAATCCCAACGTCGAAACAGTTTTTCTGATGACGGGACAGCAATATTCCTTTATCAGTTCCAGTATTATTAAAGATGTAGCCAGTCTCGGAGGTTGTATCACCGGTCTGGTACCTCCGTCGGTAGAAAAACGTATTCTCGGAAAATACCGGACAAAATAGAGTGAGGCGGTTTCGTTTGATCGTTATCGTGAAACTGAATTTGTGTATAAATCCCGCCGCTTTTGCGTATAATGAAAAAGGCAGGATAATTCAAAGGAGGTTTTGCCCGGAATGAACGAAGCAGATAAAGAATTCTTTACATTGAAAGATGTGGCAGAACGGTGCGGTACCAGTTACGGTATTGTGAAACGCGATATTGACAAAGGTGTTTTGCCGGCGTACCGCGTGGGAAGAAAGTATTTTATCGCCAAAGACGAAATGGATAACTACGTTGCGGACTCCCTGCATAAATGGGGGATGGAGGGATATACGATTCAGGAGATCATGTCCCGGATTCCTTTGAGTTATGCCTTTGTGATGGAGTTAATCAAATCCGGCAAGTTACAAGCGGTGAAGGTGGGACGCCAGTATATCATTCCCAAAGGGGAATTTGAGAAGTTTATGTCCAATAAGAAAATGCACTGACTGACGGTTGAGCCCTGAGGCATCGCCGCCGGTATCCTGACGGTATTGCCGGAACGAATTGAAAATGTAAGAAAATCCTCCTGGGAAGGGGGATTTTTTCTGTTTTTGACGAATATATAATAATCCGGGTGATATTTATGACTCAAATTTTAAAAGGTAGGCCGGTAAGAGACCGGCTCCTTGACCAACTGGAAAAAGAATGCGCCGCTCTTTTAAAAGACCGGGTGAAACCTTGTCTCGGCGTGTTTCGCGTCGGAGAAAAGGCCGATGATCTCAGCTATGAGCGGGGTATTCGGAATATGGCGGCGAAAATCGGCATGGTGGCGGAAACAGTATCGCTGCCTGAGGAAATACCGGTGGAGGAAGCCGCTGAAATTTTCTGCCGTTTTTGCGAAAGAGATGATATTGACGGAATTCTGCCGCTGATGCCTTTGCCGGAGCGGTTTTACGGACTGATTTCATTGATTCCGCCGGAAAAGGATGTTGACGGTCTGCTGGGGGAACGAAGCGCTTTTCCACCGTGTACTCCCGATGGAGTGATGCGCTTCCTTGATTATTATGAGATTGGCGTGAAAGATAAAAATGTGGCGGTACTTGGCCGCTCATCTTTGGTGGGGAAGCCTTTGGCCGCTTTGCTGGAAGAGAGGGGGGCTCTCGTCTCGGTGGTTCACAGCCGTACCGAACATCCCGCGGAAGTGATCCGTCGGGCGGAAATTGTTTTTTCCGCGGTGGGGAAAGCCCGGTTTCTTGATGAAAACCGCCTGCGTTCTCACCAGACAGTTCTGGATATTGGCGTGAATGAAGATCCTCTCGACGGGGGGAAGATTTGCGGTGATCTGAATGAAAACGCCGCGGAGAAGCTGGATTTGCGTTATTCTCCCGTACCCGGTGGCATTGGGGAAATGACCGTTGCGGTATTGGCGGAACATACGCTGAGATCCTGTGAAAGACGGAGGTGCGCCCATGGTGAAATATCGCTTGAAACGAAATGATCCCGAAGGATCCTTCTTTCGTTCCGCGTCGGAAAGGGATAAACAGGAAATTCCCGATCTGCCGTTGACGAAAAAGGACCTGAGGATGTTGGAGCGGATCGCCGCCTTTTTGGAACGGTCGAAACTCAATTCTTATGTGGAAATGATGGAAAAACCGCGGCGCTGGTTTTACCTGAATATTTTAGGCGGTATCGGCCGGGGTATCGGCATGGCCATCGGTTTTACCATTCTCGGCGCGGTACTGTTTTTGATTCTGCAGAAAGTCGTGATGCTGAATCTGCCGATTATCAGTAACTTTATCGCTGATATTTTGGATATGGTGGAACAATTTAGGAGTGTCTCGCCTTAAAAAGCGGGGATGAAACCGATTAAAATATATATGGACGGAGAAACGGAATGGAACAACAGAGAAAGACGTTAGGGTATCTGTTACTGATCGCGGTGCTGATTGCTTTGGATCAATGCACCAAATGGATTGTTGATTTGAGGATGAATTTATTTCAGTCCATTGAAATATGGAATTTTATCAAACTGACTTATATTCATAACACCGGCGCTGCCTTTGGTATTCTGGAAGGCAGCCGGGTTCTGTTTGTTCTGTTTACGCTGGCTCTTATCATCGCGGCGGTGCTGCTTTGGAAAAAGCCCTGGATGAATCGGTACCGCGGCGCTGTTTCTGTGATTATCGCCGGCGCTCTGGGAAACTGCATCGACCGGATTTTCCGCGGTTATGTGGTGGATTTTATTGATTTTACTTATTGGCCGGTATTTAATATGGCGGATATTGCCGTGGTTTGCGGCACGGTGTTGCTTGCTTTTCTGATTCTCACCGGGAAAGAAGAGGATCTGCCGTCATTGGGAAAAAAGAAATGAAATTCCGGAGAACAGAATGTTCCTTAAAACAATGGGGAAAGAGTGTGCTATGAACGAATTGATATATGAACAGCGGGAAGAATGCCGTTTGGATGTTTATTTGACGGCAAAACTGGAAAATGTGAGCCGAAGCCGTGTGGCGCAGCTGATCAAAGAAGGCATGATCCTTGCAAACGGGAAAAAGGTGAAGGCCGGTTACCGTCTGGAAGAAGGGGATCGGATTACTTACGATATTCCGGAACAGAAGCCTTTGGCCGTGAAAGCCGAGGCGATTCCTCTGGATATAGTTTATGAGGATCATGATGTGATCGTTGTGAACAAGCCCCGGGGCATGGTGGTGCATCCGGCGCCGGGAACGGAAGATCATACATTGGTCAACGCGCTGATGGCCCACTGTGACGATCTTTCCGGTATCAACGGCGTACTGCGGCCGGGGATTGTTCATCGGATTGACAAAGATACTTCCGGCCTGCTTCTGGTGGCGAAAAACGATGTGGCTCATCAGAGTCTGGCTCAGCAACTCAAGGAACATACCATTCACCGCGTTTACGAGGGCATTGTCTGCGGCATGGTGGCGGAACCCGAAGGAATTGTGGATTGCCCCATCGGCCGTCATCCCTCGGAACGGAAAAAAATGGCGGTAACGGAAAAAAATTCCAAACACGCCGTGACCCATTACCGTGTGCTGGAACGGTTTCCGGGCTACACGTTGATTGAGGCGAAGCTGGAAACGGGGCGTACCCATCAGATCCGCGTTCATATGAAGTATATCGGGTATCCTCTGCTGGGCGATCCGCTTTACGGCAAAGGAGATAAAAATCCTTTCTTCTTTTCGGGACAGGCTCTCCACGCCCGCACCATCGGCTTTGTCCATCCGACGAGTGGGGAATATATGGAATTTTCCGTGGAACCGCCGGAAGATATGCAAAACGTCTTAACCGAGCTGAGGAAAGCGAAAGAGTGATTTTTACTCCTTTTTCAGTGGGATTATTGCTTTCCGAATCGCTGTTTTATCTCGGGGATTTTGGAAAAAAGCCATTGATATTTCGGGATAAATGTAGTACAATATAAACAACACGTGAATTCCTTTAAAATTGTCCCGAGAGGCAATAAGGCATCGTTCACATGACACTCGAAAGCAGGGCAATCTTTGGATCGGCCTTTGTTTATGTGCAGTCTTATTCCTTTGGGGGTAAGACTGTTTTTTGTTTCAGAAAGGTGGGATTGTGTTGGCGAAAGAAATTAAATCTGAAATTATGAACGAAGCGGATATCAAGCGCGCCTTGACCCGTATGGCTCATGAAATTTTAGAAAAGAATCACGGCGGGGAAGACCTTGTTTTGTTGGGTGTCCGTACCCGCGGCGTTTACGTGGCGGAACGGTTGGCCGCTGTGATTGAACAGGTGGAAAACGTGAAAGTTCCCGTCGGCGTTCTGGATATTACCCTTTACCGTGACGATATTGCGGCCAAGGGCGGTATTCCCATTGTGGGCGAGAGCAAAGTGAATTTTGATCTGAACGGAAAAAAAGTGATTCTTTGTGATGACGTTTTATATACAGGTCGTACCGTCAGGGCTGCTTTGGATGCGGTGTTTGATTTGGGACGGCCTTCTTTTGTGCGTCTGGCGGTGCTGGTGGACAGAGGTCATCGGGAACTGCCCGTCCGCGCGGATTATGTGGGGAAAAATATTCCTACCTCTCACCGGGAAACGGTGGAAGTCCGTTTTGATGAATGTGACGGCTATGATACCGTGATTTTAGGAGAGATGAAGTATTAAGGAGGCAGATGAATGGCGATCAAGACGAAAGACCTGATTGATCTGGAATTTCTTACCGCCGATGAAATTCGGGAAATTCTGGATACGGCAAAACCGATGAAAGCGGTGATGCAGCGCGACATCAAAACCGTACCGGCGCTGCGGGGTAAAACCGTGGCGACGCTGTTTTATGAAAACAGCACCAGAACCCGGCTTTCCTTTGAATTGGCGGCAAAATACCTCAGTGCGGGAACCTGCAATATTTCCGCCTCAACCTCTTCGGTACAGAAAGGGGAAAGTTTACAGGATACCGGCAGAACATTGGACGCCATGGGGACGGATATTATTGTGATTCGCCACGGAATGTCCGGTGCTCCCAAACTTCTGGGGGAAGCGGTAAAGGCGAGAGTGATTAACGCCGGCGATGGCTTCCACGCCCATCCGACCCAGGCTCTTTTAGATATGTTTACCATTATTGAACGGAAAGGGCAGATCGAAGGGCAGACCGTGGTGATTTTAGGGGATATTCTCCACAGCCGCGTGGCACGCTCCAATATCTGGGGTCTTACCAAACTCGGCGCCAAAGTACGGGTTTGCGGCCCCCCGACGCTGATGCCCAAGGATATTGAAAAGATGGGTGCCGAAGTATATTATGATCTCGATGAAGCCCTGGAAGGCGCCGATGTGGTCAATGTATTAAGAATGCAGCTGGAACGCCAGCACAGCGGTTTGGTACCCAGCATTGAAGAATATGCCAAGAACTATGCCATGACTGAAGAACGGCTGAACCGCGCCAAGAAAGATGTGTTGATTCAGCATCCCGGCCCCATGAACCGTACCATTGAAATTCCCTCGGCAGTGGCCGATTCGGCTCAATGCTCCGTGGAAGAACAGGTGACCAACGGCGTGGCATGCCGCATGGCATTGCTTTATCTGATGAGCGGAGGTGAAAAGAATCTTGTCTGATTTATTATTGAAAGGCGGGAGAGTGATCGATCCCTCCCAAAAATTGGATGAAGTATGTGACGTTTTGATCCGTGACGGAAAAATCGCGGAAGTGGGCAAAGATCTTAAAGCCGAAAACGTTGAATTGAAAGATGTGACCGGCATGATCGTTTGCCCCGGTCTGGTGGATATTCACTGCCATTTGAGAGAACCGGGACTGGAACGGAAAGAAACCATTGCCACCGGTACACGGGCCGCCGCTGCCGGCGGTTTTACCACGGTGCTTCCGATGCCCAATACCGCTCCGGTCGCCGACAGCCCGGCTTCCATTCTTTATGTCCGTGATCGTGCCAAAGAAGTGGGTGTTGTTCATGTTTATCCCATCGGCGCCATCACCAAAGGCAGCAAAGGACAGGAACTGGCGGAAATGAGCGCCATGGCCGA
>JBJDXI010000176.1:0-5851 GCA_051866595.1 Clostridia bacterium
CGGACTCGAAGTCATCTGAGTCCGTCTCTTTTTGTGCGTGAAAAGCTGTTTATCCGTTGAGCAGAAAGTCCAGAATGTTCATGCCGGCGCTGGTTTCGCTGCGGTAGAGCTCCGTATAACCGCATTGTTCGCAGGAGACGGTGGTAAATTTTTTATTCTGGACATTGAAGATTTTGGCAAAGTCGCCGCCGGTGGCCTGGAGCTGGTCGGCGATATAGCGGGTAGAACCGCATTTCGGGCAGACGTAAGTTTTCTGTTCCATAGGTACATCCTCTCTTTTATTGATACCGGGTGACGGTAAAGCGTTTGATTTTCAGTTTGTGCCAGGGATGAATCCCCGCCTTTTCCCGGGCGGCACGGATCTGCTCTTCCACGGTGTCGATGCCGTCCAGATCCGGCAGAAGCACAGCGCTGCGTCCGCGGTTTTCCACAATAATGCCGTATTTTTTGGGGTTCAGCTGTGAGAACTCCTGAATTTCCTCGGGCTTCTCCAATATATCCACGGTAATCGTCATTTCGTCCAGTTCCTCCGGGGAAATCGGTGAAAAACGGGGATCCTTTGCCGCGGCGGCGCCGGCGTTGGCAATAACCTCCATGGCCAGACTGGGACAGGTCGGAGCGGTGGTGCCGATGCATCCCCGGAGCCGTCCGTCCCGTTTGAAACAGACGAAGACGCCGCCTCTGTTCTCCTTGAGAAACGCGGGAATACTTTCGGGAACGGCCATTTCTTTTCCGCTGTGAAGGTATTCTTCCGCGGCGGCACGGGCCAGTTTTACCGGCTCGCTTTCCTGTTCCATGCGTCTTTTCAGGATTTCCTTTTCTTCGGCCAGATAGCGGAAAAAGGCGCTTTCTCTGGGCTTCCCAGCGGTGATTTCGGCGGTCAGGTAGCCGATGCCGAAGGGCGCTTCGTAAGAATAGATATTTGTGAGAAAATCAAAACCGTCCAGTGTGCCAAGGAGGATACGGTAACTGTCCAGACCGCACTGGGCGGCTTTCTCTTTAAGTTCCGGATCAAAAGTAAGGAATCCTCGAATATCTTCATCCAGTAGCTGTTTTTTGACGGTTTTATCGAAAATTGGACCGCTTTCATCAAATCCGTAGGGACTTTCTGTTGAAACTTTATGGGAAAGATCGCCGCTGGCAATGATGATAACATCCTTGTCGTATTCGTTAATGGCGTCCCGGAGGGTCATACCGAAGCGGTAATGCTCCTTGCCGCTGAGGCCGGAAAGGGAAACCGGTACGAGTTTGAAATCGCGGTATTCGGATAAAACGAAATACAGCGGAACGAGAACGCCGTGATCCAGATCATAAGGGAGGCCGTTCTGCTTCATGGTCCGGTCATCGACGGTTCCGGCGGAAAGCTTCTTTTCCGCCGCTTTCCGGTGGATGATTTGTACCAGTTCCGTATCGTTATCAAAGCCCATCAAAACTTTTTTCACGCCGAAGGCGGAAAAGTCGCCGCTGATCCGTTGGGGGGAGGGCATATAAAAATGGTCGTCAAAACAGGGGCCATGGGGCGTGATGACGATGATGGTCTGAGGGCGCAGTTCCGCGATGCGCCGGGCGGCTTTTCGGAAACCTTCCGTTGTTTTACTCATTTTGTCCGCCTGTTCCTTGCCGATTTCCGGTAATGCCGCCGGCGGATGCGGCAGTAAAAAACGGCCGAGAATCTGTCCCATGGTTCAATCCTCCTCAAAAAAATCAGGTGTTTCATGGAAAACCGCGCGGTGAAGATCGGCGATGCCTTCTTTGATTTCCCGACGGCTCCAGCCGGAGATGCGCAGTTCCTCATCGGAAAGGAGAGATAACGTTTCGTAAAATCCGAGACCGATGGCGTAATTTTCCGTCAGGGGAAGGTTTTCCACACAGCGGAAAAGCAGGTTTTCCGCTTCGTCGATTTTTCCGGCGCGGATCATTTCATTGAGAATTTCCGGCAGTATTTCATCATCGCCCACGGCGTTGTTGGGACGGGGAATTTCCGTCCGCACTCCTTTGCTCAGCTGATTGCTGAGGCCCTGGGTCAATGTGATGATGGTGCGAAGAAGCCAGTCTTTTGTGGGATCCATCGTATTCTCCTTTCTTTTCTTATAGTATAACACAGATAGGCAAATGTTTGAATCCTGAAAGAAAAAGGATTTAAATGATGATAATTTGTCTGTTTTTATATAATAATAAAAAAATAATACTTAATTCGGTGTTTTTTTTGTGAAAAAATATTGCAGATTCCGTATATCTATGGTAAACTATACGAGTATTTTAATTTCATATAGCTATATGAAGTTTGCAGGAAAAAATGATTTCATTTACCGATGGAGTAACACTCACAGGTTCAAGGACTGCAAATGGATAGGACTCTGGAGAATCCCGCAAAACGGGTGCCGAAGGTGCAAAGTGTAAAAGCTAATCTCTCAGGCAAAAGGACAGAGAATAATTTGTGAAAGACATCATTTTATTTTTATTCCTTCAGAGTGAACCGATTTTTACTCTGGCTTTTTTATTTATGAAGTTAAAATGCGTAAAATCTATACTATATTTTTATGAGGTGATTTTATGGGTTTTCTAAGTTCACTGCTCTGTCTTGAGGAATTCAGTGCCATCACGAATTTTTCAACCTTCATCGCATGGCTCGACTCCCTCGTTTGGGGGCCGCTGATGCTGATCCTCATTGTCGGTACCGGTGTTTTCCTGACTGTACGTCTGAAATTCAGACCCTGGAGAAACCTGGGTTACGCGCTTCGTTCGATTTTCGATAAGAAAAAGGACAAGAACTCCGGGGATATTTCTTCCTTCCAGTCGCTGATGACGGCGCTTTCCGCCACCGTCGGTGTTGGTAACATCGCCGGGGTAGCCACAGCCATGGTCGCCGGTGGTCCCGGGGCTCTGGTCTGGATGTGGCTCACCGCGGTTGTCGGTCTTTCCACCAAATACGCCGAAAGTATGATCGCCGTAAAATACCGTGTTGTCAATGAACGCGGCGAAATGGCCGGTGGTGCCATGTTCGCGCTCCGCGACGGTCTCAAAAACAAGACCCTCGGTAAAGTGCTGGCCTTCCTCTTCGCTCTCTTCGGCATCTGCGCTTCCTTTGGGATCGGTAACATGACCCAGAGTAATACCGTTTCCGCTTCGGTCGCTTCGCTGCCCTGCTTCTCCGATCTCGGTCACTTTACTTTCATGGGCAATGAAGTTACTGCCGTCAACGTCTTCGTCGGCGTAATCCTCGTTCTTTTCTGCCTCATCGTCATCATCGGCGGTATCAAAAAGATCGGCGCCGTTACCGGTGTTGTTGTGCCGTTCATGGCCGTTCTTTACTTCTGCGTCGGTATCCTTGCGATTCTGCTCAACATCAAAAATATTCCTTCCGGTCTGTATAACATTTTTGTCGGCGCCTTCGCTCCGCAGTGCATCATGGGTGGTGTGCTCGGTAATGTGATCGCCACGGCCATTCAGAAAGGGGTTGCCCGCGGGGTCTTCTCCAATGAAGCCGGTCTCGGTTCTGCTCCGATCGCCGCTGCCGCCGCGAAAACCGACCATCCCGCCAGACAGGGTTATGTCAATATGACCGGTACCTTTATTGATACCATCATCGTATGCTCCATTACCGGTCTTGTCATCGCCTCCTCCGGTGTTCTTTACGACCCGGCCACCGGCGCTTACACCACCCTTACCGGCGCGGAACTCACCAGTACCGCTTTTGCTTCCGTATTCGGCGGTTCCTTCGGGAATTACTTCATTGCCGTCGCCGTCTTTTTCTTCGGATTCTCCACCATTCTCGGCTGGGCTTATTACGGTGAAAAATGCTGTGAATATCTGGCTAACGGTCCCAGACTCAACATGCTCTATCGTGTTGTATTCTGCCTGCTGCCCATCGTCGGCGCTGTGGCGTCTCTCGATCTTGCCTGGGCGATTTCTGACGTGTTCAACGCGTTGATGGCCATCCCCAACTTACTTTGCTTACTGCTCTTAAGTAACGTGATCGCCAAAGAAACCGAAGATTTCCAGATCAACTATCTGGATGTGGAAAAAAGAGCCAGAAAAGCGGCGAAAAAAGCCGCCTGAAAATGAGTGAATAAAAACCGCTGTTCATTTGAACAGCGGTTTTTTGTGTCTTTGATGAAAGTTCCCCGGATGGACGCCGTCGGCAGGGGCCGGAAATATTTACGGCAGAAATTCCAGTAATTTTGATTTGATCCGCACCTGATAGAGACTGCCGTCTACAGTGAAGAGGTCTGTATTTTCTTCTGTCTTATCTGTTGTGGTGACGGCAACGGCGGTGTCGTCGTGAATATCCACAAAGCAAAGGGGCGGGTAGAGAACGCACCACCAATTTTTGCCTTTTCCCTCTCCGAGGATGATTTTGCAGGCGTTGTATTTCCCTGCTGCCAGTGTCAGGTCCCCGTAGTTTTTGGTGGGAAAAAGGCTTGTCCCCAAAGATGTTTCGGCGGTATAGACACAGTTTTCTTCTTCCAGTACCTCATTGGCCGTTTGAGTGATCCGCTCTTGATTTTCCCGTAGAATCCGGCCGGCGTCTTCAGGGTTTTCCGCGTTTTCCAGAAGCGGCCGGATTTCTTCCAGAACGCGGTCACGGACTTTGTATTTGACGTTCTGGTCGTAAACGGTATCGCTGTTGGCAATGACGTGAAAACGTATCAGACTTTCATCGGCCACGGCTTCATATTGACCGACGGCGAAGCATAAAACAGTGAAAACACCGCAAAGAGCTATCAGTATAAGGCATTTTCCCTTTGGACTCATCGTATCTCCTTAAACGTATTTTCTCAGATTCATCAGGGCGTTTTTCTCCAGCCGGGAAACCTGGGCTTGGGAAATACCGATTTCCGAGGCGACTTCCATTTGGGTTCTTCCCTGAAAGAACCGCATATTGATAATCTTTTTCTCTCGCGGTGTAATTTTTTTCATCGCCTCGCTGATGGCTACTTTTTCAATCCACAGACTGTCGCTGTTTTTCTCATCGCCGATCTGGTCCATTACCAGAAGGGGATCACCACCGTCGTGATAGATGGGCTCGTACAGAGAAATCGGATCCTGAATGGCGTCCATGGCGAAGGTGATGGTTTCTTCGGGCAGTTCCAGTATTTTGGCGATTTCGCTGATTTTGGGCTCTCTGGAATGTTCGTTGATATACTTTTCTTTGACTTGCAGCGCTTTGTAAGCGATGTCCCGCAGGGAGCGGCTTACTCTCAATGAATTGTTATCCCGGAGATAACGGCGGACTTCGCCGATGATCATGGGCACGGCGTAAGTGGAAAACCGCACATTCTGAGAAAGATCAAAATTGTCCGTGGCTTTGATCAGGCCGATGCACCCCACCTGAAAAAGATCGTCGGGGTTTTCACCCCGGTTGGCAAAGCGCTGGATGACGCTGAGCACTAGACGAAGATTGCCGCTGATGATGCGTTCTCTGGCGGAAACGTCGCCGTTTTGCATTCGCTCAAAAAGTTCGCGCATGACGGTATTGCTTAAAACGGGTAATTTGGACGTATCTACGCCGCAAAGTTCTACTTTTCGATTGACCATGTTGCTTCCCCCATTCAAAGTCTCTGCTTTTAATATGGTTGCGACGGCGCGATGTTATGCTGTTGAAAAAGGGGAATTCCTGTCGTCGATTAACGCTTTCCGGGCTGTATAAATGATGTTACATTGAAGTCTTATTGTTTTCTGTCGTTCTTTTTTTATCGATAAAGCATGATTTTAAGGATTGGTGTCGAATATTTATTCCAAGTATATTTATCCTTTAAATATGTATTCTTTTGTGATTGAAGAAAGGAGTTTCAATATGGGACTTATTAAAGCGGCAGTCGGTTCCGCCGGCGGTGTGTTGGCGGATCAA
>JBJDXI010000177.1:0-5789 GCA_051866595.1 Clostridia bacterium
CCTTGCCTTCTTTTTCCAGCAGCCATAAGGCTTTATGGTAGGCTTCCGGAAGGGTTTTCCCTTCGGCACTCAACATTTTCACGACGGCAACACTCCTTTGTTTATTGGATTCCATTTTATCATATTTTCATTGATAAAACAATCAATATTGACTAAATTTTATAAATTTGAACGGAGCGAAAAAATGATTACAAAAGAAACCGAAGAACGCATTGTGAAATTTCGTGACGACCGCGATTGGCGTCCCTTTCATAACCCCAAAGATCTGGCGATTTCCGTATCACTGGAAGCCGCGGAACTGCTGGAAAATTTTCAATGGAGCGGTAGCGAAACGGAGGTTCCCGAAAAGCTCGGCGCTATCGGGGAAGAAATTGCCGATGTGATGATTTATTGTGAGCTTCTCTGTTCCCGTCTCGGCCTGAACGCCGACGCGATCATCAACGACAAGCTCGGCAGAAATGAGAAGAAATATCCGGTGGAGAAGGCGAAGGGGAGTAAAAAGAAGTATACGGAACTCTGATCTTTTTATAAAGTATGAGCGTTTCAAAAGAGGCACGCCGTTTTTGATTTCCGAATAAAATAAAGGGAAATCTGTTTCAGGCGAATCCGGATTTTGGAACGCTTTTTTCTTGTCTTGGTGGGGGGATTGGGAGGATGCGTTTTCCTTTATGAAAAGGTTTTGTGAAATAAAAAATTGATTTCGTTGCGTAAAAAAAGGATTTTCTTTTCGGAAGAACTTAAATATTTTATATAATGTTGAAAAATATGACACTGCGTGTTATTATAAAATAAGTGTGAAATCGATGTAAAGGAAGCGTAAAACATGAAACTGATTAAAGAGAAAGAAGATCTGTTTTTCAGATTGATGCAGGAAGATATGGCATTGATTGCCGAAACGGCGAAAGCGTATTGCGATCTGATGCACGATTATACCGACGTGGAAGCCAGAACATTGAAGATCAAGGAACTGGAGACCTGCTGTGACAACAAGGTTCATGAGATTACGGCGGAATTGAATAAAGCGTTTATCACGCCTTTTGACCGTGAAGATATATATCAGATCGTTCAGATGATGGATGATATTGCCGATACGGTGGAAAAAGCTTCCTCCTGGTATTATATTTACAATATTGATGAACTCCGTCCCGGTGCTGTAGAAATGGCCGGTGTTCTGGAAAAGATCATTGCCAAGCTGGTGGAACTTTTTGATGCCCTGCCGAAATTCAAAAAGACGACGCGCATCAAGGAGCTCTGCATTGAAATTCACGCGTTGGAAAATGAGAACGATGATATTTACCGCCGTTGCCTTTATCATCTTTTCCGGGATAATGATGTGTCTACGCTGGATATTATTAAATGGAAACAGCTCTATCAGCTGATTGAAGACGCCGTGGATGCCTGCTCTCATGTGGCGCAATTGACCGAAGGGACTGTGATGAAACATGTTTGATCCTCTGTTGATCGCTGTCATCGGGATTGCCCTGCTCTTTGAGTTTATTAACGGCTTTCACGATACGGCCAACGCCATCGCCACTTCCGTTTATACCCGGGCGCTTCGTCCCGGAACGGCCATCGTTCTGGCGGCGGTTATGAACTTTTTCGGCGCTCTCGTCAGTGAGCGGGTGGCTATGACCATTTCCAAAGGTTTGATTGTATCGGAACCGGCCCAGTATGTGATTCTGGCGGCGTTGATCGGCGCGGTGATATGGAATATTATTACCTGGTATTTCGGTATCCCCAGCAGTTCTTCTCACGCTTTGATCGGATCGCTGGTCGGTGCCGTCATTGTCGCCGCCGGCGGTGTCCACAGCATTTTATGGGGCGGTGTTCTCCATAAAGTGGTGATTCCTCTGTTTACCTCTCCGATTCTCGGCTTTATTGCCGGTTTCTGGGTGATGAAATTACTTTATGTTCTGCTTCGGAACAAGACCCACTCCTGGGTGAACCGGGTCTTTTCCAAGTTTCAGGTTGTATCCGCCGCCCTTATCGCTTTTTCTCATGGGAATAATGATGCCCAGAAAACCATGGGCATCATTACGCTGGCGCTGATTGGTTCCGGTGTGCTGGGCGGTGACGCCGGTGTGCCGCTGTGGGTAAAGATCAGCTGCGCGACAGTGATGGCTCTCGGTACCAGTATCGGTGGCCGCCGCATTATGAAAACCGTGGGGAATAGCGTGACTCGTCTGGAACCGTACAGCGGTTTCGCTTCTCAGGTCGCCGCCGCCGCCGTCATCGAGATGGCGACCTTTAACGGCGCCCCGGTCAGCACGACCCACGTCATCACCTCTTCGGTGATGGGTGTCGGCTCCTCCAAACGTTTTTCCTCGGTCAATTGGGGAACGGCGGGGAATATCGTTCTGACCTGGTTTATTACGCTGCCGGTTACGATGACTCTGGGCGGCGTTTCCGCCTGGCTGTTGTCGTTTATCTTTTAAAATACAGAAAGGATCCCGTTATTTATGGCCATGATTTCAGGTCCCTATACCGATGAGATTGTGAAAATGCTGATGGGAGAAGAACGCCGTTTGCTTGAAGGGGATGTGCTGAAGAATCCCTGTGGTCAATACGGCGTTTTTGATGGAAAGAATATATGGATTTCCGATCCCGTGGTGCGTTTGATTTCAGCGGAAGAATTTGACGCGATTCACAGCAAAAAACTGATGTTCCCGGAGCCTTTTGCCGGGGGATATCGTTTTGTCCGGGGGGACGGAAATATCTGGATTCCGGAATTATCGCCGGAGGAAAAAGACTTTCTGAAACACTGCGGCTATCAGCCGGTTTCCGCGCCGGAAACCGTGGCTCGGATGGCCCGTGATCAAGGGGAACATCGTTTCCCCTGTTATCCGCTGTCCTGTAAAACCGGTATCCGGCAGGAAAAAAATATTCTACAGGCTGTATCCTGTTTTGAACGGTTCGGTGATTGAAAAATAAACGAATTGATGGTATAATAGAAATAATAATTTGGAGGGTGTTCTATTATGCGTTATGAATTCAGAACCAGCGGGACTTGTTCCCAGAAGGTGATTTTTGATCTCGACGGCGACGTGGTTTCCAATGTGGAAGTCATCGGCGGTTGTAACGGTAATCTAAAAGGGATCTGCAGTTTGATCGACGGATTGACCGTCCACGAGATTTACGATAAATTGGCGGGAATCCGCTGTCAGTCCAAGCCGACCTCTTGCCCGGATCAGATTGCCCGGGCGGTGAAAATGGCCTACGACGGCAATCAGGAACAAAAATAAGTTTTGCCTTTTACGGCAGAGCTTTGGAGGGTGTTATGGCAAAGGTTTATTGTGAAATTTGCGGCGCGAGTCTTGTTTCTTCAAGATACAGCACGTTATATACTTGTGAGAACTGCGGGATGAAATATACCCGTACCAAAGTTCGGAAAATGCTTTCCAGAGGACCCCGTTTCCGTACGGCAACCATCGGCGATCCCACGGAACTGGAAAAATGGTATCTGGAACTGGAAAAGCATATCAGCAATGAAAATTTCAAAGACGCCGAGGACGTTTCCCATCGTATTCTGGAAATTGATCCCGAGGACGAAAAGGCCGGCGCCTTTCTGGATTCGCTGGTGAAGATGGAGAAGGAATTCCGCATCGAACGCGGTATTCTTGTGAAATACTCCGGCTCCGATGAAGAACTGAAAATTCCCGGCGGCGTCCGGGAAATCGGGGAACGTGCCTTTATGGATAACGTTCATCTGCGAAAAATCATCATTCACGACGGTGTGAAATCCGTAGGTGAAGAGGCTTTTTCCGGTTGTACGGCGTTGGAAGAGGTGGTATCCCCGGAATCGCTGCGCTTCATCGGTTACCGCGCTTTCGCCAACTGCGTGAATCTGAAAAAGATCAATATGCCCGACGGCATTTCTTTCCTCGGCAATTACGCTTTTTATCATTGCCGCTCTCTGGCGGAAATCCATATTCCGAAAAACGTGCCGACCATTGGTAAATGCACCTTTACCGGTTGCGCTTCGCTGAAAGAAATCAGGATTCCCCGGCGCGTCAAGGGGATCGGCAATAACGCTTTCAGGGACTGTGTTTCCCTGAAGCATATCGGTCCTTTGGATGAAGTGATGTTCCTCGGGGAAAACGCTTTTCTCGGCTGCGATGCTCTGGAAGATGTAACAGTGCCTTACCGCTTTATGAACAACGGCTGGGAAAAATACGAAAGCACCTATATGTCGCCACCGCAGAAGCATATCTGATGATGTGATTATATGGAAAACCTCTGATTCACCGGAATCAGAGGTTTTTTTAATGTTTTCTTGTCAGGATAAAATCGGCAATTTCTTCAAACCCGGCGCGGATCTCTTCGTTTTCGACCCGCTCCAGACAGGTTTTTGCTTTCTGAATGTAATCTTTTGCCAGATCCGCGGCGGCCTGTGTACCGTTATTTTCTTCTACGACATCAATGAGCTCGGTGACGGCCTTTCGGGAAGTACGGCTTTTGGTGAAAAGCACCCGGATCACTTCTTTTTGATTACCGTTCTGCCAGGCGCAGATCAGCGGCATGGTGGTTAGCCCTTCCGCGAGGTCGCTGCCGACGGCTTTGCCGAAAGCCGCGTTTTTTCCGGTGTAATCCAGAATATCATCGGTGATCTGAAAGGCGATGCCGATGTTTTCTCCGAATCCTCTCATGGCGGTGACAACAGATTCTTCCGCTCCACAGACATAAGCGCCGATTTCCGCGGCGGCGGCGATGAGATTGGCTGTTTTCCGGCGAATACGACGGATGTAATGTTCGGTGCTGAAATCCGGCGAGGCCATGACCTCCAACTGGAGAAATTCACCCCGGCACATTTCCGTGGCCGTATCCGCGGCGACTTTCCGGATTCGCTCGTCCCCCATGGATAAAACGGCGCCCATGGCTTTGGAGAGCATGAAATTGCCGGTCAGCAACGCGGTTTCACAGCCTTTGGCTTTGGCGATGGTGGGTTTTCCGCGGCGAAGGGGTGTTTCATCAACGATGTCGTCGTGAATGAGGCTTGCCATGTGGATCATTTCCACCGCCGCGGCCATGGGAATAAGTTTCTCCCGGTTGTAGCTGCCGCAGTATCCGCTGAGCAGGAGTAATCCCGGCCGCAGGCGTTTGCCTCCGCTGTTTAGCAGATAGAGCGACGATTCCTCGATTTCTTTGTTTTCCGAATGGAGCAGCGTGCGGATGTATTCTTCCGTGGACAGAAGGTCGTCGGCGATAACGCCGTAAAAAGCGGGTAATTTACTTTTTAGCTGTTCAATGTTGAGCCTTGTTTTCAAGGGTAGCTCCTTCTAATTTGTCTCGTAAAAAGGTTAATCCGGCCTCCATGGGTAAGCCGGCGATGCTTGTCTTCGCTTCTTCCAGAAGGGGGCCGCAGGCGGACGCGCTGTTCTCGCAGAGCAATCCCCAAATGGTTCCCAAAATTCCGGCACAGCGCGCGTATTGCGCCGTCATCTCTTCCTTGAAGTCATTCTTTTCCATGGCTTCTTTCGCGATGTCCGCCAAGACATCACCGTAATCTGTTTTCGCGAATCGAATGGTCTCTTCCTGTGTCTCCGGTGGTGTCTGTTGATGTTCCAGCCGTTTTTCGCTGTAGCGACAGGCGCGTTCGGTGATGCGCCGGCCGTCTTCTTCGGTGGCGGAATCCGGCAAAAGGAAAAAAGCCTGGGCGAAAAAGTAATCTCCGTAAAGTACCGCTTCTTTTTTGGAAAAAGCGCGCTCTTTTGTCAGATCGTCGTGAACAAAAGAGGACAGCGTCAGCAAGGTGAGCACCTCACCATGGGTGATTTGTTCTTCTTTCGGTT
>JBJDXI010000178.1:0-28776 GCA_051866595.1 Clostridia bacterium
CGTTGCCAAAGGAACCGATGTCAGTGACACAAAATATATGATGGGTCTGACAGAGGACTTCTTTGAGGCTACCGGAGAGAAATCCGGCAATTATTCCGTGACGTGGGTAGTAAATGACGGTTGGCTTCAGATCACAAAAGCCGAACGGCCGGTTGATGCGCAGATCGATGCAACGGATTACGACGCTCCTTATGACGGAAATGCCCACGGTATCACCGTCAACGGTGACATTCTGCCGGGTGACATTGTCTATTACAGCACTACCAATAATGGCAGTGACTGGAGCAACGAGGCTCCTTCCCGCACCGATGCGCAGAATTCTGAGATCATTTATGTGAAGGTTGAAAATCCCAACTATAAAACGGCAACAGCGGAGGGCACCATTACCATTGCGAAACGCAATATCACGATTACGGCAGACAGCGCCGAAAAAACTTATGACGGTGAAGCGCTGACAAAGAACAGTTTTACAACAACGGTGCCGACGGAAAAAGCTCCCCATGAGGGCCTTGTTCCCGGACAGACCGTGACCGCTGTTGTTTCGGGAAGCCAGACCAGAATCGGATCTTCCGATAATACAGTCGGATCTGCGGTGATCAAAGCCGGTGATACCGATGTGACAGACAATTATTATATCCTTTATAAAAAAGGCACTCTGTCTGTTACCGGCGCGGAAAGTCTCACCGTGACCAAAACTCCGGCACAGACCGATGTGACCACCGGCGGGACAATTACCTGGAAGGTTACGGTCAGAAATAACGGTAAGGAAGATGTCTGTGGACTGAACCTGACCGATTCTATGGACGGAGTTATTGTCACTGCGCCGGATGGTGTTGATCTTACGAACTTCTCTCTTTCCGCCGGCGGTAAAGTGGAAATTACCGTAACTTATGAAAATGCGGCAGTCGGAATTTATACCAATCATATTGAGGTGTCCCAACCTAAGTATGATCCGGATAATAATAACGCGGCAGAAAAAATCGCGGAATGTGATTCCGAAAGTGTTATTGTCAGCAAGCCATTAGATCCTCCTATTGGTCCCGACGATCCTGCTTTGAATACGAAGGATCATGTGGCCTATATCATCGGTTATCCGGATCTTACGGTGCGCCCCGGTGAAAATATCACCCGCGGTGAAGTCGCGACAATCTTTTTCCGGTTATTAACTGATAAGAGTCGAAATGCGTACTGGAGCCAGCACAATGCCTATAGCGATGTGGACGCGTCTTTCTGGTATAACAACGCGATTTCCACGTTGACCAACGCGGGGGTTCTCAGCGGCTATCCAGACGGCACCTTCCGTCCCGATGAACCGATTAGCCGTGCGGAGTTTGCCTCTATTGCCGCCCGGTTCAGTAAGACCGTTTATAACGGCAGAAGCAGTTTCAGTGATGTGGGTGGAAGTCACTGGGCCTCCCGGTTTATTTCTCTGGCGGAATATCTGGGCTGGATCAGCGGCTATCCCGACGGCACTTTCCGTCCGGATCAGACCATCAACCGCGCCGAAGCCATGACGCTGGTTAACCGTGTTCTGGAAAGGGAAGTGAAAGCTGAAAATATGTTGCAGGATATGCAGGTCTGGCCGGATAATCAACCGGGAGACTGGCATTATGAGGCAGTACAGGAAGCCACAAATTCCCATGAATATGTCCGCACGGATCAACAGGTTCCCGATCATGATTTCTGCTACGAAAAATGGCAGGAAATTCTGGAAGTTCCGGATTGGGCCGCCCTGGAAAAAACATGGTCCATTCTTAACAGCAAACAGCGGAATTAAACAGATGACATAAATTTTACTCAATCCGATTCCTGAACAGTATTAAATCTGTTCAGGAATCTTTTTCTATCGCAAAACGAAACAGTTCTTCTGCATCCGCGACAGATTGTTTGTTATATAGAAACAAAAAGCAGATGGTCCGCATGGGGTCTATTATCAGAGGAACGATGTTCCCACTATATCCGCTTTTACGAAAAAAGATGCCAAAAAAATCAAATGACAAAGAAAGTCGAGAATTCTTTTTTCTGTTATAGTAGAATAAAGCAGTCAGGAGGTGGCGGAATGAAAAAGCAGATATTGGCCGTTCAAAAGATGCAGGATTATATTGAAGAAAACCTGGAAAAGGAAATATCTCTTTCAGATCTTGCCCGGGTGTCATCCTATTCTCCCTGGTACTCTCATCGTTTGTTCCGGGAATATACCGGTTATTCACCGGCGGAGTATCTTCGCCGTTTAAGACTTTCACGCTCCGCGCTCTGTTTAAAACAAGGAGGAAACCGTGTGATTGATGTGGCCTTTGATCTCGGTTTTGGAAGTGTTGACGGCTACCAGCGTGCTTTTTTGAGAGAATTTGGGTGCAATCCGGGGGAATACTCCCGAACGAAAGTGCCGATACCTCTTTTCATCCCTTATGGCGTTAAATTTAGAGAAATCAGAAAGGAGAACGGAACAATGGAATCTTTACAGAGCGTATTTGTTCAGCTGATGCGTAAACCGGAACGGAAAGTCATTCTGAAACGTGGTGTAAAGGCGGAGGATTATTTTTCCTACTGTGAGGAAGTGGGGTGCGAAGTCTGGGGTATCCTCATGAGTATGGATTCTCTTTGCGGCGAGCCGGTCTGTCTCTGGCTTCCGGAAGCCTTTAAAAAAGAAAATTCATCTACGTATGTCCAGGGCGTTGAGGTGGAAATGGATTACAGCGGTATTGTACCCGAAGGATTTGATGTGATCACGCTTCCCTCCGCGGAGTACCTGGTCTTTCAGGGAGAACCCTTTTTGGAAGAGGATTATTGCAATGCCATTACCGCGGTTCAGACTGCCATCGAAAAATACGATCCTTCTTTGATCCAGTATCAATGGGATGACCGTCATCCCAGGATCCAGCTGGAACCGAGGGGAGAGAGGGGTTATATCGAATTGAGAGCGGTGCGTCCGTTATCGAAAGAAGAAGTATGATGAATGAAGTTTTAGAGATTGAACATTTAACAAAAAGCTACGACGGAAAAACAGTGTTGGATGATTTGAGCATTTCCGTAAAGAAGGGCACCGTATTCGGACTCCTGGGCGCCAACGGCGCCGGAAAAAGCACGACCATTGGGTGTACTCTCGGGACAGAGAAAGCCGATGACGGTAATGTTTATCTTTTCGGCGAGAAGCGCGGTAAAAATCGGAGCCTTTTTGAAAAAATCGGCGTACAGTTCCAGGAGGGTGATTACCAGAATGAGATCAAAGTGAAAGAGCTTTGTGAGGAAACGTCCTGCCTCTATCGTAATCCTGTGGATTGGCTGTCTCTATGTTGTCGTTTCGGTATTGAGGAGAAGATTCACAGCCGCGTAAAAAATCTGTCCGGCGGCGAACGGCAGAAACTCTTTATTATTCTGGCGCTGATCCCCGGTCCGGAACTCGTATTCCTGGATGAATTGACGACAGGGCTCGATGTTCTCTCCCGAAGAGAAGTATGGAAGATCCTGAGCGAACTGAAAGATCAGGGACTGACAATCTTTCTGACCTCTCATTTTATGGATGAGGTTGAAGCGCTCTGTGACGAGATCTGTATACTGAAAAAAGGTCGCGCCGTCTTTCGGGGAACCACCCGGGAGGCGAAGGAACTTTGCCGGTGTGAGCAATTCACCGACGCCTATCTGAAACTTTCCGGAGATGAGGTGGTATCGTGAACGCTTTTCTTAAACTTCTGCAAACAGAAATCAAACTGAGCCTGCGTGACATGAACATGGTTATTTTTGCAGTTCTGATGCCTTTGGCGGTACTGGTGATTCTGGGAATCCTTTACGGGACGCAGACCATCGGGGATGGAAGCGGCTTTCTGGTTCTGGAGCGCTCCTTCGGGGCCCTCTGCGCAATATCGGTATGCGCAGGAGGATTGATGGGTCTGCCGCTGGTCATTGCCGATTATCGCGAGAAAAAGATCCTCAAACGCTTTCACGTGACGCCGGTTCGGCCGGTTTTGCTTTTGGCGATGGAATTGACGGTCTATGTATTGTACTGCGCTGTTTCTCTGGTGACACTTGCCATTGCCGCGAAATGGATCTGGGGTGTATCGCTTCACGGTTCCGTCGTTTTGTTTTTGGGCAGCTGGTTGCTGACAACGGTCTCTACGCTGAGCATCGGTCTGATGGTCGGCGGCATTGCAGGGAACTCAAAGCAGGCCGGTGTGATCGCGAGTCTTTTGTACTTTCCTATGCTGGTTTTTTCTGGCACAACATTGCCCTTGGAAGTGATGCCCGGAATTATGCAGAAGATCGTCCTCTTTTTCCCGCTGACCCAGGGGATTCAATTGATGAAAGGCACTTTTCTCGGAATACAGTCCGGCGGGCAATGGCTTTCCGTAATTGTAATGGTTTCCGTAATGCTGATTTGTTCCGTGATCTCGGTACGCTGTTTCCGATGGGAATAAAAATACGATCGAAAAAAGGTATGAAACGTATCTTTTTTCGATTTTTTTATATCCGGGATCGGTCATATGGTCTTCATGTGAAAAATAACATACAAAATACAAATTATTCTACAATTTAGTACTTTACAAATTTAGTTTAGTAAAGTATAATAGACCCACGAAATGAAACAAAAACAAAAGGGAGAAAGAAAAAATGAAAAAAGTATTAGCCATTTTATTAGCCATTTCCATGGTCATGTGTCTGGCCGCCTGCGGCGGCAATGATGCCGCTTCGGATCAGCTGGATTCCGAATACGTGATTGAAAAAGGAACCCTCGTTGTCGGTATCACTGATTTCGCTCCGATGGATTACAAAGATGATGACGGCAACTGGATCGGTTTTGACGCCGACATGGCCACCGCTTTCGCTGAAAGCCTCGGTGTTGAAGTTGAATTCATCGAAATCGACTGGGACAACAAAATCATGGAATTGGATACCAAGAGCATTGACTGCGTATGGAACGGTATGACCCTTACCGATGAAGTCAAAGGTGCGATGGAAACTTCCAATCCTTATTGTGACAACGCTCAGGTTGTAGTTGTTCCCGCCGACAAAGCCGAAGAATACGCCACTGTGGAAGCTGTTGCTGATCTCAGCTTTGCCGCTGAAGCCGGTTCCGCCGGGGAAGCCGCTCTTAAAGATCTCGGTTATGATGTGACCAGCCTTTCCACTCAGTCCGACGCTTTGATGAACGTTGCCGCCGGTACTTCCGATGCCTGCGTTATCGACCTGCTTATGGCCGGCGCTATGATCGGTGAAGGCACCAGCTACGAAGATCTCGTATATACCGCTTCTTTAAACTCCGAAGAATACGGCGTTGGTTTCAGACAGGGTTCTGATCTTGCTGAATTACTGAATCAGTTCTTCATTGAAGCTTATGCCAATGGCACCATGCAGGAAATCGCGGAAAAATATGGTGTACAGGAATCCCTCATCGAACAGTAATCATTCCGTTTGGTGGATAATTTAAAGTGATTCGTAAGGGTCTGTCCCAAAAGACATTTTGGGACAGCCCTTTCCTTGTGTATACAGGCAGATTAAAAGGATTGAGTTTTTATGTTTGAAAATGTAATGCTTGTATTAAGCGAAGGCTTTTTACAAACTCTTGAAATTTTCTTTTTCACTTTATTGGGCGCTTTGCCCATTGGTCTGATCATCTCTTTCGGTTCCATGAGCCGGTTGCGTCCTTTAAAAGCCGTAGTCCGTACCATCGTCTGGATTGTCCGGGGTACGCCTTTGATGCTCCAGCTCCTGATCATTTATTACGGTCCTGGACTGATTCTTCACAACAATGTCTGGGGAGGCGGCAACGAAGGTCGTTTCATTGCCGTGCTGGTCGCTTTTATCATCAATTATTCCTGTTATTTTTCGGAAATTTACCGCGGCGGTATCGAAAGCATCTCCGCAGGGCAGTATGAGGCCGGGCAGGTTCTGGGGATGACCAAATCCCAGATCTTCTTCAAAATTGTCCTGCTTCAGGTTGTAAAACGGATTGTTCCGCCGATGAGCAACGAAATTATTACGCTGGTAAAAGATACGTCTCTTGCCCGTATTATCGCCGTTTACGAACTGATCTGGGCTGGGCAGACCTTTATTAAAAGCGCCGGGATTATCTGGCCGCTGTTCTTTACCGGTGTGTTCTATCTGGCATTCAGCGGAATTTTAACCATACTTTTCGGTTATATAGAAAAGAAATTGAGTTATTTTAGATAACCGGAGGGAGAAACGATGGCTGTATTAGAAGTAAAAGATATTAAAAAGAATTTCGGTAAAGTAGAAGTTTTGAAAGGTATCAGCTTCTCTCTTGAAAAAGGTGAGGTTCTGGCGGTAATCGGCTCTTCCGGTGGCGGTAAAACCACACTTCTGCGCTGTTTGAATTTTCTTGAATTTGCCGACAGCGGAACCATTGCTGTAAATTCCGATATTATTTACGATGGTGAAAACGCTAAAACCCAGAGCGAAAGTGAAATCCGTAAAAACCGTCTTCATTTCGGTTTGGTTTTTCAGCAATTCAATCTGTTTCCCCAGTATAACGTTTTAAAAAATGTCAGTCTCGCGCCGACATTATTAAAACGCGACACTCCTGAAAATATTGAAAAACGGGCCAGAGCGTTGATTGACCGCGTTGGTTTGTCGGACAAACTGGAGAATTATCCCTGTGAACTTTCCGGCGGACAACAGCAGCGCGTGGCTATTGCCCGGGCTCTGGCACTGAACCCGGATATTCTGTGTTTTGATGAGCCTACCTCCGCTTTGGACCCTGAATTAACCGGCGAGGTGCTTAAGGTCATCAAAAACCTGAAAAGCAGTGACAGCACAATGATTGTGGTAACCCATGAAATGGAATTCGCGAAAAATGTCGCGGATAAAGTCATTTTTATGGCGGACGGAGTCATTGAGGAAATGGGTACGCCGGACGAAGTATTCAATCATCCCAAATCTGAAAAAACAAAATCATTCCTGAACAAGTCTTTTGAAAATTTCTGAGAGGTGAGACTTTCATGACAACAAAAAAAGTGACGGAAGAAATGGTAAATGATCTGTATTCTCTCATTTTATCACTGGAATCCCCGGAGGATTGTCGCCTTTTATTTGAAGATCTCTGTACCTATAAGGAAATCGAGCAGATGTCGCTGCGGGTACGTGCCGCGAAATTGCTGATTGAAGGAAAAACGTATAATCAGGTTATGGATGAGGTGGAGATTTCCTCCGCGACATTGAGCCGTATTTCCCGTTGTGTACAGTACGGCGGTGGATACGCGAAATTTCTGGGTAAAGAATCCTGATGAAACGTATAAAACAGCTCCCGGAACGCCGGGAGCTGTTTTCATATGTAAACGGTTGCAGCCTGATTTGTTGACATTCAGGGTTTCATGTGATATTCTCAATCCAACGGAGGATAAAATGACTTTAAAAGAAAATGTATTGAAATTATTAGAAGAAAACCGGGGATCTTTTCTTTCCGGCGAAGAGCTTGCTCAGCATTTTCATGTGACGCGCAGTGCCGTATGGAAGGTGATCAAATCTTTGCAGGATGAGGGCTATCAGATCAAAGGTTTGCGAAAAAAAGGATACGCGTTATCTGAGGATACCAATATTTTGTCCGCGGCCGCCATCGGAAAATATCTCGATAACGATCCTTTTTTCAAAATTCGTGTTTTCAAATCCGTTGATTCCACCAATGAAGTCGCGAAAAGAGAAGCTCTGAACGGTGCAGAGGAAGGTTCTGTGTGGATTTCCGAAGAGCAGACCGCCGGGAAGGGAAGGAAGGGGAAATCTTTCTACTCTCCGGCTTCAACGGGAATTTATATGAGCATATTGCTGCGGCCTTCTTTTCCGCCGATGACGGCGTCACTGCTGACTTCCGCGGCGGCAGCGGCGGTGGCGGTGTCTCTTGAAAGCATTGCGGGAATCAAAGCGGATATTAAATGGGTCAATGATATTTTTGTTGATGGAAAAAAGATCAGCGGCACACTGACGGAATCCGCGATGTCTGTGGAAAATAACGGTCTGGATTACGTTATTGTCGGTATCGGTGTGAATGTTCAGCCTCCGAAAAACGGATTTCCCGCGGAGTTGGAGACCATTGCCGGTTCTGTTTTGAAAACAACCGATGGATACGGTGACATCCGGAACCGTGTTGCCGCCGAAATACTGAAACGCCTGACCGGGTACTATCGGGAACTGGAAACCCGCAGTTTTCTGCCGGAATATAAAAGTCGGCTGTTCTTTTTGGGAAAAGAAATTGATGTTCTTTTACCTCGAGAAACGATAACGGCAACAGCTCTGGATATTACCGATGATTGTCATTTGCTTGTCCGGTTGAATGACGGTACCATAAAAGAGCTTGACAGCGGTGAAATCAGCATAAAGATCTGAAAATATGCCATCCTAAATACGAGGTGAATTTGATGTCTAATCAGTTGGTAAAAGAGATCAGCCCGTATTTGCAGATGCATAAGGACCAGCCGGTTCATTGGTATCCATGGGGTGACGATGCTTTTTCAAAAGCAAAAAAGGAAAATAAACCGGTCTTTTTGAGTATCGGATACAGCACCTGCCATTGGTGCCATGTAATGGCGGAAGAATGTTTTGAGGATTCAGAAGTCGCGTCGGTTTTGAATCGCTGCTTTGTTTCTGTTAAAGTGGACAGGGAAGAATACCCCGATGTTGACGCGGTTTATATGAATGTTTGTCAAAGCTTAACCGGCAGCGGGGGATGGCCTCTGAGCTTATTTCTCACGCCGGACCAAAAACCTTTTTTCGCTGGAACGTATTTTCCCAAACAGAGTCGGGGCGGCCGTATCGGTTTTTTGGATCTTTTGCGTCTCATTGCGGATAAATGGGAGCATCGTCGGGAGGAACTTCAAAATCAGGCGGAATATATTACCGATGAACTTGCGAAAGCTTCGCCGGGATCTTTTGAAATAAGAGAAGAGAGCTTTTGGATTCAAAAAGGAATTGATGATTTAAAAAAACGCTTTGACTCACAAAACGGCGGTTTTGGATCCGCGCCGAAATTTCCTGTGCCTCAAAATCTGTTATTTTTAGCGGATTGTTATGAAACAAGCCATGAAAATGATCTGCTTCAAATGATGAAAACCACTCTTTCACAGATGGCCAAAGGTGGCATTTTTGATCAGATCGGCGGCGGTTTCTGCCGCTATTCCACCGATGCCCGGTTTCTCGTTCCTCATTTTGAAAAAATGCTGTATGACAATGGCTTGCTGATGTTTGCTTATGTGAAAGGATACGAGCTGACCAAAGATCCGGTTTATATCAACGTCGCGGAAAAAACGGCGGCGTTTTTGTGCCGGTCGATGAAATCTTCTTCCGGAGGCTTTTACGCGGCCCAGGATGCCGACAGCGACGGAGAAGAAGGTAAATATTATCTCTTTACACCCGATGAAATCCTTTCATTTCTCGGTGAAGAAAAGGGACAGCATTTTAATCAACGATACGATATAACGGAAGAGGGAAACTTTGAGGGAAAAAATATTCCCAATCTGCTCCACTCAGAAATGAAGCCCGATGATTTCTTATTGAGCAATGAAAATATGGAAAAGCTTTGCCGGGAACGGGAAAAAAGATTTATTTTATTCACGGATAAAAAAATCCTGACATCCTGGAACAGTATGGCCATTCTTGCCTTTGCCGCTTTGTATCGGATGACCGGAAAAGGAATCTATCTTTCCGTCGCGGAGGAAATTCAGCAGGACATCGTAAAATTCGCTTCATCCGGCTATTGTCTGTTTCGGGGACACTACGGTGACCGGCCAATGGAGAAAGGAACTTCTGAGGATTACGCCTGGTTTATACGGGCATTGATTTCTCTCTATGAAGCCACGCTTAAAGAGAAATATCTGGAATCCGCCAAAGAGTATTGCGAGGAAGCGCTTCGATCCTTTTTTGATTATGACAGCGGCGGATTTTCCATGAGAGACCGGAATCAAGCAGCGTTGATTCTGGAAATCAAAGAATCTTATGATCATGCCTATCCCTGCGCAAACGCTTTGATGACAGAAAACCTCCGGCTTCTTTACTTCCTGACCGATGATTTGTCTTATGACGAAAACGGAAAGAAACAACGGAATTTTATGGAAAAACAGCTGGCTTCTTTTCCCTACGGCTCTTTTTACTTCCTTATGGTTTTGAATCAGATGGAAAATCCGCCAAAACGTATTGTATGTGCCGGTAAAGAATATGATGATTGGGAAAAACTGCCGTTGAAATTCGGATTGAGGGATCTTGTTTTAAAAAAGATTTCCGATCCCGCGTATCCACTTATGAATGAAAGGATGACATTTTATGTTTGTGATGAAACTTCCTGTCGTCCTCCCCAAAATGAGATCACCGGAATTTTCAAATAAATTTAAAATTGCCGGGAAGCTGTAATTCTTTTTTGAACTACAGCTTTTTTCATGGAAAAAAAGGTTGTTTTGTGGTATCATATAAAATGAATGAAAGGACGGTTTTATGTTGGATCTTATTACCATTGATGATTTTGGTTCCGGTGATTTTGTTGAAAAAAAATCCAGGTTTATCGGTTTCGCGAAACATGTTTCCTCGGAGGAGGAGGCCGCGGCTTTTATTTCCGAAATAAAATCAAAACACTGGGATGCCAAACATAATGTTTACGCTTATATCCTTGGAGAAAACGGTGAGATTCAACGTTCCACCGATGATGGGGAACCAGCCGGAACTGCCGGCCGTCCGGTATTGGAAATCATTCGCGGAGAACAGCTCACTGATGTTGTTATTGTTGTGACCCGCTATTTCGGCGGCGTTTTGCTGGGGACCGGTGGATTGGTCCGGGCATACGGCAAAGCCGCGAAACTGGCTATTGAAAACAGCGCGAAAGTACGTCCGGTACGGATGAAAACCGTTGCGGTCAGCGCGGATTATGATTTCGCGGGAAAAGTACAGAATTTCCTGATTGAAAAAGAAATCATCATTGACCGCGTTGAATATCAGAACAGCGCCATGCTGTACTGCCTTGTTCCCGGTGAGGAAGTTTCGAACTTCATATCCCTTCTGGAACAGCAGTTTCAGATGCATGTTTCCACTACTGTTCTGAATGAAGATCAATGGCATTATATCCCTGTTTCAGCGGAAATGAATGAAAAATAAGGAAGAAATATGAACTATTTGATTCGAACTTTCGGCTGTCAGATGAATCAGCACGATTCCCAGTTTGTTGCCGCCATGCTCAATGCTATTGGCGGAAAGCCAGTGGAAGACGCAGATAACGCCGATGTGATTGTCATCAATACCTGTTCCGTACGGGAAACGGCGGAAAATAAGATCCTTGGATATATCGACAGCTTAAAACGGGTGAAACGCTGTCATCCGGATCTTATCATCGCCGTGGTTGGCTGTATGGTTTCAAAAGAAGAAAAAATCAGCGCCGTTTTGGAAAAGCGAAAACATATTGATATTGTATTAGGTACAAGAAGCTTATACCGTTTGCCCTATTATCTGGAACAGTGCCAAGTAAAAAAAGGTCCTTTTGTTGAGTTTGATCTCAACGGTGATATTCCCGAAGGCCGGGAGCATGTGAGAGAAGAATCGTTCCGGGCTTATCTGACGATTATGTACGGATGCGATAATTTCTGCTCTTATTGTATTGTTCCATATGTCCGCGGTAGGGAAAAAAGCCGGGAAATGAAAGATATTCTGACGGAGGCGCGGTCTCTTGTAGAGGACGGCGTAAAAGAAATCATGCTTTTGGGGCAGAATGTCAATTCCTACGGCAAAGGTCTGAAAGAAAAGACTTCCTTTGCGGATTTGATCCGTGAATTGAATCAGATTGAAGGTCTGGAGCGTATCCGCTATATGACTTCGCATCCGAAAGATTTCAGCGATGAAATCATAGACGCTATCGCGGCTTCTCCCAAAGTATGCCGGCATTTTCATTTACCTTTTCAGGCGGGGAGTGACCGGATTTTAAAAGAAATGAACCGCCACTATGAGCGGTCATACTATCTTAGTTTAATGGAAAAGCTCAAAAAGCGTTTTCCTGACAGTGTTTTGACTACCGATATAATTGTCGGTTTCCCCGGAGAGACCGAAGAGGATTTTGAAGATACTCTCGATATTTTAAGACAGGTTGAATTTGATAACGCCTATACCTTCCTCTACTCTCCGAGAAAAGGAACGCCCGCCGCCAAATCGGCGGATCAGATTACAGACGAGGTCAAAAGGGAACGATTGACACGGCTGATGGACTTGCAGAATGATGTCAGTCTGAAAAAAAATCAGGCGATGCTCGGAAAAGAATATCTCTTGCTGGGAGAAGGCAAAAGCAAAAATAATGACGCTATGCAGAGCGGAAGGACTGAAGGGAACAAACTGGTTCACTTTTCTTCCGAAGAGAATTATACCGGAAAATTTGTTAAAGTAATTATTGATGAAGCTCATACCTGGTCCTTAAAAGGCCGGATAGTAAAATAAAGGAGGAGACGAAATATTATGTCCCGTGTATTGGAAAAAGCCGCGGAATTAGCGGCCGCGATTGAAGAAAGCGACGAATTAAAACAGGTCAAAGAAATGCAGCAGGTTGTTCAGAACGATAAAGAAGCCGAAGAAATCCTGAATTCTTTCTTCCAGATGCAGCAGCAGATGTATCAATTGCAGGAAAAAGGCATTGAGCCCGATGACGAACTCAACGCACAGTATAACGCCATTCAGGACAAAATGGAACAAAATATGAATGTCGCGAAGTACTACCAGAGTCAGGCCGCTCTCGGTCAGATGTTACAGCAGATCAACAGCTTAATCACAAAAGCCATCACCGGTGAAGAAGGATGCACCGATGAAATGTGCGAAAGCTGCGCCGGTTGCAGCTGATTTAAATTAAAGGAGTCTGTTCATGGCAAAAGAAACACCGATGATGAAACAATATCGACAGATCAAAGGGGAGCATCCAGAAGCCATCCTCTTCTTTCGTATGGGGGATTTCTATGAGATGTTCTGTGAAGATGCCGTTGTGGCATCGGAAGCCCTTGATCTTGTTTTGACATCCAAAAGTGCCGGTGTTGAAGGGAAGATACCGATGTGCGGTGTTCCTTACCATGCCGTGGAAAATTATATTGCCAAATTGATTGCCAAAGGGTACCGCGTGGCAATCTGTGAGCAGATGGAAGATCCCAAACTGGCCAAGGGATTGGTGAAAAGAGATGTGATCCGGATCATCAGTCCCGGTACGGTTCTGGAAAATACGCTTCTTTCCGAAAGCCGAAGCAATTATCTTGCGACATTGCACCATTCCGGCTCAGAATGGGGATTTTGCTATACCGATATTTCCACCGGTGAATTCAAGGTAACGGAATTTACCGGTGAAAAAAACGGGGATAACGATCGCATTTACGATGAATTGTACCGTGTTGAACCGAAAGAATTGCTGATTTCCCATCAGCTGTACAATGATGCTTCTTTTCGGAGCCGCTTGAAAAAAGTATTTACCGGATTGATTACGGAAGTGGAGGACAGCGAATTTAACAAGGAGAACGCCGAAAGCGTTTTAACGGAACATTTTGGTATCTCCGATGTTCACCAGATCTTTGTGCCGGAAAGCGCCGCCATTGCCGCCGGTGTAACGCTGAGTTTTCTCCATCGTACTCAAAAAAGAAGTCTGAATTATATCGGTAAAATCAGCTATTACAGAAATGACCGCTATATGGTGCTGGATCAGAGCACCCGGAAAAATCTGGAACTGACCTCTACCATTTTCACAAATCAGAAAAAAGGTTCTCTTTTATGGGTTCTTGACAGAACCAAAGGAACCATGGGCAAGCGCCTGATCCGGGAATGGCTGGAGAATCCGCTTTTGGATCTGGATGAAATCCAAAAGCGCCAGGATGGAGTCAAGGAAATTTACGAAAATCCGATTTGCCTGGAGGAATTGCGTACAGTCATCGGCAGTATTCATGATCTGGAACGCATTTCCAGCCGTATCGCTTATGGCAACGGCACCCCCCGTGATGTGATCGCTCTAAAAAACTCTGTTCAGCATTTGCCGGAATTAAATGAGATTCTCTTCAAAATGAATAGTCCGATATTTACAGAAATGTCCCGGCATTTTGATGATTTATCCGATATTTATCACATGATTGACGCGGCCATTGACGATGAAGATCCGCCGGTCACATTGAAAGACGGAGGTATCGTAAAAAAAGGCTACAATGCCGATGTGGATGAGTACCGTAAAATTGCCGACGGCGGAAAGCAGATGATTCTTGATATTGAAGCCAAAGAGCGGGAAGCCACGGGGATTAAGAATTTAAAAGTGGGATATAACCGCGTTTTCGGCTATTATATTGAGGTGTCCAATTCCTTTAAAGACAAAGTACCGGACTATTATATCCGAAAACAAACCCTTACAAACGGCGAGCGCTTTTTTACTCCGGAATTAAAAGAATACGAAGATAAAGTTTTAGGCGCCAGGGACGCATTAAATGAGCTGGAATACCGGATATTCTGTACCGTCCGTGATTACATTGCCAATCATACGGCACGGATTCAGTTGATTTCCTCGTTTATCGCTGTTTGCGATGTGTTAATGTCTTTTGCCACAGTGGCAATGGAAAATCAATATTGCTGCCCGGTAATTGATCACAGCGACGTTCTTGAGATCAAAAACGGACGCCATCCCATGGTGGAAAAAGTAAACAGTGAAGTTTTTATTTCCAACGATACGGAATTGAATAACGATGATCAGCGTATTATGGTTATTACCGGTCCCAATATGGCCGGGAAATCCACGTATATGCGTCAGGTCGCGTTGATTATCCTGATGGCCCAGATCGGTTCTTTTGTTCCGGCGGAGGCGGCCCATATCGGTCTTACGGATCGCATTTTCACCCGAATCGGAGCATCCGACGATCTTGTCGGAGGCAACAGTACATTTATGGTGGAAATGCGGGAAACGGCCAACATTTTAAAGCGAGCCACTGAAAAAAGCTTTATCATTCTTGATGAAATCGGTCGTGGTACCAGCACTTTTGATGGACTTTCCCTTGCCTGGGCCTGCATTGAATATCTCAGTGATGCTCCCAACGGCCCCAAAACGCTTTTCGCGACCCATTACCATGAATTGACAACTTTGGAGCAGGAAAAGAAGAATCTCCGCAATTATGCCATCCGGGTGGATGAAGTTAACGGCAATCTCGTGTTTCTGCGGAAGATTACTCCGGGTAAAGCCGACAAAAGCTATGGCATCCAAGTGGCACGTTTGGCGGGAATGCCGGTTTCAATTGTCAATAAAGCGAAAAAGATACTGCGGAATCTGGAGAAATCAAAGCTTCAGATGAATTATAAAACAGAGGAAGAAACAGAAACCTCTTTATTTCGGGAAATTACGCCGGAAGAAGAAGATATTATCACAAAGATTACTCAATTGGATCTTGACTGCCTCCGGCCCTTGGACGCTCTGCGTTTGTTGGAAGAATGGCAGGATTATTTGAAGAATGAATAAAATTTTAGTATTAGAGAAAAACACAAGAGATCAGATTGCCGCCGGTGAGGTCGCGGAACGACCGGCGCTTATCATCAAAGAATTGATTGAAAACGCCATTGATGCCAGCGCGACAGATATTCGCGTCTTATTGAAAGAAAGCGGTATCTCTGAAATACGGGTGATTGACAACGGGTGCGGTATTGACAAAGAAGATATACCCAACGCTTTTTTGCGCCATGCCACCAGTAAGATTCAGAAAATCGAAGACCTTGATTCATTGATGACCATGGGGTTTCGCGGAGAAGCGCTTGCATCCATTGCGGCAGTATCCAAAATTCGTATAAGAACCAAAACGTCTGAAGCGTCTTCGGCCTTTGAATGTTCCCTTGAAGGCGGAGAAATCTCGGAAATCACACCATCTCCTGGGAATGAGGGAACGGAAATTGTTGTTGACGATCTCTTTTTCAATACGCCGGCGAGAAAGAAATTTCTCGCCACACCGGTTCGCGAAATCCGTGAAATCAGCGACATGGTGGGCCGCATCATTATTGCCCATCCGCATATCCGGTTTGAACTGCTAAATAACGGAAAACGCATTTTTATGGCCCCGGGAAATAGTGATATGAATGCGGCCATTGCTGCGGTTTATGGTACGGAGCCGCTGAAATTTTTGCTGCCGCTTTCGGATCATTCCTCATTTTCCGGATATATCGCGCATCCGAATTACTCCAAACCAAACCGCAATTATTTTCATTTTTATATCAATCATCGCTATATTCAAAGTACAGAATTAAACAAAGCGCTGGAAAACGCTTATAAAACACTGCTTCCGGAACGGCGTTTCCCTCTTGCCTTTATCAATGTTATTCTGCCGCCGGATCAGTACGACATTAATGTGCATCCCAATAAGCTGGATGTGAAGTTCAACCGTGATCTCCACATAGAAGATCAGCTTTTTGATTTGATTAAAACGACGCTGGAAACAGCGGAACGCTCTTATACGACGGAAATTCATGAAGAAAAACCGGCAAAGGAATTTACTGAAGAGACACCGCCGCCACTGCCGAAAATCCATCAGGATCTGAGACCGGTCGGTCTTCCCGGAGCGGTGGAACGAAAGAAGAAAATTTTAGCCATGGGGGATGATTTTGAAGCCATCCGGGCAGAATTGATCGGGACAAACCGCGGTATAAAAACGGGGATTTCGCCGAAACCGAAAATGGAAAAAAAGACCAAATCCAAAGAAATCGCTTCCATGGACGAAGTCCAAAAGCTCTTTGCCCGGGATTCCTATGACCTTTCCGATTTCTTTCATCCTGAAAATAAAGAAAAGCAGACAGAACAAGATACCGTTCCCGTATCTGTGACAGAAACAATCTCGGAAGAACCGGCCTTTGCGGAACTGATTTCCGCCGAGGAAAAAACGATTGATTTTCAGGAAGGTTTTTACTCTTCTCTGGACATTCTGGGACAGGTCGGCGGATCCTTTATCGCCGCCTGTAGCAGTGACGCCCTCTATTTGATTGACCAGCACGCCGCCCATGAACGCCTCATGTTTAACCGTATCAAAAAAGATTTGCGGGAAAAAAATACACTTTCACAGCCTTTGTTGGTACCACAGGAAATCTCGTTGAACTATAATCAGTTTAACTGGATGGTTGAGCATATTCTGATTTTGCGGGAAATGGGTTTTGTATTGGAAGAGTTCGGTGAGAATTCTTTTATCTTACGTGAAGTACCGGTCTGGGCTGAAAACGCCGACGCGACGGTATTTCTGAAGGAATTCGCGGATGGTTGGCTTCATTCTGAGAAAGAATTGACCATAGAAGCTGTGCTGGAACGAAAAATCATGTCCAAAGCCTGCAAAAGCGCGGTAAAGGCCAATCAATATCTTTCCAAATCCGACATTCTTTATATTTTCAAAGAATTGGATAAAGCGGAAGATGGTTTCACCTGTCCTCATGGACGACCGATTTGTGTTAAATTTACCATGAACGAAATTCGCAGAAAGTTTTTACGTACATGACATGAAAAAGAAACTTATTGCCATCGTCGGGCCTACAGCTACCGGCAAAAGCGACTTGGCTGTTATTGTGGGAAAAGCATTGAACGCGGAAATTGTTTCCGCAGATTCAGCCCAGGTTTACAAAGGTCTCAATATCGGCTCCGCAAAGATTTCCAAAGAAGAACAGCAAGGGATTCCCCATCATCTTCTTGATATTATCGGTCCGGAAACCGATTATAACATCGGGATGTTCCAAAAAGACGCGAAAAAGGCCATTGATGAAATTACCGCGAGAAAGAAAATACCGATTCTTTGTGGAGGAAGCGGATTGTATGTAAACAGCGTAATCAACGAAGGATACGATCTCAGCAACAGTCCTACCCCCGACCCCGAAAGCCGTGAGAAATGGATGAGTCTGGAAAAGGAGAGGGGAGCAGGAACCCTTTACAGTATTTTAAAGGAAAAGTACCCGAACCGTGCCGCGAAAATTCATCCCAATGATTACCAGCGCATTTTAAGGGCGTTGGAAATGGACTCCGATACCGCAGAGGATCAACAGGCGCAATGGGAAAGCCCTTATGATCTTCATATTTACGGTTTAACGATAGAGCGTGACCTTCTTTACCATCGTATTGAAGAAAGGGTGGATCAAATGTTTTCCCGAGGCCTTTCGAATGAGGTATCGGACTTGCTGGATCAAGGTTACCGCCCGGACGGGAACGCCCTTTCCGCGCTGGGTTATAAAGAAGTGATTCCTTTTTTAAAGGGAGAAATTTCAGAAGAGACCGCGAAAGATACACTGAAAAAAAACACGCGGCATTTCGCGAAGCGTCAGCTTACTTGGTTCCGGAGAGACCCACGCATTTTTTGGTTTGATGTTTTGGAATCCGGTGGGCTTCAATCTATTGCGAATACAATAATTTCACTTGAAAAAAATAAATTTATGTGATAACATGAAAATAATTTAATTATTTGATTTATTTAGTTTGGAGGTAAAGCCATGGGTAAAAGTGTGAATCTGCAAGATTATTTCCTCAATCAAGTCAGAAAAGAAGGAATATCCGTCGTTATTTATCTGGTTAATGGTTTTCAGACAAAAGGATTGGTCAAAGGCTTTGACAATTTTACCGTTGTTCTCGACAGTGATGGCAAACAGAATTTAATTTACAAACACGCCATTTCCACCATTATGCCGTCGAGAGCCATCAATTTCAATGTAGAAAAAACAGAAGAATAATTCAGCGAAAAAAGGAAGAAAGAGCTGTAACAATCTTTGTTAAAGCTCTTTTTTTATGGAGAATCATAATGATAACATTTTCGGAATTGGAAATAAAAGGACTGGAAGCGACAGATTCCTGGTATAGGAAATATGCCGCCACCGAACTTTATAATCAAGATAAAGTGCTCCGGGCATTTCGGAATCATCGTGTAAATTATCAGGATTTTCAGCTCACCAGCGGCTACGGCATGGGGGATACCGGTCGGGACAAACTGGAAAGAATCTACGCGGAAATCTTCAGGGGGGAGGACAGTCTTATTCGTCAGCAAATCGTTTCCGGTACGCACAGCATTACGCTGGCGCTTTTCGCGATGCTGCTCCCCAATGAAAAGATGGTAATTTATGGAGAGCCCTATGATACCTTATATAAAGTGTTGGGCAGGAGCAAAGATGATGCTGGAAGTCTTGCGGAATTGGGCATTACTTATAAGATCCATCCTTTCGGTGAAAAGGAGACATTGGCTTCATCCATCGAAAAGGATACAAAAGTTTTTTATATCCAGCGATCCAAAGGCTATAGTTTCCGTAATGCTTTAACCATTGATGAAATCGAAGAGCTGATTCAGATTGTCCGTTCTGTCAACCCCGGAATTACCGTATTTGTTGATAATTGTTACGGAGAATTTTGTGAAGAAAGAGAACCGTTGGAAGTCGGGGCGGATCTGATTGCCGGTTCTCTGATTAAAAATCCCGGCGGTGCCATCGCGCCCTCTGGCGGTTATCTTGTCGGCAGAGAAGATCTGATTGAAAGGGCTTCCTATCGTCTCACAGCTCCGGGAATCGGAAAAGAAGTCGGCCCCAGTCTGATCAGCAATTCTTCACTTTATCAGGGAATATTTAATGCACCTCATATTGTGGCTGAGGCCTTGAAGGGAAGTGTCTATATCAGTGCGGTGCTGGAAGCCCTCGGCTACGAAATCTTGCCGAAACTGGACGATCCCCGAAGCGATATTGTGGAATTGATCTGTTTCCATGATCCGGAGCCTTTGAAAAGTTTTTGCCGGGGAATCCAAAAATATTCTCCGGTGGATTCCCATGTGATTCCCGAAGCCTGGGATATGCCGGGTTACGAAAATCAGGTCATTATGGCCAGCGGCGGATTTGTGGAAGGTTCTTCCATTGAACTCAGCGCCGACGGCCCTTTGAGAGAGCCCTATATTTGCTATGTGCAGGGCGGAATGTCTTTTCCCTACATCAAACTTGTGATAGACCACATCTTGAAAGATGAATGGCATATTTCCTGAGTGATAATTCGTAAAATGATAGATACGCCTTGAAAGCATCGGCTTCCAAGGCGTATATCTATCTTAAGGGATTTCGTTTTCAGTGTATCTGGTTCCGGAAAAGGCCGACAACCTTTCCTAAAATACGGAGCTCTCCCGTGATAATGATCGGTTTCATCGTATCGTTTTCGGGTTGAAGACGAATGTGATTCTCTTCTTTAAAATATCGTTTGACGGTGGCACTGTCATCAATCAGAGCGGCGATAATCTCACCGTTTTCCGCGGCTTCCCCTTGTTCAATAATGACATAATCGCCGTTCAGAATCCCCGCGTTGATCATGCTGTCTCCCCGTACTTCCAGAATAAACAGTTTGTTGGTGGTGGAATAGACGCCGGAGGGAAGGGGAACATACTCGGAAATGTTCTGATCGGCAAATATGGGTTCACCCGCGGCAATGCTACCGACAATGGGCGTGAGTATAACATTGTCACTGTAAGAGGATTCCTTTTCACGGATTTCGATGGCACGCATCTTTTTCCCGCTGCGGAAAATATAACCCGCTTTTTCCAATCCATCCAAAGCATACTGAACCGTTGATGTTGATTTGATCCGCAGCTGCTTTTGGATTTCCCGCACCGTTGGGGGGTATGGATGTTGCTTCAGATATTTACAGATATAGTCAAAAACCTGCTCCTGACGACAGGTAAGATCCGTATATTTGTTACTTCTTTGTTCTTTGTGTGCAGACATCTTTTTACCTCTCTTTTGCCCATTATACAATAGCATTCAGTGGAAAACAATAAAAATCTAATTTAATTTACAGAATTTTTTCCAGGATGGTTACGGCTTTTCGCATGGTCTCTGATTCCAGCGACGTGTAGTTGATCAGGAGCGTTGAAGGTGGAATATGCTCTGGATTCTTTGTGTAGTCCGATAAAAACTTTATTCTCATTCCTCTTTCCGCGGCTTCATTTTTAAGTTGAGCGTCACTTTTACAGGTCTTTAGTGTAACAGTAAAATGCAGACCGGCCATGGCTTCTGTAATCGTAATTTTATCTTTCAATGTGCTTTCCTTCAAAATGTTCATGATTTCAGCCTTCCGGCTCCGATACTTTCGTTTCATCCGATTCAAGTGCCGTTCAAAGTAGCCGTTCTGAATAAACTCCGCCAATGTATATTGTTCCAGACTCGGGACGGTGCAGGAATAGAAGCCAAATTCCTGATGATACCGTTTCATAAGCTCTGTGGGGAGAATCATATAGCTGATACGAAAAGAAGGGGAGATGGTTTTGGAAAACGTATTGATATATATGATTTTCGCATCGTCATCCAGGCTTTCCATCGTAGGAAGGGGTTTCCCTTGAAATCGGAATTCACTGTCATAATCATCTTCAATAATGTAGCGATTCTCTGTTTGCCTGGCCCAGTGTAGAATTTCCTGTCGCCGGCCAATGGGCATAACAATGCCGGTGGGGAAATGGTGTGAAGGTGAAATATGCACGATATTGGCGTCTGTTTCCCAAAGACATTGGGCGCTCAAACCGTGAGAATCCAGGGGTATGTAGCGGATTTCAACATTTTCCGCTTCATAAATCTGTGCGATTCGCTGATATCCGGGGTCTTCCACGGCAAAAACAGAATTCCGACCCAAAAGTTTAATAAGGATTCCGTAAAGATATTCCGTCCCGGCGCCGATAAAGATCTGATTCGGGTCCGCGGTAATTCCACGGTACCGATAGAGATGATCACAGATGGCTTTCCGCAGTTCCCAAAGGCCTGTAGAGGGGATTCTGCTGAAAAAGCGATCGTAATTTTCAGAAATGACATTGCGCATCAATCGCATCCAGACAGAAAGCGGAAATTCAGAATGACTGATGCTGTTTTCAGAGAGATCTATCTGAAAATTTTCTTTCTTTTCATCTGTCTGATCTGGGAAAAACACTTTTGTTTCCTTCTGTAATCTTTTTTGAGGCGGCGAGAAGCTGGTTTTTAAAAAATCCGCGACAAAATAACCTTTTTTCTCCACAGAATAAAGGTATCCTTCCGCAATAAGCTGAGCGTAAGTATTCTGTACGGTGACAATGCTGATTTTTAAGTGCTCCGCAAGAGCCCGTTTGGAAGGCAGTTTCTCATCCGCGACCAGATTTCCGCTTTCAATATCATTACGAATATTTTCATAAAGCCAGATATACAGAGGCTTGTTTCCTTTTTTTGAGATGTCGTAAGTTAACATAAAATCCCTTCTGGTATTATAAAATTATATCAATATGGATATTTAAATAATGTTAACTTCTATTATAATATGGTTTAAACTGATTGTAAAGGAAGTATTTTGTTATGACAAATGAACGTATTGCTTTAAACCGTCAACTTGCTCAAATGTTAAAGGGCGGCGTTATTATGGATGTTATGACACCGGAACAGGCGAAAATCGCGGAAAAGGCCGGAGCCTGTGCTGTTATGGCTTTGGAACGTATTCCCGCGGATATTCGTGCCGCCGGCGGTGTTTCCAGAATGAGTGATCCCAAAATGATTAAAGAAATCCAGGCGGCGGTATCCATCCCGGTGATGGCGAAATGCCGGATCGGGCACTTTGTTGAAGCCCAGGTACTGGAAGCCATTGATATTGACTACATTGATGAAAGTGAAGTTCTTTCTCCCGCCGATGACGTATTTCATATTGATAAAACAAAATTCAAAGCTCCCTTTGTCTGCGGTGCCCGTGATCTCTCCGAAGCCCTGCGCCGTGTCAACGAAGGCGCTTCCATGATCCGCACCAAGGGGGAACCCGGTACCGGCGATGTTGTACAGGCCGTTTCTCATATGCGTAAAATGCAGAGACAGATTCGGGAAATCGTCGCGATTCCCGAAGATGAGCTTTTTGATGTGGCGAAACGCATGGAAGTACCTTATGAGCTGGTATTATATGTCCATGAACATCAATCTCTGCCTGTAGTAAACTTTGCCGCCGGCGGCGTTGCCACTCCCGCGGACGCGGCATTGATGATGCAGCTGGGCGCGGAAGGCGTCTTTGTCGGTTCCGGTATCTTCAAATCCGGAAATCCCGAAAAACGCGCGCAGGCCATTGTAAAAGCGGTAACAAACTTCAACGATCCCAAAATCATCGCGGAAGTATCCGAAGATCTGGGAGAAGCCATGGTCGGTATCAATGCAGATGAAATCAGCCTTTTAATGGCGGAACGGGGAAAATAAGACATGACTGTCGGTGTATTGGCCCTGCAAGGCGCCTTTATTGAACACGTTGGGATATTAGAGGAGCTCGGTGTAAATACAAGAGAAATCCGTAAGCGATCCGATTTTGATGAAACCATTGACGGCTTGATTCTTCCCGGAGGGGAGAGTACAACCATGGGAAAGCTTCTCCATGAAACGGAATTGTATCATCCGATCCGAAGCAGTATCCTCAATGGAATGCCGGTTTTCGGTACCTGTGCCGGTATGATCCTGTTGGCCGAAGAAATTACAAATAATTCTGTAGTGCATCTGGGAACGATGCATATGACCGTAAAACGAAACGCCTACGGACGTCAGCTTGCCAGTTTCCATACGTATGGTTCCTTTGGAAATGAAGACCATATCGAAATGCCATTTATCCGTGCGCCTTATATTGAATCAGTTCAAAAAGATGTGCAGGTTTTATCGGTGATTGATGGCGAGATTGTAGCGGCCCGAGAGAAAAATCAGCTTGTAACATCATTTCATCCGGAACTTACCAAAGATTACAGAGTTCATCAATATTTTTTGAATATGATGAAAGAAAGAAACGGTTCTGTTTTATGAACCGTTTCTTTTGCCGTTATTTCGGTCGGGAGAGCTGAAACTCCTTTATGACATATAACTTCTTATAATAGGTATTATGTAAATTAAAATGATGTTAAAAACAGGGTACACGATAAAATGAATGAATTCATACGATTTATCGTAGGTTTTCCATAAACAACCTTCCGTTGCTTTTTATAACCCTCATCAATATCACCAAAGAAATTTGAAATCCTTCATTGAATTCAAATTATTTTAATGCTCTCTGCATCTTATTTCTGTTGACTGTAATTTTCGGATTCTTTTCTGTTTTTCATCGTATTTTGATCATTCTGTTCTGTATTCCGAAAAATCGCCCTTTTATGCCCTTTGGAAAATTTCGTTACGTATATCTTTATACCAAAATTAAATTTTCGCCGAGTTATGGGCTTCCTGTGAATCGATATTATAAAAGCGCTGGTAAAGGCGATGCTTATGATGAGATTTTCATTGCAGACATCAAAAATCTCTCTGATCCGTAAATCAGAGAGATTTTCTTTACCATTTGAATAAACTTTTTAAAAGATAGAGATTTACATCCATATTCAGTTCGGCCATGGAACGGGTCAACGGAATCTCTTTGGGACAAACTTTTACGCAGTTTTGGGCATTTCCGCAATCCTGAAGTCCGCCGTGTTGCATAACGGCTTTCAACCGTTCATCTTTTTGCATTGCACCGATGGGATGCGTATTGAACATTTTGACCTGGGCGAAAACATGAGGTCCCATAAAATCGGAACGAGGATTAAATGTGGGACAAGCTTCCGCGCAGCAACCACAGGTCATACACCGCGTAATCTGATACGCATCGGCGCGTTTCTTTTCATCATAGCGCGGTCCGGGCCCAAGGCCGAAACTGCCGTCCACGGGGATCCAGGCCTTTACCCGTTTTAAATTGTCGAAAAGGATCTGCCGATCGACCATCAGATCGCGGATCACCGGGAATTTTGTCAACGGTTCCAGAACGATGGGTTTTTCAAAACCTTCTTTTTCAATGATCCGATCGATCAACGCGGAGCATGCCTGACGCGGTTTTCCGTTGATAATCATGGTGCAGGCGCCACAGACTTCTTCATAACAGTTGCATTCGAATACGACAGGATTGACGGTTTCTCCGGCGGCATTAACGGGATTTTTCTGTAACGCCATCAAAGAAGAAACTACATTCATATTCGGTTTATAAGGAACATGGAATTCTTCCCAGTAAGGAGATGTTTCCGGGGAATCCTGACGCTTTACTTTTAAAATAAAATATTTTTCACTCATTATTTATTTCCTCCGTATGTTCTCTGTACCGGAGTTAAATGAGAGATATCCACTTCTTCCCATTCGAATACAGGGCCGTTTTCCGTCCAAAAAGCTTTCGTTGTTTTCAGGAATTCTTCATCGTTGCGATCCGGGTAGTCCGGTTTATAATGAGCTCCGCGGCTTTCATTGCGGTTCAAAGCGCCCAGTGTGATCACTCGAGCCAGCTCCATCATATTTTTCAGCTGTTTCACAAACATAACCGTCTGATTGGAATATGCTCCCTGATCGATCATTCGGATATGATGCCAGCGTTCCATGAAGTTCTGCAGTTCAATATCGGTTTCGGCGAGGGATTTATTATAACGAACAATACCGACATTCTTTGTCATTAACTCGCCCATTTCCTGGTGAAGAGCATAGGGATTTTCATCACCGTCCATGGAACGAACTTCGCTGTCGTACTGCTGTTCTTTTCGGAGATATTCATCAAATATACCGGAGTCCATTTCAGATGCGGTATGATCCAATCCGTGGATGTAATCCGCCGCGGCCGGCCCGCAGACCGTACCGCTGTACGCCGCGGAAAGAAGGGAGTTTGCCCCCAGACGGTTGGCGCCGTGATACATATAATCACATTCTCCGGCGGCAAATAACCCGGGAATACAGGTCATATGCTTCCAATCCACATGGATACCTCCCATGAAATAATGGATGGCGGGGTAAATTTTCATCGGCACTTTTTTCGGATCGTCACCGTTGAATTTTTCGTAAATTTCAAGGATCCCGCCGAGCCGTTTTTCCAGAAAATCCGAATCCAGATGAGAAAGATCCAGATAAACTTGATTCTTTCCGTCAATACCGAGTCCCATATCCACACAAACTTTGTGAATGGCTCTGGATGCAATGTCTCTGGGCACCAGATTTCCGTAACTGGGGTACATTTCTTCCAGAAAATACCAGGGTTTACCGTCTCTATAAGTCCAGACACGGCCGCCTTCGCCTCGGGCCGATTCCGACATCAATCTCGTCTTATCATCACCGAGCATGGCTGTGGGATGGATCTGGACAAATTCGCCGTTGGCAAAGCTCACGCCCTGCTGATAAATGATCGAAGCCGCGCTGCCCGTATTGATCGAAGAGTTGGTGCTTTTTCCGTAGATCACGCCGGCGCCGCCGGTGGCAATGATCAACGCGTCGCCACGGAAAACCCTTATTTCCATGGTGGCAAGATCCTGAGCGATACAGCCGCGGCAAACACCTTTTTCATCAATAACGGCTTTTAAGAATTCCCAGCCTTCGTATTTTTGAACTTTACCTTCATCTTCAAAGCGGCGCACCTGCTCATCCAATGTATATTCCAGCTGTTGTCCCGTGGTGGCACCGGCAAAAACAGTACGGCGTTTTTTTGTGCCGCCGAAACGTCGCAGATCAAGAAGACCTTCACTGGTTCGCGTAAAATGGGTACCCATGCGGTCGAATGTATAGATCAGTTCCGGCGCCGCTTCCACCATTCCTTTTACAGGTGTCTGGTTCGCGAGAAAATCGCCGCCGTAGATCGTATCGTAAAAGTGTTCTTCAACGGAATCCCCTTCCCCTTTTGTGTTCAGCGCAGCGTTGATACCGCCCTGGGCGCATACGGAATGAGATCTTTTAACGGGAACAAGAGAAATCAGATCAACCTGAATATTTCTCTCCGCCAGTTTTATTGTACTCATTAAGCCGGCGAGACCGCCGCCGACTACGATTGCTTTCGGTTTCATCAGATTCTCTCCTTTAAATCGGCATCATCGCAATACGAATTAAGATAATCAGCGCAAGCAGGCACAAGGCGGCGCAAAGGAGCATCGTCAGAAGCGATACCACTTTCTGAATACGATCCCCCTGAAGAACGCCCCAGGTAACAAGGAAAGTAAAAATGCCGTTAGTGAAATGATAGATCGATGCCCAAATACCGATAAGCTCAAGAATAAAACCAACGGGAGTTTGCAGCGAATTGGCCATAGCACTCATCACATCGAGAGTCGAATCCGTCAGGATCCTTACAAAAAGAACATGATAAACGACGAAGATCGTCGTGATCACAGCGGTAACGCGCTGCAAAATGAACATCCAGTTTTTAACATATTGATAGCGGAGCAGCGGCATATCCGAAAGATAGACAATATAAAAGCCGTAAACCGCGTGAAAAAGAATGGGAATCGCGATAATAAACAATTCCCCGAGAATGATAAAGGGCACGCTGCGCATACCATCGATCACGGCAGACCAGGCATCTACTCCTAAAATCGCGGAACTGTTTAAAGTCAAGTGCAAACAAAGGAATATTCCGATGGGAACGATCCCTAAAATGGAATGGATCCGTCGGATGTAAAAATCCGTACACAAATACTGTTTCTTTTCTTTTTTCACCTTGAAATAACTCCTTAATCGCGTTTAAAGCTATGTAAAAATAAACCGCTTCTCAGTTTCGGTTCAAACCATGTGCTTTTGGGCGGCATCATTTCACCGGCATCGGCAACCGCCATGAGATCGGCAATATCCACAGGATATAAATTGAAACCTATACAATGCTCCTCTTCGCAGCGGCGAACAATTTCTTCATTGCCCCGGATCCCGCCGATAAAATCGATACGCTGATCGGTGCGGGGATTTTCAATTCCAAAATACGGAGCGAAAACGGTTTTCTGCAAAATCGCCGCGTCCAGATTATCGGAAATTTTTTCATTCTGAAACAATTCGGCCTTGGCATCCAGTGAATACCAGCTTTGATTCAAATACATACCGAAACAATGTTTCTTTGACGGCGTGTAATTCCCTTCCATTTTCTCCAATGAAAAATATCTGGAAAGAAATTTCAAAAAATTCTCAACGGAAAATTCATCCGGAATTTTAACGATACGGTTATATGCCATAATATTGAGTTCACGATCCGGAAAAATAACGGCCATGATATAATTGGCAGGAGCATCCGGACTTAAATCCGCTTCCTGTTCGTTTCGGATTTTCCGAATTGCCGCCGCCGAAGCGGTGCGATGGTGACCATCGGCAATGTAGAGCTTATCCATGGATGAAAAAAGCTCTTCTAACCGGTTCTTTTTTTCACATTCATCCATGACCCAAAGCGTATGCCGTACTCCATCATCGGAAGCAAAATCATAAACGGGGGGATGATGTTCAATCCAATCACCAATCAGTTCATCCAAAGCGTCGCGGTGCCGGTAAGTCAAAAAAACCGGCTCCGTTTGACAGTTGCACACGTCAAAATGACGGATGCGATCCTCTTCCTTTTCTTTCCGTGTCAGCTCATGTTTCATGATACTGCCGTTTTCATAATCGGAAACAGCCACGGCGGCTACAATACCGGTCTGACTTTTTTCACCCATGCTTTCCCGGTAAATATAGTAGACCGGTTCCGCTTCTCTTTCCAGGATTCCTTTTTCAAGAAAAGCTTTCAAATTATTTTTTCCCTGCTCATAAACGATGTTGTCATAGTCACCGACTTCATCGGGAAAATCAATTTCAGCGCGGGTGATATGGAGAATTGATATGTCATTCTTTTCGGCCATTTTTTTTGCTTCCTGTCGGTTCATTACGTCATAAGGTAATGCGGAAACTTTTTCTGCCAATCCACCTTGGGGGCGAATGCCCCGAAAGGGTTTAACATATACCATAAAATACAATCTCCTTATTTAATCACCAGAAGAAGTTCGCCGGCTTTTACCGTATCTCCGGGCTGAACACAGATCTCATCAACAATCCCTGCTTTGGGTGCGGTGACATTGGTTTCCATCT
>JBJDXI010000179.1:0-5609 GCA_051866595.1 Clostridia bacterium
GGAGAAATTCAGCGTTTTCCAGACCGGGGATCATGCGGAACACCCGTTCCTGTTCACCCCGGAGAAGATGGGTCTGGAAGCCGACCATATTGTAAAGCTGGCCTTCGTTATCTTCCTTGCGCAGCTGAACTACGGCGTAGGGCATTTCCCCGGTGCGGGGGTCCACCAGACCTACGGGTTTCAAGGGCCCGTGGCACATCGTTTCTCTGCCCCGGGCCGCCATTTCTTCCATGGGCATACAGCCTTCGAAGAACTTGATCTTTTCAAAGCCGTGAGGCTCATAAAGCTTGGCCGAAACGATGGCTTCATAAAAGGCGTCGTACTCTTCTTTATTCATGGGGCAGTTGATATAGGCCGCCTCCCCTTTATCGTAACGGGAAGCGTAAAAGGCAATGTCCATATTGATGGATTCACCGCTGATAATCGGCGCCACAGCGTCGTAGAAGTAAAGATCTTCCCTGCCTGCCAGATCCGCCAGCTTTTCCGCCAGGGCTTCCCCGGTGAGAGGACCGGTGGCGATGATGACCACATCGTCATCGGGAATTTCTTTGATCTCTTCGCGGATGATCTCCACTTTTCCCGTATCCGCCAGTTTCTTTTCGATCATCGCCGAAAAAGCGTTGCGATCCACGGCGAGACAGCCCCCGGCGGGAACCTGGGTCGCGTCGGCCGCTTCCATGATCAGCGAATCGAGACGGCGCATTTCTTCTTTTAACAGGCCAACGGCGTTTTCGATGTTCGCCGCCCGGAAGGAATTGCTGCAAACCAGCTCCGCCAGGTGTTCGGTTTTATGAGCCGGCGTCATAGTGACGGGGCGCATTTCATACATACGGACTTCATGTCCTCTTTTGGCGATCTGCCATGCCGCTTCACAGCCGGCAAGGCCACCGCCGACGATCGTAATTTTACTCATCGGTACTCTTCTTACGCCCCCGTTTGCCCTTGGTCGATTTCTGGTTCGAGGGACACTCCTTATTTTCACAGATTATGGTTTTCTCATTGTTTTTCCCGGTTTTTTCCACCAGATGACGGCCGCATTCAGGACAAACCGCCTCTACAGGCAGATTCCAATAGGCCGTCTGGCAATCGGGATAATTTTTGCAGCCATAGAAAACGCGGCCCCGTTTGTTGCGCTTTTTCACCAGAGCGCCGCCACATTCGGTGCAGGCCACGCCGATTTCTTCATCAATGGATTTGACGTTTTTACATTCGGGATAGCCGGGACAGGCCAGGAATTTACCGTAGCGACCTTTTTTCAGCACCATGGTGCGTCCGCATTTGTCGCAAACCACATCGCTTTCGCCTAACGTCTTTTCTTCCACATTGCCGTCTTTATCCACGGATTTTACGTTGCGGCACTCGGGATAACCGGGGCAGGCCAGGAAACGGCCGTAGCGTCCGATTTTATAGACCATATTGCGACCGCAGAATTCACAGATCACATCGGAGACTTCGTCGGCCAGTTCCACCTCACCAATGGCTTCCTCGGCTTTTTCCAGAGATTCGGAAAAAGGGCCGTAGAAATCTTCCAGTACTTTCTTCCATTCCAGCTGGCCCTCTTCCACCTTGTCCAGTTCTTCTTCCATTTTGGAGGTAAACTCCACATTGAGAATATCGGGGAAATGTTCCATCAGCAGGTCGTTGACGATGACTCCCAGTTCCGTGGGATGGAAGGTCTTTTCCTTACGGGAAACGTAACCCCGGGCCACAATGGTCTCAATAATCGTCACATAGGTGGAAGGACGGCCGATGCCGAGTTTTTCCAGTGTTTTAATGAGAGTGGCTTCGGTAAAGGCCGCCGGCGGCTGGGTAAAATGCTGTTCCGGATAGAGTTCCTTCAATGTCAGCATTTCTCCTTCGGCCACTTCGGGCAGGGAATCGTTTTTGTTTTCACTTTTATATAATTTGGTGTAGCCGGGAAACTCAATGATGTTGCCGTTGGCACGGAAGAGATAAGCTCCGGCTTCAATATCGTAAGTGGTGCTCAGCACTTTGGCATCGGCCATCTGGCTGGCGATGAACCGCTCCCAGATCAGTTTATAAAGACGATACTGAGGCTGACTCAAATACGGTTTTAAAGAAAGCGGCGTCCGCAGGGCTGAGGTAGGGCGGATGGCTTCATGAGCGTTCTGCGCGTGGGCGCCCACGGCGTAGTTCCGCGGTTTTTCCGGGCAGTATTCTTTGCCGTAGGTCTGTTCGATATAATCCAATGCTTCTTTCTGGGCCGGTTCGGCAATGCGCACCGAGTCAGTACGCATATAGGTGATGAGACCGACGTTGGTACCGTCAACGGCAATACCTTCATAAAGCTGCTGAGCCAGCTGCATGGTGCGTTTGGCCGTATAATTCAGCTTCTGGTTGGCTTCCTGCTGCATACTGCTGGTGGTAAAAGCCGGCAACGGCGATTTTTTGCGGTTCTTTTTCTGCACCGAGGCCAGACGGTAGGAAACGCCGTCGAGATCGGAAAGGATTCCCTTCATCTGGGCTTCATCGGCGATTTCCGCTTTTTTACCGTTGATTTTCAGCAACTTGGCCATGAACTCACTGCTGTCATGAAGGAAATCCGCTTCCAGCGTCCAGTATTCTTCGGGAACAAAGGCGTCGATCTCATTCTGACGTTCACAGACGAGACGGACGGCAACGCTCTGCACGCGACCGGCGGAAAGGCCTTTCCGAACTTTTTTCCAGAGCAGAGGGCTGATTTTATACCCCACGAGACGGTCTAAAATACGGCGGCTCTGCTGAGCGTAAAACCGGTCCGTATCAATGGCCCTTGGACTTTTTACCGCCTTTTTGATGGCGTCTTTGGTGATTTCGTTAAACTCAATGCGGCAGAGTTCATCGGGATGAGGATCCACACCGTCGGTGTTTCCTTCCAGATATTGCTTCAGATGCCAGGCAATGGCCTCCCCTTCGCGGTCGGGGTCAGCGGCATAAAGCACTTTATCCGCGGCTTTGGCGTTCTTTTTCAGTTCTTTCAACATTTCCCCTTTACCGCGAATGGTAATATAATGGGGTTCAAAACCGTTTTCCACGTCAATGCCGAGCTTGCTTTTGGGTAGATCGCGGATATGCCCCATGGAGGAAACCACTTTATAATTTTTACCTAAAAATTTGCTGATCGTTTTCGCTTTGGTCGGCGATTCCACGACCACCAGATATTTGCTCATAAATGCACCTCTTACAGATTCGTTAACATATAGGTATTTCCCGGAGTTTCCCTGACGGCGCCCTCGATTTCAAGGCGTGTGAGGAAGGAAGTCAGCTGCGCCGCGGAAAGGCGGGAAACCTCCATCAATTCATCAAAGCCGCGGCGGCCGTGCTGCAATTCCAGCACGACTTTTTTCTCTTTTTCATTCGCCGCCAGCTGAAAAGCATCCGTTTCTTCGGACTGATACATTCGTTCCACGAGATCAAGATCGAGAAAGTCCTCTAAAATATCTTCGGCGCAGGCCGCGAATTTCGCCTGCCCCGATTCGATGAGATAATGAGGCAATTCGCTTTGTTTGGAAAAGATGGAACCGGGCAGGGCGTAAATTTCCTTGCCCTGATCGAGACCGTGACGCACCGTATGAAGGGTGCCGCTGCGGCGGCTCGCTTCCGTCACCAGCACACCGGCGGACAATCCGCTGATCAGACGGTTTCGAAAAGGAAAATTCTGCTTGAGACCCGGCGTACCGAAGGGAAATTCGCTGATAATACATCCTTGCTCTTTTAATGTTTCGTATAATTTTCGATGAAAGGCCGGGTAAACAATATCGATACCGCAGCCCAACACGGCGGTGGGATGCCCTCCCGCGCGAAGCGCCGCACGGAGAGCCGCTCCATCGATGCCTTCGGCCATGCCGTTGACAATATGCACGTTGGCCTTTTCCACCAGATCCGTCACGATTTTCGTGGTGGCTTCACGGCCGTAGTCACTGCACTTTCTGGCGCCGACCACGGCGATGGAAAGGAGATCCGGATCGGGCAATGTTCCGAAATAATACAGATAATAAGGCGGGCTTTCCACATTCCGCAGAAAATCCGGAAAATCATCGTCGGTGGTGACGGTAACTTTCACTCCGAGACGGCGGCGGTATTCTTCCACCGCTTCGGGGTGCACCGCCGTTCTGGCTTCCGTCAGTGAAGCGGTTTTGCCTTTGCTTAAAGGCAGAACATCTTCCCAGCGGCGAACTTCCGACCAGGCCCGTTCCGCGTCGCCAAAGGCGTCCATCAGAAGGGTCAGCAGATTTTGATTCATGCCGGCAATCTGGCCGAGACTGAGGAGATACTTTTCTTCATCCCGTTCCATTATTTTTTCCCTTTGAATCCGCCCTGAGCAAGAATATTGCTGTTAAAGGAACTGATCATATTCTTTTTCTGCTGTTTGCTTCGGAGGGCGATCTGGATTAAACGATCCAGCAAACGGGGATAGGAAAGACCTTTCGGTTCCCACAGATAGAAAGAAAGGGAGCCGGGAATGGTATTCACTTCGTTCAGATAGATTTTATCGGTATCCATGTCAATCATGAAATCGAGACGCCATACACCGGAACCGTTCATGCAGTAGAAGGTATCCAAAGCGTAATTGCGGATGCGCTCCGCCGTTTCCTCGGGAATATCCGCGGGAATACGCCGTTTCAGGCTGGCCATCCCCGCCGACTTGCTGCCGCCTTCGGGCTGGAGGTATTTGTCGGCAAAGGAAAGAATTTCCCCGGCGTTCAAAGGTTCCTCAATTTCGGAAACTTCGGCCTGATAAGCGTCGCCCAATACGGCGATGTTGAGTTCTTTCAAATGACGGATGGCGTGTTCCACCAGGATTTTCTGGGAATAATGAGAAGCGGTTTCAATGGCGTCCACCAATTCTTCCCGGTCCTCGGCGATTTTAATACCGATGCTGGAGCCGAGATCCGCCGGTTTGACGATAACGGGATAAGAGAATTTGCGTTCAATGTAATTGACAATGTCATCCTCACCGTCGCCCCACTGGACACTGTAGAACCAGAAGCAATCAAGAACGGGAACGCCCCCCATTTTACAGAGGGCTTTCTGGGCCACTTTATCCATGCCGGTCGCCGCGGCGAGAACCGACGGGCCGGTATAGGGGATCCCGGTCATTTCAAGGAATCCCTGAATGGAACCGTCTTCACCGTAAGCGCCGTGCATCACCGGGAGAAAGACGTCAATCACGGCAAGGGGCTTTTTATTCAGGAAAGAACGGGGGTAAACAAAAACCGTACCGTCTTCGGCATTGGGGGAAATGAGAATTTTTTCGCAATCCGCCAGAAGTTCATCAAGGTTTTTGAAATTTTCAATATCATAAAGGCTTTCTCCCCAATACCAATCGCCTTCTTTGCTGATATAAATGGGAAAAATATCGTATTTCTCTTCGTCCAAAGACTGAATGGCCTGCAAAGCGGAGATAATGGCTACTTCATGTTCCACCGAGGGACATCCGAAAAGGACACCGACTGTCGTTTTCATATTTTACGCCTCCTTATTCATTATATGTATCCGGCAGGTCATTTTCGTAGAGGACATAATCGCCCTTTTCCATTCCGCCGTATACATAGTTGTTGGCTTCGTTGAGACTTGCCGCGACAAAAAGATGATCTTCCGGGAAACCG
>JBJDXI010000180.1:0-5577 GCA_051866595.1 Clostridia bacterium
GCGGAGGCGCCGGTATTCAAGCAGATTTAAAAACAATGACGATGAATGGTGTTTTCGCCATGAGCGCCATAACGGCGCTGACGGCCCAAAACACAACCGGCGTAACAGGAATTTTCGAAGTCACCCCAGCTTTTTTGCGTCAGCAGATCGACGCCGTATTCGAGGACATCCGTCCCGACGCCGTAAAGATCGGCATGGTATCCTCTTCGGCACTGATTGAAACCATCGCGGAACGTCTGAAATTCTTTGAGGCGGAAAATATCGTGGTGGACCCCGTCATGGTAGCCACCAGCGGCGCCCGCCTCATCGAGGAAGAAGCCATCGGCACACTGAAAAAGGAACTTCTGCCCCTGGCCGCTCTGGCCACACCCAATGTTCCCGAAGCGGAAATTCTCGCCGGTATCGCCATTCGAAACGAAGAAGATATGACAGAGGCCGCCCGGATCATCAGCGATACTTATCACTGTGCTGTGCTCTGCAAAGGCGGCCACAGCGTCAACGACGCCAACGACCTCCTTTACCTGAACGGTGAAGCCTGTTGGTTCAAAGGCAAACGCATCGATAACCCCAACACCCACGGCACCGGATGCACCCTTTCCAGCGCCATCGCCGCGAACCTCGCCAAAGGCTTCGACATGGCAGAAGCGGTGCGGAAAGCCAAAGACTATATTTCCGGCGCCCTCGGCGCCATGCTGAACCTCGGCAGAGGCTGCGGCCCAATGAACCACGCCTTCGATCTCAACAGCGTATATGCGAAGGAGGCAGAGTGATATGGAAGAAAAGCGCACCTCCGTCTTTGAGAACGGACTGATCTGGTTCGGTGCCGGAGTTTCCATCGCCGAAATCCTCACCGGGACCTACCTTGCCCCCTTGGGCTTCGGTAAAGGTCTCGCCGCCATCATCATCGGCCACATCATCGGCTGTACCATGCTGTTCCTCGCCGGTTTCATCGGCGGCCGGACACGGAAAAGCGCCATGGAAACGGTAAAAATGAGCTTCGGCCAAAAGGGCAGCCTGCTCTTTTCCATTCTCAACATCATGCAGCTCATGGGCTGGACCGCCATTATGATTTACGACGGCGCACTGGCCGCCAACGGCGTCCTCTCCATCGGAAACTGGATCTGGTGTCTCGTCATCGGCGCGCTGATCATTCTTTGGATTCTGATCGGCATCAAAAACCTCGGCAAGGTCAATACCGTGGCCATGGCGGCGCTGTTCATTCTCACCATCGTTCTCTGCTTCACCATCTACGGTAAAGGCACGATGCAAGGAATCTCCGACGATTCCATGACCTTCGGCGCCGCCGTGGAATTATCGGTGGCCATGCCCTTATCCTGGCTGCCTTTGATTAGCGACTACACCAGAGAAGCCAAACATCCCGTCAGAGCCACCGCCGCCAGCGCCGTCATTTACGGTTTTGTCAGCTGCTGGATGTATGTCATCGGCATGGGCGCCGCCATTTTCACCGGGGAATACGATATTGCCCAGATCATGCTCAAAGCCGGTCTCGGCGCGGCGGGTCTCCTCATCATCGTCTTCTCCACGGTAACCACCACGTTCCTCGACGCTTATTCCGCCGGAGTTTCCAGTGAATCGGTATCGGTGAAAAGCAACGGCAAATGGTTCGCCGTCGGTACCGCCGTCATCGGCACCATCGCCGCCATTCTCTTCCCCATGGACGACATCACCGATTTTCTCTATCTCATCGGCTCCGTTTTCGCGCCGATGATCGCCGTCCAGATCGCCGATTACTTTATTTTGAAACAGGATCACAGCCGTCTCGCCGTGAATGTACAGAACCTCCTTCTCTGGGTCATCGGCTTCATCCTCTACCGCTATCTGATGACGGTGGACTTCGTCCTCGGCAACACACTGCCGGATATGGCCATCACCATCGTCCTCTGCGTCATCGTCACCAAAGCACGACAGGCCGTTCAAAAATAAAGAATTTTCATCCGGAGCGCATTTCCAAATGCGTTCCTTCATTTGTAAACTAAAATAATAAGTATGGTTTACATTTTTACAAAAATATGGTATAGTGATCTCATTATTAAATTTCTCAAAAAGGGACAGAATAAAAATGACCTATACCGAAATCTGCAAAGAAAAAGTGATGAACGGTAAAGATCTCTCAAAGGAAGAAGCTCTCACCTTATACGATCAGCCCTTAGAGGAGCTTTGCCGCGGCGCCGATGAAATCCGGGAGCATTTCTGCGGCAATGATTTTGATCTCTGCACCATCATCAACGGCAAAAGCGGCCGATGCTCCGAAAACTGCAAGTTCTGCGCTCAATCCACTCACAATGAAAACCAGACTGTCTGTTTTCCTCTGCTCTCCGCAGAGGACATCACGAAACAGGCCAAAATCGTTGAAAGCCAGGGTGTGAATCGTTATTCCATCGTTACTTCCGGCAAAAGCCTTTCCGAAAAAGAAGTGGATCGGATGTGCGAAGCCATTCGTTGTATCAAAGAAGAAACAAGCCTTTCCGTCTGTGTTTCCTTTGGCCTTCTGAATGAACGCCAGTTCCGCAAATTAAAAGATGCCGGTGTCACGAGAATACACAATAATCTGGAAACGTCCGAAAACTACTTCTCCAAAGTGTGTTCCACCCATACCTTTGAAGAAAAAAAGCAGGCCATCCGCGCCGCTAAGGCCGCGGGACTCGCCATATGCAGCGGCGGCATCATGGGCATCGGCGAAAGTAAGGAAGACAGGATTGACCTGGCGCTGAGTCTCCGGGAGCTGGAAATTAAAAGTGTTCCCGTCAATATGCTCAACCCCATTCCGGGAACGCCTCTGGAGCATCAACCGATCCTGGCCGAAGGGGAACTGCGCCGCGTCGTGGCTGTCTTTCGTTTTCTTCTGCCCTCCGCCGCCATCCGCCTTGCCGGCGGGAGAGGTCTTCTGGCGGATAAAGGCCGAAGCTGTTTTCGCTCCGGGGCCAACGCCGCCATCACCGGTGATATGCTGACCACCGCGGGGATCACCGTGGAAACGGATCTGAAACTCCTGAAGGAGCTGGGCTATGCCCCCGCCCTCGTCGAAAAGTAAGAGATCACCTTTCCCGCCGCTATTGACAAATTGTCGAATTTATGTTATAAATGTACTATCTCAATTGGAAAGAGTATTTCCGAGCAAGATACTGCGACCGCTGATGATTTTCATCGGCCAAGGCCATACGGACAGCCGGGTCGAATGCCGCAAACCGCTCAAAGCGGTTGGCAACTTCTGTTGCCTTATTGATTGAGTTAAAAGCTCAAGTTTTATAAGTTGGTGACTATAAACCGATGCCTTGTGGCATGAGACTTGTGAAATGGTCAATAAGAGTAGTAAAAGTAATCTTTGCTATATGACTCTAAACCCATTGAGATGCAGCATATTCTCATGAATCGAAGAGAATATGTCCTCATCACGTATCATACAAGCAGCATGCTACAAAAAGTGTGCTGCTTTTTTATTTTCAAAAAAGCAACGTTTTTTCAAATTTCGATGCGGAAAAGAGAAATGAATGAAAAAGATTATTGAGCTGAAAAATGTTTCCAAAGCCTTCGACGGCGAAACGGTACTGGAAAATTTCAATCTGGATATTTACGACAACGAATTCATCACATTGTTGGGCCCCTCGGGCTGCGGAAAAACAACGACTCTGCGGCTGATCGGCGGATTCGAACATCCCAACGAAGGCGACATTATTTTCATGGGTGAACGCATCAACGACCTTCCGCCTCACAAGCGGAATGTCAATACCGTCTTTCAGAAATACGCCCTATTCCCTCATCTGAATGTCTTTGAAAATGTGGCCTTTCCTTTGAGAGAACGCCGCCTGCCCAAACAGGAGATCGAAGAAAAAGTCAACGAAATGCTCTCTCTCGTGATGCTCTCGGGCTTCGCAAAGCGCAGTGTGACCAGTCTCTCCGGCGGTCAGCAGCAGCGTGTGGCCATCGCCCGGGCGCTGATCAATCATCCCAAAGTGCTTCTGCTTGACGAACCTTTGGGCGCCCTCGATCTGAAACTGCGCAAAGACATGCAGAACGAGCTGAAAAAGATCCAGCAGAGCACCGGCATCACCTTCGTTTTCGTCACCCACGATCAGGAGGAAGCCCTCAGTATGTCCGATACCGTTGTGGTCATGAGCGAAGGTAAAATTCAGCAGATCGGCACACCCATCGAAGTCTATAACGAACCGAAAAACGCCTTTGTGGCCGATTTTATCGGTGAAAGCAATATTCTCGACGGCATTATGCTGGACGACTACAAAGTCAGCTTCTCCGGTCAGACCTTTGAATGTCTGGATAAAGGGTTTGCCAAAAACGAACCCGTTGATGTCGTTGTCCGTCCCGAGGATGTGGAGATCGTGGCCGAAGACAAAGGAATGCTCCGAGGCGTTGTCACCTCCATCACCTTTATGGGCGTCCACAATGAGATCATCGTGGATCTCGACGGTTTCAAATGGATGATCCAGACCACCAAATTCCTGGACGAAGGCACACGCATCGGTCTCGCCATTGATCCCGATTCCATCCACATCATGAAGAAATCCGAATACTCCGGTATGTACGGCGATTATTCCTGCTTCTCCAACGAGCTGGACGAGCTTTCCGAACCAGGCGACGAGGAGGAAGCATGAAAAAAAATCTTTCTCTGCGGAAAAGCGGCATCCTCAGCCCTTCACTGACGCCCTATTCCGTCTGGTCGCTGCTGTTCATCATCGTACCGCTGATCTTCGTCGGCTACTACGCTTTTACCGATAACAGCTTCGCCTTTACAACCGAAAATATTACCCGGTTTTTCACCGCCACCAGCAATGTCATCAACGATGACGGCTCCATGGCGGAAGTCCACACCTATCTGCTGATTTTTATGCGGTCGCTGAAACTGGCGGTGATTTCCACCATCATCTGTTTTCTACTGGGCTATCCCATCGCCTATATCATTTCCCGGGCTTCGGAAAAAGCACAGAAAACCATGATCACCCTGATCATGATCCCCATGTGGATGAACTTTCTGATCCGCACCTACGCCTGGATGACTATTTTACAGGATACGGGAATTCTCAACAGCTTCCTCGGGACGCTGGGCATCGGCACCATCCACATCATCGGTACCGAAGCCGCCGTCGTCACCGGCATGGTTTACGATTACATTCCCTACATGATTTTACCCATTTACTCCATTATGGCGAAAATGGATACCAAGCTCATCGAAGCCGCCCACGATCTGGGCTGCAATGGTCTATCGGTTCTGCGTCGGGTAATCTTTCCCTTGAGCCTTCCCGGAGTCATTTCCGGGATTACCATGGTTTTAATCCCCTCCATCAGCACCTTTTACATCTCCCAGAAATTAGGGAACGGAAAGTTCTTTTTGATCGGGGACGCCATCGAGGGACAATATATCGCCAATAATCTGCATTTCGCCGCGGCCATCGCCTTTATTTTAATGATCATTCTGCTGGTCTGTATGGCGCTAATGAAATACTTCACCGCCCGGCATATCTACGGAGGGAAATAAGATGAAAACCGCGTCCAAAATCTATACCGCTCTTATTTTCCTTTTTCTCTTCGCGCCCATCATCATTC
>JBJDXI010000181.1:0-5515 GCA_051866595.1 Clostridia bacterium
CGATCTTTTTCAGATCGAGAGCGCCGGGGAAGTAATAGGCGTAGTTCCGGTCGAAGGGAGAGGTAAAGGCGGCGTTCCGCACCGTATAGCGGTAATGCTTGCCCACGGCGTCGTGACGGCAGTGAAATTCCGGAGGAACTTCCATGGCCTCGGTCACGACGATGTCCGAAGGGAGCAGACCGTTGACGGCGTTACAGATATGCTCCGTGGGGATGCGTCCTTCCAGAAAGAAGGTGGCACGCTGTCCCTCGGCGTGAACACCGGCGTCGGTGCGGCTGGCGCCGAGAATCTTCACTTCGTGACCGGCAATCTTCGAGAGGGCCTCGTTTAATAGGCCCTCCACGGAAACGCCGTTGGGCTGGATCTGAAACCCGCAATAGGAAGTGCCGTCGTATGAAATTGTCAGGCAGATCTGTCGCTTCATGGTTCCATCTCCTTTTGATACGAAAAGAAACCGTTGGTCTTTACCAACGGTTTCTCAAATTTCGCGTGTTTGGGCCGAATCGCCTCAGACCAATTCGATTCTTACCATTTCCGCAGCATCGCCCTGGCGAAGGCCGAGTTTGATGGTACGGGTGTAACCGCCGGGTCTGTCTTTATAACGTTCCGCGAGAACGGTGAACACTTTGGTAACAACGTCTTCATCCTGAATATAGGCAAGCGCCTGTCTTCTGGCGTGTAAGTCACCTCTTTTGCCGAGAGTGATCATTTTTTCGGCAATGCTTTTCAGCTCTTTCGCTTTGGGCGCGGTTGTTTCAATACATTCTTTATCTAAAAGAGAGGTTGTAATGTTTCTCAACATAGCCCGGCGATGAGCACTGTTTCTTCTGAGTCTGCCGTGTGCCACTGTGGTATCCTCCTTACATTTCTGGGTTTCAGCGAAGGATCAGTCTTCCGCCTTGCGCAGGGAAAGATTGAGTTCGCTGAGTTTTTCCATAACTTCTTCCAGGGATTTTCTCCCCAGATTTCTGACTTTCATCATGTCTTCTTCGGTGCGCTGAGTCAATTCCTGAACGGTATTGATACCGGCGCGTTTCAGACAATTGTAGGAACGGACGGACATATCCAGCTCTTCGATGGTCATGTCGAGGATCTTATCCTTATTGTCTTCTTTCTTTTCGACCATGATAATATCGTCACCGGGAACTTCGGTAAGGCCGATGAACAGTTTCAGATATTCGGCGAGGATTTTCGCACTTTTACTGATGGCTTCATCCGGGTAAATGCTGCCGTCCGTCCAAATATCAAGAGTCAGTTTATCAAAGTCGGTCTGCTGACCGACACGAGTATCTTCCACATGGAAAATCACTTTAGTAATGGGAGAAAAGAACGAATCGATAGGAATCACGCCGAGAGGAGCGTTTTCCTTTTTGTTCTTTTCGACACTGTTGTAACCTCTGCCGCGTTCCACAACAACCTCCATCTGGAGACTGCCGTTGGAATCAAGGGTGGCAATATGATGATCCGGATTGAGAATTTCCACTTCCGAGCTGCATTTGAAATCACCGGCGGTGATTTCGCCTTCGCCTTCGGCTTCCAGCGTGAGGAGTTTTTCCTCATCGGTGTGGAGTTTCACGCAGATGCCTTTGAGATTCAAAATCAGATCGGTGGTATCTTCGTATACTCCGGGAATCGTTGAAAATTCATGAAGTACGCCATCAATTTTCACGGATGTTACTGCTGCACCCGGCAGAGAGGAAAGAAGCACCCGGCGAAGGGCGTTGCCCAACGTAATGCCGTACCCTCTTTCCAGGGGTTCAACAACAAAGCGGCCATATGTTTTCGCACCATTCATTTCCACGCATTGAATCTTTGGTTTTTCCATTCCTGACAGCATATATCTGGCCTCCTTATATAAACTATCGAACTTTAAAGACTACTTAAGCCTTAGCGGGAGTAGAATTCAACGATCAAGTGTTCTTCGATGGGGATATCAATCGAATCGCGAGTGGGCATTTCTACGACACTGGCGGAAAGATTATCCTTATCCAAAGCAAGCCACTGAGGAATGGATTTTACTGCGGCCAATTCAGCGATGGCCTGGAATTTGGGGCTCTTTTTGCTCTTGGCGGCAACGGCGACGACATCACCTTTCTTCACGAGGAAGGAAGGAATGTTCACTTTTTTGCCGTTCACGGTGAAATGACCGTGGAGCACGAGCTGACGGGCTTCGTTTCTGCTGTTGGCGAGGCCGGCGCGGTAAACGACGTTGTCAAGACGGGATTCCAAGAGGACGAGGAGATTTTCCCCCGTGACGCCGCCTTTTCTTACCGCGGCTTTATAGTAAAGACGGAACTGTTTTTCCAAAACACCGTAAATACGACGGACTTTTTCTTTTTCTCTCAACTGAAGGCCATATTCCGAACGTTTTTTACGGGCCGCGGCTGCGCCATGCTGCCCGGGAGCGTAGCTTCTTTTGGAGAAGGAGCATTTTTCACCGTAGCAGCGGTCACCCTTCAAATAGAGCTTTTCGCCTTCACGACGGCAGAGCCGGCATTGGGATTCTGTATAACGTGCCATTGTAAAACGGACACCTCCTTAAACTCTTCTTCTTTTGGGCGGACGGCAGCCATTGTGAGGAATGGGCGTAACGTCCTTGATCATGCTGATTTCCAGACCGGTGGCCTGCAGGGAACGGATGGCGGCTTCTCTGCCGGAACCGGGGCCTTTGACAACACATTCAACGGTTTTCATGCCGTGTTCCATCGCGTCTTTCGCAGCGGATTCCGCGGCAAGCTGAGCGGCAAAGGGAGTGCTCTTTCTGGAACCTTTAAAACCGGAAGCACCGGCGGTGGACCAGGAAATCGCGTTACCGGCTTTGTCGGTGATCACGATGATCGTGTTATTGAACGTGGAATTGATATGGGCTACGCCGTATTCAATATTTTTCTTTTCTTTTCTTCTGCGAGTTTGTCTTCTTGCCATGAATCTGTCCCCCTTCCTTTATTTCTTACGTTTCGCGGCAACGGCCCGTTTGGGACCTTTGCGGGTACGAGCGTTGGTTTTGGTTTTCTGACCTCTGACGGGGAGACCTCTTCTGTGGCGAATGCCGCGGTAGCAGCTGATTTCAACCAGACGTTTGATGTTCAGCGCAACATCTCTTCTGAGATCGCCTTCGACCAAGTATTTGTTATTGATGATGTCACGGATCACGTTGACCTGATCTTCGGACATATCTTTTACTCTGATATTACCATCGATATTGGCTTCGGCCAAGATTTTCTTGGCGGTGGGAAGACCGATACCGTAGATGTAGGTCAAAGCGACTTCGACTCTTTTATCACGGGGTATATCAACACCAGCAATACGTGCCATTGATTTCATGCACCTCCAATTTCAATTGTTTCGATTATCCTTGTTTCTGTTTATGTTTGGGATTTTTGCAAATGACCATAACGGTCCCTTTTCTTTTAATGACTTTGCATTTTTCGCAAATTGGTTTTACCGAAGCGCGAACTTTCACGGTAATCCCTCCTTTTCTTTGCGCAAATTTTCCTTATCGCTTATTTAAAACGGTAAACGATTCGCCCGCGATTCAAATCATAAGGGCTTAATTCAACAGTAACTTTATCCCCGGGCAAAATGCGAATGTAATTCATCCGGATTTTACCGGAAACATGGGCCAGTACTTGATGGCCGTTGGCCAATTCCACTTTAAACATGGCGTTTTTCAGCGGTTCAATCACTGTGCCTTCCACTTCAATTGCATCTTGTTTCGACATCCGGTACCTCCTGAGCTCGTGTTTCCGAGCGATGATAATTCAAAAATTCCCTGATTTCCGCATCGGTGGGCGCTTTTCCCTTTTGGAGCGTCCCGGCGATGGACTCGGAAACGCGGCGGGTTGCCTGCAGATGTTTGATGTTTTTCTTTTTCGGTTTCAGATACGTCGTTTTCCGGCCGTCGGCCACGAAGCAAAAATGATCTTCGATTCTGACAACCACATAAACGGTGCCGTTATCCCGGCCCTGTTTGGAAATGACGATCTGTCCTAAGGACCATTCCATATGACCACTCCTTAAAGTCTGGTTAAAATCTCAGGTTCTCCGTCGGTAATGGCAAAGGTATTTTCATAATGGGCGGCCATGGAGCCATCCCTTGTGACATAGGTCCAGTTATCCGCAAGCTGATCCAGAGCATAATGACCAGCTGCGACCATCGGTTCCACCGCGATGGTGAGACCTTCGCAGAGCTTTATGCCCCGGCCTTTTTTGCCGTAGTTGGGAACGGAAGGATCCTCATGCATATTCTCGCCGACGCCGTGACCGACAAGATCGCGGATAACGGAATATCCATGTCTTTCCACATACCGTTGAATCGCATTGGAAATGTCGCCTAAGCGATTTCCCTTTTTCGCCTGTGCCAGGCCTTCAAAGAAAGATTGACGGGTCACTTCGATGAGCCGAGCATTCTCATCGCTGATCTTCCCTACAGGAAACGTTCTCGCCGCGTCACCCACATAGCCGCGGAAGGTGGCGCCCACATCGATACTGATGATGTCACCCTCATTCAGGTATCGATTGCGGTTCGGAATCCCGTGAACAACCTCATCGTTGATGGAAGCGCAGATCGAGGCGGGAAAGCCGCCGTAGCCTAAAAATGTCGGAATAGCACCGCATTTACGGATATGATTTTCGGCAATTTCGTCCAGCTCCCAGGTGGAAACGCCGGGTGCGACGTTTTCTTCCATCAGAGCCAGTACTTCCGCGACGATCTTACCGGCATCGCGCATTTTTGCGATCTGTTCCTTATTTTTTATGGTAATCATTCGTTGCCTCCCAAGGCAATCGAAATGTCTTCCAATACTTTTTTAATATCCTGATCCCCGTTGATGTTTTTGATGATACCGGCTTTGGTATAGTAATCAATCAGGGGCGCCGTCTGCTGTTCGTAAACGTCGAGACGGTTCTTTACGGTTTCTTCGGTATCGTCGGCTCTCTGAATCAGAGCTTCACCGCAGACACCGCAAAGGTCGCCTTTGGGGGAAGGATTGAATGCGACATGGTAAGTCGCGCCGCATTTTTTGCAGACGCGGCGGCCGGTCAGACGAACCATCAGTTTATCGAGGGGAACCTCAATGTTCACGACGGCATCGAGTTTCTGACCGAGTTTCTGAAGCATTTCATCCAGGGCGTCGGCCTGAGCCGGCGTTCTGGGAAAGCCATCCAGGAGGAAGCCCTCTTGGCAATCTTCCTTCTGAATCCTTTCCTCCACCAGCCCAAGGATAAGGGTATCGGGGACTAATTGCCCCGATTCCATATAACCTTTGGCTTCTTTGCCCAGTTCGGTGCCGGCTTTCACGGCAGCACGGAGCAAGTCGCCGGTGGAGATGTGAACGATATTGTATTTTTCAACCATCGAGGCGGCCTGGGTGCCTTTCCCGGCGCCGGGAGGTCCTAATAATACCAATCTCATAATCTTTTCTCCTTATTTCATAAATCCCTGGTAACTACGCATCAGGACCTGACTTTCCAACTGTTTCATCGTATCGAGGGCAACGCCGACGGCGATGAGGAG
>JBJDXI010000182.1:0-5515 GCA_051866595.1 Clostridia bacterium
CGATTCCGCGATATCCATCATATAGAAAGACATCAGCAGGGAACGGCGGGTAGCTTCGTCGTTGAGGTCGATGCCGAGTTTTTCCTTGATGCGGTTGATACGGTAAAACAGCGTGGTGCGGTGGATATAGAGTTTCTCGGCGGAATGGAGCAGGTTCATGTTGTTTTCCAGATAGACTTTGAGGGTGGTGTAGTAATCCACCCCTTCGCCGCCGCCAAGGGTTTTCAGTTTAAGCAGGGTCTCATCGCAGAAAAATTCCGGCGGCGTATCGCCCATGCCGTAGCGGAACACATAGGGCAGAGCGTATTTGCGGAAGGGATAACAGCGGCTTTCGGGGTCGAAGCCGCCGCCGAAATCCAGCGCCGCCAGAGCCTGACGGAAGAAAACATCGGTTTTGTACACATCGCGGTAAACGATGCTGAGGCCGGCTTTGAAATAGCTCTCCCGGAGAAAATCATCGATTTTTTGGGAAATCCAGTCGGAATCCGGCGATTCGCCGTTGAAATGAAGCACCGAAACAATGCTGTCCTCATAAAAAAACGCGAAGGAATCGGGAAAAATTTCTTCCAGACGCTGGCAGTTATAGGAAACGGAAAAGGTGCGGATTTCAATTTCCCGGAGGCTGATCACGAGACAGCGGTAGGAATCTTCCGGCCGCCATTCCCGGGAATGGAGACAGTATTCCCCGTGGCTGCGGTCCACGGCAGTACCGGCGAGAATATCCCGGAAAAGCCGGTGAAAGCTGCGGCGCAGCCCTTTACTGAAGGCGTTCTGCCGACGGATGGCGGCGAAAACCGCGTCTCTCAGCACACGGAGGGGCGGATAAACGCTGTAGCTGTTTTCGGAAACGATGCCGGGAAGGATCACGCGGCCCATGAATTCGCCGTCGCCGTTTAAGTTGGCGTAAAGCACATCGTAGCTCATGTGATCGGAGTGGTAATTTGCCACTTCTTTCTGTCCCATCGTATCGAGGAAGGCATTTTCCCGTTTGAAAATGTTCATCATCCGCGCCGAGAGAAAATACGCCCCCGAGGTCTGATTATAATCGAAATCGAGGTACGCCATGGTTTCCGGGGTTTCGGTGGTGACCATCACCTCGTAGGCGGCGTCGTGGATGATGATGGGATTACGGAAGATCTTACGGGAAACGTCGCACATTTTCATCAGATCGGCGTCGTCATCAACAATCCTCTGGAGGGATTCCTCCCAGAGGTTGTACCACTCAAAGGACTGTTGGAGAATATCAAAGAGCGAGAGCAGGGAAATATGATCCTCAATGAGGATCACCTCGTGCTCTTCGAGGATCTTTGGATCTTCGGGCCGACCCAGCAGGATCATGCGCAGGGGCATATCCTCATGGCAGGCGCCGGGAAAATCCTCGCCTTTCAGCACATAGAGATAGCGATCCAGCAGCATGGTGCATTCGTTATAGAGCCGGGGCTGGATCAGGCAGGCGTCTTTGGCTCTGTCCGAAAAATAGACGCTCATTTTTTCGCAGGGCAGATATTCGGCGATCATATACATATTCAGGCGCACGGCAACTCACCTCCGTTATGTTTATACTAATAGTATAACATTTTTTCAAATATATCAATCTTTTACGGAATGATTTTTGTCGGAAAATGGTTTATCATAGAGCCATCAAAAGAACAGCGCGCGTTCTCCACGGAAAAATAAAATAAACGATCAAAGGAGAAATACCGATATGACACCGGAAGAAAGATATGCCGTTAAATCCAAAAGAATCAAAGACGTCGTCGCACTGAAAGAACCGGACCGCGTTCCCTTCGCTCCCAAAGTGGGCAATTACTACGCCAGAGGCTATAACATCTCCATGTACGACGCCATGAAAGACATCCGCAACATCGCCCCCGGCGTGATGCAGTTCATGGAAGATTACGATCCCGACCTCGCCTGGGCCCCGGTTCTCTATCCCGCCGATCCCCCGGAAATCTTAGGCAGCACCTATCTGAAAGTTCCCGGCCCCAACAGCGGTCTTGCTCTGGACGAATCCTTCCAGATCGGGGACATCAACTTCCTCTACGACGATGAGTATGATGAATTCCTCAACGACCCCACCCATTTCTTCCTCACCAAAGTTTATCCCAGAAAATTCAAAGAACTGGAACCCTTCTCCAAACTGAGCTTCCGCACTCCCGTGGAATTCGCCATCTTCATTTCCATGACCGCCTTTGCCGATCCCGAAGTGCAGAGAGCCGTTGAATTCCTGAAACGCGGCGGCGAAGCCTCGGCCAAATGGCTCGGCGGTCTCGGCGGCATCTGCGCCGAACTGGCTCAGAAAGGTTATCCCCTGGGCGCTGCCGGCGCTACCACCTGCGGCTTCGATATGTTCTCCGATAACATCCGCGGCCTCATCAACTCCGTCACCGATATTTACGCCAACCCCGATAAACTCCTTGCCGCCGTGGATTACATGACAGACATCAGCATCGCCGACGCCCTGAACACCTGCAAAACTCAGAATCTGGAATACTTCTTCATTCCTCTCCATGCCGGCGTCGACGAATTCATGAGCGACGAAAACTACCGCAAATTCTATTGGCCCAGCCTGCGCAAGTTGATCTGCGCCCTCATCGACAACGGCGTAACACCTTATGTCTTCTGCGAAGGCAAATACAACAGCCGTCTGGAAGTCATCAAAGACGTGCCCAAGGGCAAAGTCATCTATATGTTTGAAGAAGTAGACATCGTCAAAGCCAAGGAAATCCTCGGCGATACCGCCTGCATCTGCGGGAACCTGCCCACCTCTCTCCTGGCCTACGGCAAAAAAGAACGCGTTGTGGAAGAAACCAAACGCATGCTCGATGCCTGCGCTCCCGGAGGCGGCTTCATCATGGACTGCTCCATCGTTCTGGACAACGCCAAGAAAGAAAACCTCGACGCCTGGTACGAAACGACCATGGAATACGGCAAATATTGATCGCCGTTTTCCCCCTCTTCCTCAAAAACCAAAAACTCTCCATAACCAATCAACCCAATAAGGAATGATCTGTTTTCACCAAACAGAGACCGGGGCGTTTCAAAGAGCCGTCCTCCGGCAGAGCGCCGGAACGCGCCGATTGAAACGCCCTTTCCCCAACAGGAGCTTTCAAAATGGAATTATTACAGAAAACAGCCAAGGCCTTTCTCTTCGGCGGGGCGGCGTCCGTCCTCACCCAGCTGCTGTTTACGGTTCTTGAACCCCTGCCCTTTACGCCCTACGCCAAAAGCCTCCTGGCCTTGGTGGCCATGGGCGTTCTCGGCGCCTGTCTCTTCTTTTTCGATATCTATCCCCGTCTGGAACAGCGGTTCGGCTTCGGCGCCATACTGCCCATCTGCGGTCTGCCCGCGGCGGTGGCCGGCGGCATCCTCGCCCACCTGAACAACGGCGAAGCCACGGCTTCGGCATTGAAAAAAGGCATCCTTCCCGTGGCGGCGATCCTGCTCACCGGTTTTATCTTTTCCGTGGGCACCGCTCTGATCCTTTCGATATTTTAAGGAGATCCTTATGATTTTTCTCAAAGCATTTCTTCTGGGCGGCGTCCTCTGCGCCATATTTCAGATTTTCTGGTCGCTGACCAAAGCCGCTCCCTCCACCCTTCTGAAAATCGGCTTCTGTATCAGCGCCCTGCTCACCCCCATCGGTATCACCGGCGGCCTCATCGCCTTCGGCCAGTGCGGCTTTTTCGTGATGGTGGCCGGCGCCGGCGAAGCGGCCTTCAGCGGTACCCTCACGGCGCTTTCGGGGAACTGGATCCCCCTCCTCCAGCTCCTCGCCGTGTTTCTTTCCATCATTCTCATCGGCACGGCCTGCGCCCTGCTCTATGCCAGAAAGCGCCGCGGCGAACCGACAAAAGCGGAATAACCATTCTCTCCGTAAACAGAACCTCCCTAATAATAATCTCTCTAATCAAAAAGAAGCTGCGAAAAATTTCGCAGCCTCTTTTTGTATTCCGGATCTTTACGCTTCCGCACAACCTAAGGGCATTTCAAAACGGCTCAGTGTCCTTGGGAACCGTCCCCGTTGGCACATACAAAATAATTTTCTTTCACAATGGAAAATTTCCTATTGCTTTTTCCGTAGAATCGGGTATACTATGTTTAGAAGAAGCATTAACAAAACGCAGGGCTTGAGAGGAATCTTCGAGATTCCCCCTGGAATTTGTAGTGCTTCTTTTATTTTTATGATATTTTTCTTCAGATACTCACCACATGGTTTTAAACATCAGAGAACTTCTGCTTTTGGAAACTATTTCGATCAACACTAATCTTCCATTTGCTTTTTTCGCACTTATACTAATTTCTTGTGTCCCACTATTAAATATTTTTGAGACCACCGGGGACGGTTCCGAAGGGCCCTATTGGCACACACCAGCATCGGTGTTCCATCGGGGTTTACGACTTTACTTACACCTTTCTTTCCCTTTTCCCAATCTCCAAACCAACGCTTGAATTGAATAGATTTCGTAATATCTTTTGCGTAAATATTGACAGGAGAACCTGATCGGATATACTATGTATGTAGCCGGATAGTTTCGGAAGCCTAAGGTATTGTACCTTTGGATTAGCCGAACGCAATTCCGGCTCAATTTTTTTGCGTACTTCGGATCAATACCATTGGGAACCGTCCCTGTTGGCACAACCCGAGGGCATTCCAAAACGGCTCAGTACCATGAGGAACCGTCCCCGTTGGCCACATTTCCTTTGTGTAGTTTGAGAAGGCAGGAAAATTAAAATTCAATTCATTCATTTTCAACAGTTCCCCATGTCTCAAAAACCATTTCGCCATTTTCGGAAAATTCCCTTATAACACATCGGGATGCTTTTTTTTCATCAACATAGCTGCCGTTATCATCAAAGTAATGGATTTCCGCGCGAGCACCACCATTCGGCGTTTTGCATTCTGCTTTTTCAATTTTAGCCATGTTGCCACCTCATAAATCAGAGCCATTGAGACCATTCGGGACGGTTTCAAATGGATTTAATACCATGCGATTGTTCCGCTTGTCTTCGTTTTATCTATGTGCCATAATGCATGGCCACCATAAAACATTTTGAAATCATCATCGGACATTTTTACCATTTCCGCATCTCCATTGTGGTACAACCTCACAATACCCGGTGCATCAGTATTTCCCTCGGGGTAGTATTCATAGATAAACGCATCCTTTTCTTCCTTTATTCGTTTAAAAGTAAGCATATCAATATTCCCCCTCTGTTATGCATAGAGACAATCGGAACCATCTCTTTGCCCCATGATCAAAGCTCGGCGGTTTGGGACGACCGTGTACCGATTCCGTACAGCCTGAGGGCGTTTCAAAACGGCTGATTTATTCAACAACCCAATCGGCCAGCTTTTTCGCTTCCTCGGCGATGGCGGCGCGGTATTCGTCCTCGCCGTTCCAGAGATCATTGAGACCGTTTTTGATGAGGCTCTTCGTTTCCGTTACGCCGATGGTTTTGAAGCAGCCGCCGACCCAGTCTGCAATGGACTGATACACTTCGGGAGAACCGC
>JBJDXI010000183.1:0-27786 GCA_051866595.1 Clostridia bacterium
CCTCCTGTATTCATTATAGGCCAAAGGGAGGAAAAACATTGTCAGCTTCGGGGAGGAGGAAACCACAAAATACCGACACCTTCTCCTTTCTTTTCAGAAATTCAGCCAAAGAAAAAAGGCATAAAAAAACAACCGCGCATCATCGCGCGGCTGTTTCACCGTACAGAAAACAATAAGATCAGAGCAGTGTTTTCAGGTATTGCCCGTAGGCCGTCATTTTCAGTTTTTCGGCGCTTTGCGCCAGCGTTTCTTTATCAATCAGACCGAGCTCATAGCCGACCGCCTCCGGATTTCCCACAGACGTTCCGGTTTTCCGCTGAAAATCGCGGATCGCCGATGAGGCGATGTACATACTTTCCGCCGTGCCCGTATCAAACCAGGAAAAATCTTCGGGCAGTTTGATCACCCGGAGCTGTTCCCTTTCCAGATAGAGATTGTTCACCGCGGTGATTTCCAGCTCGCCCCGGGCCGAGGGCTTTACGGTTTTGGCCGCTTCCACCACCTGATTGTCGTAGAAATAAAGGCCCGGAATAATATAGTGGGATTTCGGATTTTCCGGTTTTTCCTCGATGGAAAGGGCTTTGCCGTCTTCCCCGATTTCCACCACACCGAAGGGACGAGGGTCTTCCACATAATAGCCGAAGGTCACCGCGCCTTCTTTCAGCGACGCCGCTTCTCGCAGGGCTTCCTTAAATCCTTCGCCGTAAAAGATGTTGTCCCCCAAAATGAGGCAGACCGAATCGTCACCGATAAAGTCCTCCCCGACGATGAACGCGTCGGCAATGCCCCTCGGCACCGGCTGTTCTTTATAGGAAATGGAAACGCCAAAGGCGCCGCCGTCACCGAGAAGTTCCTCAAAGGAGCTGTCACCGGGAGGAACAATCACCAGAATATCGGTGATCCCCGCCAGCATCAGCGCGGACAGCGGATAATAGATCATCGGTTTGTCGTAAACCGGCAGCAACGGTTTACAGCAGGGTTTTGTCATGGGATAAAGGCGGGTTCCCTTCCCCGCCGAGAGAATAATACCTTTCATCGCTACGCCCCTTTTATTTCGTGGCTTCCAGCAGTATATCGCTGTAAGCCATCAGCCGCGCCGAAACGGCGCGTTCGTTTTTCCCTTTTATGGAGTAGTATATTTTCAGCTTCGGTTCCGTTCCCGAGGGGCGAACCGCTGCCCAGGAACCGTCCTCAAAGACATATTTCAGCACATCCGCCGGGGGAAGTCCGTTGCAACCGTTCAGATAATCCAGCACCGTAACGGGCGTGTCCCCGAAAAGGTTGTCCTTTTCCCGAAGGGAAGCCATAATCTCTTTCATCCGGGCTTTTCCGGCGCTGCCGGCATAAGTAACGGAATCCACCGCATCCAGATAATAGCCGAAGCGGTGATGGAGGGATTTCAGAATATCGTAAAGGCTGTACCCCTTTTCCTTGTAGTAGGCCGCCATCTCACAGATCAGCAGAGAAGTCACAACAGCGTCCTTGTCCCGGGCGTGCTTGCCGATGAGGAAGCCGTAGCTTTCCTCATAGCCCATCATAAAATCATGTTCGCCGGTTTCCTCATAAGCCGTCATGGCCTCACCGATGTATTTAAAGCCCGTCAATGTTTCCACCGTTTCCACGCCGTAGCTCTTGGCCACCGCCGCACCGAAATCATTGGTTACTATGGACTTTAAAATCACGGAGTTCTTTTTTAATCGGTCTTTTCTGCGGGTCAGGATGTAGTTGACGAGCAGAGCGCCGATTTGATTCCCGTTTAACAGCTGATAACCACCGTCATTGCGGACAGCGATTCCCACACGATCGCAATCGGGGTCGGTGCCGAGAACAAGGTCGGCGTCGGTTTCTTTCGCCTGACGGATCCCCATCACAAGAGCGTCTCTCTCTTCGGGATTGGGTTTTTTCACCGTGGGGAAATTGCCGTCGGGAGCTTCCTGTTCCACCACGGTCCGCACCGCATAGCCTTTTTCTTTCAGCGTAAACATCACCGGTATAAGCCCCGAGCCGTGAAGCGGCGTATACACCACCTTCAGCCCGGCCACGGCTTCTTTGGAAAGGGAATGAGACTGCTTCATCGTCTCATAGCAAAATGATTTCATCATATCTTCGCCCAAATTTTCCAGAAGGCCGGCACGACGCAGTTCTTCCTCAGGCGGGTTCGGTTCAAAAGGCGATGCTTCCCAGACAAAGGAAGCCACTTCCGACGCGGCGGCCGACACCATCTGGCAGCCGAAACGGTCGTAGACCTTATAACCGTTGTATTCTTTTGTATTATGACTGGCCGTGATGACAATCCCGGCGGAACAGCCTAATCTGCGGACCGTATAAGAAAGCAGCGGCGTCGCCGAGGGCATATCAAACAGATAAGCCTTGATGCCGCAGGCCGCCATGGTCCGCGCCGCCTCCGAAGCGAAATCCGCCGAGCGATTCCGGGTATCGTAAGCCACGGCGATCCCGCCGTTTTCCAGACCTTCTTTTTTCAGCCAGGCCGCGAGGCCTCTCGTCGCTTTGCGCACCGTGTAATGATTCATCCGGTTCGTACCGGCGCCCATTACACCGCGCATACCGGCGGTGCCGAAAGACAGATCACAGTAAAAGCGATCTTCCAGTTCCGCATCGTCATTACCGATCGCTTCCAATTCCGCTTTCATTTCGCCTTCGGTATTGGACAGCCAGTATTGGTATCTTGCGAGTATCTGATTTCGTTCCAATGTAAAAACCTCATTCTATTCCAAGCAGCGCGCGCATTTCTTTTTTATAAGCCTCAACACCGGGCTGATCAAAGGGATTCACCCCCATCAGCATACAACTCATGGCGCAGGCTTTTTCAAAGAAATAAATCACATAACCGATATTTTCGGCGTTCAGCGCGGACATCCTCAGCCGGATCACCGGGGTTTTTCTCTCATTGCGAACCCGGTAAACCGCCTCTGCCGCCGCCGCGATATACTCGTTGTACGTTTTATCGTGCCCTTCCACGGCAAGATCATCTTTACGTAAGTCCACAGTCAGCATCGTCTCAAAAAAGACAGGATGTCCCTCCTCCAGAAACTGGCCGACGGAATGGAGATCTGTACTGTAACTCAGTGAGGCCGGATAAATCCCGACCCCGTTTTTCCCTTCGCTCTCGGCAAAGAGCTGACGCAGCCAATAACCGAAACGTGAAAATTCCGGTTCGGAAAAAGAGAAAAATTCAATGGCTTTTCCCTCTTTAAACATTACATTACGAAAAGCGGCATAGCGGTAGCAGTCATTTTGCGCCAAATCCGGCAGGCAAAAATCCTCATAGGCCCGTTTCGCGCCGTTAAGCATCGAAACAACATCTATGCCCGCCACGGCAAGAGGCAGAAGACCCACCGCCGTCAGGACACTGTACCGACCGCCGATATTTTCATCAAGAGCAAAGGAATGATAACCTTTTTCCTTCGCTTCTTCCCGCAAAGCGCCACGGGTTTCATCGGTTACCACATAAATACGGTCAACATACCGTTCTCCGTAACGATTTTTCAAATATGTCTTTAACAGATCGAAAGCCAGCGCTGTTTCCATCGTCGTACCGGATTTGGAGACGACACACAAAGCCACATCATAATTTTCCAGTTTTCTCAGCAGACGCGCATGATAAGAACTGCCGAGATTCCAGCCGGCGAAAAATAAGGAAACGCCGTTCCGGTCCGACCGCAGCATCTCATAACAGGCCCGGGTTCCCAGATAGGAACCGCCGATCCCCACAACCACCAGCGCGGTATACTTTCTGCGGATCTCCTCCCCGGCGGAAAGGATCTTTGCCAGATACGTCCCGTCAGAGCGGGACGGCAAATCAACCCATCCGGTCATCGGAAGAGAACCGTCATGGAGACGTTTATGATATTCCGCTACCGGTTCCGCATAGAAATCCATAGCGTTTTTGTATTCCGCAAAAGATTCCGATTCCAGTTTCATCATTTTCATACTGCGTTTTCTCCGCATCCTATTATTTATGTTCAAATTATATCATGTTTAAAAACCGGTGTCCACAATCAACTCTTTTTTTAAGAAACTTTTCATAAATATACGGCAGTATAAAAACACAGATACACCTTTCATTCCTTGGAAGCCGAAGCGTATTTACGTTTTGTCGCCTCTCCTCCCCGGATATGACGTTCCGCCTTATTGACCTCCAGAATTTCCCGAACCCTGAGGGCGATGGCTTCATTGATCTGCGGCAGACGTTCCGTCAGATCTTTATGCACCGTGGATTTGCTGACACCGAAAACCGACGCCGTCTGCCGGACCGTACCTTTGGATTCCAGCATATAATTGGAAATTTCCAATACCCTTCGTTCAATATAGTCCTGCATGGCAAGACCCCCAAAATCATTCTTTGTTCCAAATATATGGGAGGACTTCCCGTTTATGCCAAAGATCGAAAAATATCTTTTTCTGTCTCAATCCGCCCGTTTCCGGTAAAACAAAAATGCTCCGATTTTTCTTTTTAAAAATCCGATGTCGGAAAAGTCTTTTCGAAAATCGCCTTATACTGGGGAAACGACAAAAAAATCCCTGAAATGAATCCTTTCATCAAGCGTAAAAATAATTTTTAACATTTCGCAAATATTCTTGACAATCAGCGGGAAAAGTGGTTAAATATCATATAGGTAGTTAAAGTGAGAAGTATGCGGAAATTTTATACACAGTAATTTCCCATACGCGAGTTAAGGAGGGTATTTATCATGATTGATCCTACCGGAAAAGCATTGATGGCTGAAGACAGTGCCGAATTTAAAGAAATCAGAACTTTGGTTGAAGACATTGCCAAATTAGGTAAACTCGACAAAGTTTATGAAATTTTCGGTGGTTATGTAAACCGCAGCTTTGGTGTGGAAATGACCGGCACCGACGGCAAACCCGTTGATTATTTTGTACGCAGATACCGCGCCACTCAGTCCATTGCCGACATCGTATCCGAACATGAACTGATCGCTTTCTGCATCGACAGAGGTCTTGACATGGCTGCCGGCCTTGAAAAACTCAGCGACGGCAAAACCTATGCCATGATGAAAAATGAAGAAGACGGCCTTGAATATCCCTGGGCTATTTACAGATATCTCTACGGTGAAGATCCCTATGATTGGATCAACACCTGCCTGAAACCTTCGGAAGACGCTGCCATGGGTAAATGCCAGGCCAACCTCCACGGTTCCGCTTATGGCTTCACCGGCGGTGAAAAAGAAGAACCCCAGATTTATGAATTCCTCGCTGCCCGCAAACAGCATTTCATCGACTGCAAAGAAGTTGAAGGTATTCCCAAGAGAGACCGTTACGATCTCCTTTACAGAACCGCTCTTCCCTTCGTTCTGGAAATGTGCGACAAAGCCAGAAAAGGTATTGAAGATTCCGGTATGCTGGAAGAAGGCAAAGGCTTCAAAACCGTTTGCCACTGCGACTATCATCCTTCCAACGTAAAATGGAAAGACGGCGAATGCTGCGGTATCTTTGACTTTGACTGGTCCAAAGTGGACTATCGTCTCTTCGACATCTGCTTCGGTCTCGTATACACCTGCACCAACTGGGGCGCTTTGGAAGACTATGTATACAAAGAAGACGGCGAACTGAACCTCGAAAGAACCAAATACTATCTCGAAGGCTACAACGAAGAAACCATCAAAAAAGGCGTTCTTCCCACCTTCACCGAAGAAGAAAAGAAAGCCTTCCCCTATATGTACATGGCTGCCACCATCTATCTCTGGAACTGGGCGACCGACTACTATAACTTCCCCGAAGATTACAACGAATACGAATGGCATTATTATCTTGAACATATCTACAAAGCCATCAAATTCGCCAACGATCATCTTGATGATATTTACAACGTCATCAACTCTCTCTAATCTTCAAAAACAGCAGGGCATTTCCTATCGAGGAAATGCCTTGTTTTTTTATTTGAAAAATAGGAACGAAAAGGTGTGATCCTTCGGGATCACACCTTTTTTCATACAAATAAAAATTATTTCCGCGGTTTTCTTCTGGCGGCAACCACATCGGTAATTTCTTTGAGCCGAAGGAGATAACTGCCGCCGACAAACACCAGAACGGCAATTCCCCCGATACAGAGACTCTTCAGAACCAGCAGGATCTTACCGTCATCCGGGAAAAGAACCGCGTCTTTCAAGAGCCAGGCGATCACGCCGATAACTACGGAAAGAAGGATGGATTTCAGAATCGGTCCGAAGCGGACGATGCCCGCGGATTCTTTATTCCGAAACATCACGATCACCGTAATCACGGCGCCGACGGTCATGGCGGCGGCGGTGCTCAACGCCAGCAAATATCCGCTGAAACCAAAAACAATATCCAGCAGCATATTCAAAAGAATAATACCGATACTGATGACAAAGGGAGCGAAAAGACGGTTCATCGTAAGAAAGGATTTATTCATCAGGTCAATGACACTGAATCCCGCCATACCCAGAGTATACATCACAAAAATCGTCGTTGTTTCCACGGTGGAAGCCGCGGTGAAATTACCGCTTTCAAAAAGAACTTTCACAATGGGACCACCGAGAACCATCAGTATAACGCTGACGGGAAACACGATAATCAGCGTATTGGAAGTAATGCTCCATACATATTTCATATAATCACGGGTATTCGATTTTGTGAATTTCCGGCTCAGTTTCGGAAACATCACCGCGCTGATGCTGTAAATAAAGGTCGTTGTCAGCGGCGTGAAAATTTTATCCGCGTAGTAAAAGGCGCTGGTAACACCGGCGCCGAGTTGCTCCGCGTGAGAAGCGTCGGTAAGATAACAGAAGAGATACGCCGATGTCGTCACAATGGTAACGATGGCCATCTTTGTAAAATCCTTGATGTATGTTTCCCCAAAACGCGCCACCGGGCGGTAAAAATACCGCTCTTTCACCGCGTAAGGAATGGTCATCGCATACTGCAACAGCCATGCCGCGGACACGGCAATAACGTACAGAAGAATAGATTCTCGCTCCATAAAGAAAATCAGGATCAGGATCAGAAAAACCGAATAGGGCAGGCTCATACTTCCCTGAAGGGCAAAATGGTCCATCGACTGAAACACCGCCACCATCAGATAAGTAGCGATAATCACCGGAAGCGTCAGCGCCATGATACGCACAAAAATCAGCGTATCACCGCTCATGGCCGGCAGGAAGACATTGCTGAGCGGAGGAAGCGATATGACTTCCCAAAGAAGAAGACCGATAAAGCTGAGCAAAAGGGAAAACGTCACAAGATTATTGGCGACGTACTCCCCTTTTTTGCGGTTCTCCGTCATTGCTTTCGTAATGATGGGAACGGCGGCGATGCACATGGCATAGGCAACCGTCGTAAATAGATAAATGGTCTTGTTGTACGACGCGTAAAAAGCGTCCAAAGCGCCGAAGACATTGGCCTGAATGGACTCTCTTAAAATCCCGAAAACCTTCGCCAAAATGGTAACCATCATCACTCCGCCGATGGCCGCGGCAACCCCTGTTTTCTTCGGAACCGCCGGTTTTTTTTCGGAGACCTCGGCCAGAGGTTCCGCGTCGAAAACCATTTCCTCCGCCCGATCACGGTCCACCACCGCCCGGATCCGGTCATCATAAGACTCCAGACGGGCCTTCAGTTCCGCAGTTTTTTCGGCGGTGGTCCGCAGAATTTCGTCACCGTGAAGCATCGTTTCACAGTACGCGCTCTGGAATTTTTCCAGCGAAAAATCATCGGTACCGGAAATACAGCTCCGCCCGATCGAATCCATAAAAGCATCCACTTTCGGATCGTAGGAAATCCCGATGGAAGGAACCTCCATGATGGCGGCAAAGATCAGGGAATGGAGGCGGACACCGACAAGACAATCAAGATTGCCGATGATCGAAAGGATTTCGTCGCTTAAATACTTTTCCCGGATACAGTAAACTTTTCTGTCCAGACGCTCGGCAATCTTATTCACGACCGCCGCATCCTGCTCATAATGGAAGGGAATCAGCACCGAATCCACTTGATACGTTTCTTCCAGCCAACGGATGGATTTCGCGATTTCCTCAAGGAAAGGAGAAGAAAGATCCGCCGATTTAATTGACCAGCCGACAATGGGACGGCCCGGATTCTTTTCCAGACCGATGGAACGGAAAATTTCTTTTCCTTCCTTCGGATCGGCACGGTGAATACGCATCACGGGATCCGCCGTCACCGCGATTTTTTCCCCGGGGACGCCAATATCCCGAAGCAAATTCGCCGAAGCCTCGTCGCGGACGGCAATCTCATCCACTTTTTTCAGATACCGGGCCGTCAGGCGCCGGTTAAAGGCACTGCGAATGGGGCCGACCCCCTGGGAATAAAGGAGTATCTTTTTCCGAAACAGCAAGGCCATGCGAATGACGAATAAATAGTAAAAAATACTGCTGTTGGACGTTACATCCTGCAAGAGAGAGCCGCCGCCGAAAATCAGCAGATCACAGTCTTTAATGGCCTTCAAGACCTTAGGCAGAGACATTCGCTCCACGGCGTGTACGCCGTATTTTTCCGCGGTATCCTGAGGATTATGAGAAAGAATCGTGATGTCAATATCATCAAAGTTTTCACGTAAATTCATCAGAACCGTACGCAAAATCGATTCGTCACCAATATTATTAAAGCCATAGTAACCTGAGATCAAAACCCGATACATCGTGTTCTCCTCTTCGTTCCGTTAACGATACGCGTTTTTATATTTCAAAACAAGCCTGTAAATAATCTCCAGACAGATGACAAAGACAAGACCGGCGGCCAGACCAAAGGAAAAACCGATCAGAACCCGGGCAAAGCTGACCTCCAGCATCGTCCGGATATGCAGAAACGTATTGACAATACTGGTAAAGCCGATGACGGAGCCGATACCGAAAAGCAGAGGCAATCCCGGTATCCGGCGGCGGAACGCCCAGATCATCATCATCATACAGGGATAACCGATGAGCCATTCCTTCGTCCGGGGTCTTGCCGCCAGCGTTTCTTCAAAGAAGTTGCGGATCTGGATTTCCAGACTCGGAACCATTTCATTATTGAGATTTCCGGTTCGGATGATATAATAAGCACCGATCAACATCAGGAATAAAAGAACAATAACAACAATGATACCGTAATAGATACCTCTGAGTTTTACCGGCCGGTCGAGAAAAGCGTTCCATTCACTCCGGCGTTTGAGCCGCATTTCGCGGCGGCTCAGCACCACCCCGTCGCCAACGGGCTTGAAAATATAACGTTCAAAAACAAAGATCTGAATATAGCTGATGAAAAATACCATCAGCGGCACAAGCTGCATGAATTTAACGCCCCGGTACAACGTCATTTCCAGCATAAATCCGGATTCCGAAAGGGAAGCCGCGGTAAAAAGAGAACCGCAGAAGGAAACAAGAAACAGACAGGCGGTAACGGCGATGAGTTCCGGCAGAAGCGATCTCATTTTTTTATCGCCGTATTTTTCCGTTTTTTGCAAATAGCGATTGAGCCCCACCGCGGCAAGGCAGGGCATCACAATGCCACCGCCCAGGCAAAGCAGGATTTTCGAAGTATTGGGCGCCGCGAACAACGCCGCGGCGACGAGCAATATACCGACGCCGAGAAGAATATGCTTTGCTTTCCCCGATAATTTTACAAACAACAGCAAAAGCATCACCGCGGCGGCGATCTCACCGACACCGATGAGAAAACGCAGGAACGTTCCCGGATTATAATTTTCCGCGGGCGTCAGGGTTTCAAAAGAATAGCCATAAGAGTCCATACGCTCAAATAACCCGGTAATCATCTGTTCATAGGCATCCGGATCGGTAATATATATTTTTTCAATTTCCTTATCCTTGGCGCCCTCTTTCAGAATGGGGCTCAGATATATCAAATGGCAGTTCCGTTCATAAATTGTCCGATAAAGAGAGTTGACAATTTCCTCGGGGCCCTCGTATCCATAGACCTGATAGCGCTGCTGAACAAAATCCCACATATTAAAGGCCCGGACCGCTTTGTAACCGGTGCTTTCCACAAAGGCGGAAAAACCGTTCCAGTTGATGTTTCCCTGTTCTGTCATGGATTCGGTAACAACAACGGCGGCGTCGGTACGATCCAGATAACCGGCAAGCGCTTCACTCCAGTTTTCATCATCATAACCGGGGAGGCTGTCGCCGCTGTTCATGAAATAAGGAGATTCATAGGCTTCAAAATCATCAAAAACCGCGGAGGCAAACTGCTCACCGTTGGCGCCGTCCATTGTTTTTGTCCGGGGGATCACCGTACAGCCGCTATTTTCGATCATTTCCACCTGATCCGGCCAGAGTCCAAGACTGAATTCCATCCATTTATCACCGGTCAGTCCGCTGTCCGTACGGTAAATCCACAGATAGCCGGTATTTCCATCCCGGACGGCTTCATAATGAATACCTTCCGCCCGGGATTCGTAAGCATCAACGATCCAGTCAAAATTTTCCGAATCATTGCAGATCACTAAAACGTCACTGCTGTTCTGAGAGCGTTCCACCGCAGCGACAATCTCATCGGGCAATGTTTCTTTCCAGCCAAGGTTCTTTTTGATTTCCCAAACATACTCATATTGAACACCCGTTTCGGGGTCTTCCGAAAGAGATTTCACACTCGTTTCAAAGAGCCCCACTTTGGTCACGCCGCGCTCCGAAAGCAGCTTCAGCCAATAAGAAAGATCCTCTTCCGATTGATTTGACATTTCGCGATAATCCGAATAATTGATCACAATGTCATAGGTTTTATTCTCTTTTTCAATGGCGTTCCTTTCCAGGAGAATACCGCAGGCCGCGGCAATGCCCACCGTGAAAAGAATCAGCAGCAGAATATTTTTTTTACACCAATTTTTCATACCGTTCCCTCTCTTTTATTCGGAAAGTAGTTCATCATTTTTTCGGACACATAAACGACGCGTGATCTATTTCAACGGCTGTCGGAGAAGCCGCCGAGGCTTCTTCCTCCAAAGCATCGCTTTCACCGATACCGGCAAGTTCATCCAAAGACCCGGGCCGGAGAGGAACCTCTTCGAATTCAGGAGCGTCCCTGTCTTCATCATTTTTCCGTTCTTCGGGCAGAAAATCATCGTTTTCCCTATCGTCAAAAGCTCTTTCCGTATTTCCCCTTTCCGGGCCGGATGGGCCTTTATTCTCTTTCGCCGCTTTCTTTTTCCGAAGAGATAAAAATCCCGCAGTTCCCCGGAGCTTCTGTTTTAGACCGTCTTTACCGAAACGGCGGTGAAGGACAGCGCCGACGGCGGCCAGCACCAGCAGCAGTTCAAAACCGAGGGCGGCAATCATCAGACCGCGGCTTCCCGCCGAGGACGTCAGCACCGCTTTGCCGTTATAGGGAGTGATAAAATAATCACTGCAATGGTCGATCTCAAAAGAGAGGAAGCCCTCTTCCCGGGTGACCTCATCACAGTACTCGCCCTGCTGTTCATCACTGTTAAAGTAATATAAACCGTATGTAACGTCCTTATCCAGAGACGTATACAATTTCACCGTGGCTTTGCCGGGAAGACTGCCCTCGTGATAAAAGCCGAGGATCAACGGATCTTTCGCCAGTTTCCCAATGGCTCCGGCGTTGATGGACTGTTCCGAAATACGGGTATCAAAATCCACGGGATCCGTAATATCCATGCCGTTGAAAACAATTTCATATTCGATGCCGCTTTCCAGCGCGCCTTCGAAGGTCAGATCCACGTCTTTCCCTTCCGCGTCTTCAAAAACCGAGGCCGGGACGATGCCGTTAATGGTATCGCCGACGTCAAAGGTGTGCCCTTCAGTATTGATTTCAGCGGAAGTCAGAAAATACTCGCCGCCCACATCCAAAGAGAAGGAAACCATGCCGTTTTCCACCGTCGCCACGGAGATCTGTTTGAATTTACCGGCGGTATCATCATAGTGATAGCACTGATACGTGCCGTCGGCAAGGGATACGGTGACCGTTGCCGCGGCCTTTCCGGGAAAGGCGCCGGCATGGAGGAACACAATGTATTCCGCGGCCTCCGCCGCGGCGTCGATTTCTATCTGATGGGAAGCGACACTGCTGATGGCCGCGTTGAAATCCATGGGCGTCGTAATATCCGTTCCCTTAAAGGAAAGCGTATAAGGTTCACCTTCGCCCCAGGTTCCTTCGTAAATATAAGACTCATCGGTGCCCTTAATCCCCTCAAAAACCGACTTCGCGATGGTCGTACCCTGGGCAGCGGTGCCCGTTGTCGACCGGGAAGACGCCGAAGAAGAGCTCCCGGCGGAAGCGGTGGAAGAAGAAGAGCCGGTATTTCCGCCGGAGGATTTCGAGGAAGATGTTCCGCCGGAAGAAGACGATGTATTTTTATTCGATGCCGAAGAGGAACTTCCCGAGGAGGAAGAGGCCGAAGCAATGGTTTTCACCGAGTGCTGTTTCACTCCTGAAAAATCATAAAACAAGCCGTCTTCCTGATAGCAGAGATAAGCCACCAGGCCGCACCGGGCGGAAGCAGTGGCCGAAGCCGAGGAAGAACCGCCGACCGACGAAGAAAAACCGCCGTCGGAGCAGTAAAAACGCATCATTCCCTGATAGAGGTCGTATGCGAAAAATTCATTTTTCTCCGGATTCACACCGATGGCGCAGAGAGCGATGATCATTTCCGCTGTCGCCGGAAGGCTGTCCTTTAAAATACCGTCGGTGGATTGCAGACCGGCCTGCTTTTTCAGGAGACTGTTCACAGCGGAAACCACGGCGGCATCTCCTTTTACGTAATCAGGAGAAAGGGCGGCAATCACCAGCGCCGAGGTCCCCGCGTCGGGAACCCCCTGGGAAGCCAGGGTTTTTGCCGAAGAAATCAAAGAAGAACGCAGCTGACTCCGGCTGACTTTGGAACCGGAAGCCCGCATTTCCCCATCGGGAATTCCGTTGGCGTCCAGGGCCAGGAGACCGTAGGCCACGGTTTTGATTCCCTCTTTTTCCAGAGAAGCGAGACTTCGGGAGTAAAGCCCTTTATAGAGCAGATCCACACGATTTCCGCCGGCATCCTTTCCCACCGAGGAAGGATCGCCACCGGCGGCGCCCACGGCCAAGGCACACCGAAGAAAATCGGCGGCGGTGTAACTGCCGTTGCCGTTTTTCAGATGCTCATTTACATAGCCGAGATAGGTACTGAATTCATCATCGGTCACCGCCGTGCGCCCCACATCCCGGCCGGCGGCCAGAATCAGAAGATCGGTATCGGCGGTCAGGGCCTTTTTCGCCTCGTCCTCCGACAATACTTTATTGCCGCCGCCTTTTTCATACTCATAGGTTTGATCAATAAAAGCGGCGATCTGCGCCCCGGAGGCAGCCCATGCCGTGCCGGAAAAAGCGCACAGAAACAGAGCGCAGCAAAGCAGGATGCCGCAGAGCGTCAAAACACGGTTCTTATTTTTCAGAAAGAGATTCATCATACCCGGTCGCTCCTTACAATATTCACAGAGGAGTCCTTATACAAAATCCTCGCCGGCGGCGGCCGTGGCGATCATATCCACACCGGTGCCGCAAATATCGGCAACGATGACCGTTCCGGCGGCGACAGGAGCCGTCACCGCGACGGTACGCATCACATCCATGCAGGCAAAAATCATTTCTTTAGGCAAGGGTTCCCTGGAACGTACCGGCAGGGGATCGCCGTTGAGCACACGGACAGTGGTGGTCAGGGTACGCACAGGATGCACACATTCGCTCTGAGCGTATTCCACACCGCGTTTACAGAGGTTGCCCTCGACTTTCGTCACCACGCCGTCGGTGACTTCTACGGTGAGCTGACAACCGATGGGACAGCGAATACAAGTGATATGTTTGATTTCGGTCATGATTTCAGCTCCACTTCTATGGTAATTTCACCGCCGAGGCGGGCAAGTTCCTCCCGGCTTAAAACAACGGTTTCCATTTCGCCCGGCGTGACAATGCGCCGGTTTTTCTTTTGCAATTCCTCGTTTCCGGAAAGAACGCGCACCACCGCACCTTGATAGACGTTATCCGCCCGGAAAAACAGGCGAAGCTCCTCACCGATGCTGGTAACGCATTGGGGAACAATATAGCGCACCCCTTTTCCGGCCACGGTACGGATGGCGTTGCGGGCGTTGAGACCGCCTTTCAGATAGAGAGCCGCCGACCGCCCGGCAATTTCCGCCTCATCGGAAACGAAATCCACCAGATCGTGAACGTGGAGCACATTGCCGCAGGAGAAAATCCCGGAAACGGAAGTTTCCCGGTATTCATCCACCACGGCACCACCGGTCACGGGGTCCAGTTCCACCCCGGCGGCTTTGGAAAGCTCGTTTTCGGGGATGAGACCCACGGAAAGGAGCAGTGTATCACATTCAACAAACCGTTTCGTCGATTCGATGGGCATAAGCTGTTCATCCACCTGAGCGATGGTCACGCCGGTCAGGCGGTCCTCACCGTGAATTTCCGTGACGGTATGACTCAGCAGCAGAGGAATATCAAAATCCTCCAGACACTGAACGATGTTGCGTTTCAATCCCCCGGAATAGGGCATCAGTTCCAGAACGGCCTCCACTTCGGCGCCTTCCAGACGCATCCGCCGGGCCATGATGAGACCAATATCGCCGCTGCCCAGAACAACGACTTTCTTCCCGGGCATATAGCCTTTCATATTGACAAACATCTGAGCCGCCCCTGCGGTATAGACGCCGGCGGGACGGGTCCCGGGAATCCGCACCGCGCCGCGGTTGCGTTCCCGGCATCCCATGGCCAGAATCACGGCGCCGGCCTTGATCTGCATCAGGCCGTCGGTATCGTTGACGCAGGTCACGATATGATCCGCGGTAATATTTGTTACCGTCGTGTTGCATTTATAGGGAATACCCAGCTCCCGCACGCGCGTCGCGTAGCGGGCGGCGTATTCCGGCCCGGTCAGTTCCTCCTGGAATTTATGGATACCGAAACCGTTATGGATGCACTGGCACAGAATACCGCCGAGATGACGGTTCCGTTCCAGAATCAAAATATCTTCAATTCCTTCTTCTCTGGCCCGGATGGCCGCCGCCATGCCGGCGGGACCGCCGCCGACGATGACCAGGGAGACGGAAAAAGTCCGATTTTCTCTTTTCATCAGCTTACCCCCTCACTTCGTTCTCCCGGTCAGGATTTCTGAACCGGGGCCGTGCTTCGTCACCTGTTCCATGGGAATGTTCAGTTCACGGCTAAGAATTTCCGTGACGTTGGGCAGGCAGAAACCACCCTGACAGCGTCCCATGCCGCTCCGGGTGCGGTGCTTCACTCCGTCCACATCCACAGCGCCGGGATTCTGATGAATGGCGTCTAAAATCTCGCCCTCGCTGATTTCCTCACAGCGACAGATAATCTTGCCGTAGGCGGGATTTTTGGCGATGAGGGCATAGCGTTCATCATCGCTCATGGCCCGCAGATCGGGAATGGGGCGGCGGTAAGGGTTGTACTCCTTGCGTTTATGGGTCAGCACGCCCATTTCTTTTAAAATGCTCTCCACATAAGCGGCGATGGCCGGAGAGGAGGCCAGTCCCGGAGACTCAATGGCCGCGGCGTGAATCAGCCGGGGATGGTTCGGCGACTGGGTAATCACAAAATCACCGGTACTGCCCACAGAGCGAAGGCCGGTAAAGGCAGTGATGACACTGGCGCCGGGCAGGTTCGGGATGCTTTTTGCCGCATCCCGCCAGACCTTGTCCAGACCGTTCCGGGTGGTTTTATGATCTTCTTTATCTTCAATATCTTCGGCGGTGGGGCCGATCATGAGATTACCGTCGGCGGTGGGCGTTACGAGAATCCCTTTGCCCATGGCCGTAGGGGCCTGAAAGATGGTCTGCCGGGCAAGGTACCCCACTTCTTTATCAAAAAGATAATATTCGCCCCGGCGGGGATGAATTTTAAAGAAATCATCTCCGGCCATGGCGGCGATTTCATCGGCGAAGAGCCCCGCGGCATTGATGACGACAGAAGCTTCCACCGAATCGTGATCGGAAAGGATCGAATAAAAGCTGCCGCAGTCCTTCAACCCCCGGACAGGAAAATTCCGGCGCAGTTCCACACCGTTGTCCATGGCGTTGCCCATAGCGGCAATGGTCAGGGAATAGGGGCAGATGATCCCTGCGGCGGGAGCGTAAAGGGCGCCCACCGCCACAGGATTGATATGAGGCTCAATCAGCCGCAGCTGTTCCCTGTTTAAAATCTGAAGATTCTCCACACCGTTGAGCTTGCCTCGGGTATAAAGCTCGTGAACCGCCGTCATTTCCTCCTCGCAGAAGGCCACCACGAGGGAACCGTTCTGCCGGTAGGAAACGCCCAGCTCTTTTGCGACCCGGGGCATCATCTGACAGCCCAATACATTGAGGCGTGCTTTCAGTGTACCGGGTTTGGCGTCGTATCCGGCGTGGACAATGCCGCTGTTGGCTTTGGAACTGCCCATGGCGACATCGGCTTCTTTTTCCAAAGCGATGACGGAAAGATTATATTTCGCCAGCTCTCTGGCGATCATGGAGCCGGTGACACCGGCGCCGATAATGGCAATATCATAAAGCATAGTAAAGCTCCTTTCGGAAAGAGGATGCAAAAGGTCCATTTTCGCATCATACTTATACATACTAAATTATACCGCATCCCGGCCCAATGTCAAGAAATTACCACTGGGAAACGGCAGGTTTACGAAAAAGGACACCGAAAAATCTTTCGGTGTCCCCCGGAATGTTCCCAAAGTTTCTTTTTCTCAAAAGGAGCTTTTCAGACCATTCGGATATTCAATTCAAACAAAAAATCACTCGTTTTCGATGACGGACTGGAGAACCTTGTTGGCGACGGAACCGGCCACTTTGGCGCCGCTGCCGCCGTGTTCCACCAGAACGATAAAAGCATAGGGATGATCGGGATCATCGAGAAAACCGGCGAACCAGGAATGAGAGGTTCCGTCCCCCACTTCAGCGGTACCGGACTTTGCGCAGATCTGCAAACCGGGGAAGTTGCCCTCACCGTAATTGTTCACCACATTGCCCCGCATCATTTCCGTAAGCTTATCGGCGGTACTGCCATCGATAAGCTTCGTCCGCCATTTGGGAATATAGAGGCTCAGGGGAAAATCACCGGAGGTTTTCACCGAAGATACAATCTGAGGAACCACCACCCGGCCGCCGTTGCCGATGGCGCCCATATAAATCATCATGGAGCAGGGATTCACAAGATCCTCAGACTGTCCCACCCCGGCCCAGCCCAAAGCCGCCGGATTTTCCTTACTGAAGGTAAAGGAACCTTTGGCGGTGCGGATGCCGTTAATGGAATAGGATTTTGTCAGTCCCAGCTGATCCACGTAATTTTCCATAGTATCAGCCCCCAGCTCCAAAGTGAGGGTGGCGAAGGCGCCGTTGCAGGATTTGCTCAAAGCGCTCTCAAAATCCACCTCGCCATGGGCGGAGACACAAGTGATGTCGTCATCGCCGATACGGGTCGATCCGGTGCAGGTATAGGACCAGTTTTCGTAATCCAGATTGTCGATGACCGCCGCCGAGGTCACGGTTTTAAAGATAGAACCCGGGACGAAGGAAGCCGAAAAGAGACGATTGATGTAGTATCCCTCGTTTTCCGCCGTTGCCTCGGATACAGGGTTGTTCGGGTCGTAGCTCGGAGAGCTCACCGCGCAGACAATCTTGCCGGTTTCGTAATTATACACCCCGACACAGCCTTTCCGTCCGTCCAGAGCGTTATAGGCCGTGGCGCAGACATCGGCGTCGATGGTCAGATAGAGGTTCCGTCCGTCACCGTTTTTGGAATAAGTGCCGTTGATGAAGTTATAACCGGTAAGCTTCCCGGCGAATTTCGTTTCCGCGCCGGTGGAAATATTTCCGGCCACGTCACCGACGACATGAAGAGTGGACCGGCGGATGGCGGAATCTTCCGAATAGATCGTGCCGTTTTCCGTATTCTGCAAAAGCAGCGTCCCGTTACAATCGTATACCGCCCCGGAATCAAGAGCGCCTTCGGCGAAAAGATGCTTGTTCGCCGGGAAGGAGGCCCATTCACTGCCGTCGGCCACAAAACGGAAACAAAACAGCACCAGACCGAGGAGCAGACACCCGGCCAGCAGCAGACAGATAATGGCCCGCCGTTCAAGCTTCCTCATAGGACGCGCCCCCTTTCTCTTTCTTCGATTTCAGTTTCACGGCAAAGCTGGCGTTCTGCCGGGTATCCACGGCTTTCAGAAAAGCCAGAATCCCCCAGGATACGATCATGCTGGTACCGCCGCAGGAAACAAAGGGAAAGGTCACCCCGGTCAGAGGCAGAATATCCACGGAGCCGAAAACATTGAGCATCGTCTGCATCACCAACAGCGTCGTACCGGCACAGGCCGCAATGGTATAAAAGGTACTGCGACCCGAGGAAATGGATTTCACGGCGAAAATCGCCAGTGTCAGGATACAAAGCACCGCCAAAACAGCGATGACCAACCCCCATTCCTCAGAAAGAACACCGAAAACGAGGTCGGTTTCGCTGGCCGCCACGGTGTGGAGCCAGCCGTTGCCGCCGCCGACACCCACCATACCGCCACTGGCCGCCGCCGACATCGTCCGGGTCTGCTGATACCCGGTGGTACTGGCGTATTCCCAGACGTGTCCCCAGGCCGAGAAGCGGCTGGCGATGTAAGGTTTGAAGCGGATAATCATCATCCCCGCCGCCGCGGCGCCGCCGAGAATCAGCACCAGCTTGGAAAAGTCACCGGAGCGCAGGAAAGAGATCACCACAAAGGTCACGAAGAAAATCAGCGCCGTACCGAAGTCCCCCATAATGCCGAGGGCGGCGAAGCAGATCCCGGAAAAGACCACGTACAACGTAAGGTTTCCCTTTTCAAAAAGTTCATCCAGGGTGGCGGCGCCGGCAAAGACGAAGGCCAGTTTCACCAGTTCCGAAGGCTGAACCGACAGGCCGCCGATGGAAACCCAGTTCCGGGCGCCGTAGGAAATCTGACCTAAAAGCAGGTTCAGCGCCAAAGCGATAATGGCCAGTACAATTAAGGGAATACGCACCTTTTTGCAGCGGTCCAGATCCTGCAAAAACCAGCTGATGAGCAAAAAGAGCCCCAACCCCAGCAGTACGGCGACAAATTGTTTATAAAGACTTCCCTGAGCCGCGGTGGTACAGACACAGAAGCCCAGCGTCGTCAGGAAGAAGGCGATGGTTTCCATCTCAAAGGCCACCCTTTTCAGGGCCCGCATGGCAAAGTAGTAGCCCCACATCACAACGGCCAGCAAAAAGAGACAGACCGGCGCGGCGGGAGGACATTCGGCGCCGTAGGCCGCCATGAACTGAATCCCGGCCATAAACTGGAAAATCGTCAGCAAAAGCAGGGAGCTCCAGGGCGACTCCGGACGGGAAAAGAACAGCCGGCGTTTCACATTCTGCCGCCGTTCTTTGGCCGGCACCGGCATCAGCTTGAAATCCGCGCCGCCGATGGTCAGGGTATCCACAAAGGAAATCGGCGTTTTTTCCGTCACCGGCTTGCCGTTGATAAAGGAGCCGCTTTTGGAGCCGAGATCGTGAAAGTACCAGACACCCTCCTCATTGCGGATCAATGTCCCGTGATTCCGGGAAACCGAGGCGATGGGAACGACAATATCGGCGCTTTTGGCCCGGCCGATGACGTTTTCCCAATGGGTAAGGGGCACTTCGGTTCCGTTGGGAAACCGGAGCGTGGCCCAGATTTCCGCGGGATTATCCGCTTGCAGCAGCGAGCGGATGACTTTCAATAACAGCACCAGCGCCAGCAACGGAAAAACCCAGCGGGCAAAGGTGGTATACCACTGTCCGAGTCCCGGATGAGCGGCAAAAAGATTCATCAAAGGACTGAGAATCGTTTCAAACAACGGTTCGTCCTCCTTTCTTACAGATCAGATATTCAGCATTTCCCGGAGTTTTAAAAATTCCCGGTTATTCAGATGACCGGCCAGGAAAAGTAAAATCTCCCGGGAAGCGCCTTTGCTGAGACGGGAAATCTCCGTTTCCAGAGATTCCCGATATTTCCCGCCGATTTCCGTCAGCAGGAAAAAACAGGACAACGCGTCCATCTGCACTATTTTCGGCGTGCCCTCGGAGAGGAGCTGCCGGTTGTGGTGAACAATATAAAACAGGGCGGACAGCGCCTTTTCATCCCGGTTCGACCAGATCAGATAGAGCAGATCCCCAGTGAGGGTTCCCCTTGTTTTCTGCTCGATGACGAGATCAGGACTGACCCGGAAATGCTGTAAATCAAAGATAAATAATTTATTGTTTTTCGGCAGACGTTCCGGCGTCAGCGGCGTCACCGAAATTTTTGAGGTACCCATGGCGTAGCGGTCTTCCACACAGGTATGAAAGGTCAGATATTCCCGCCATTCCCAGGGAATCATGGCAAAAAGGCTTTTCAAAAAGAGCACTGCCTGCTTCGTATAGCGTTCCTCATCCTTTTCCGGCAGAGAAAAAACGAGGGAAAACTCATCGGTGACGGCCATCACCGCGGCGTAAAGCAGCAGTTTCACAAAGCGCGTATGCTCCCTGCACTGACGGAAAATCTCCTCGGGACGAAGAAAATCGCAGCAATCTTTGGCCACATGGAGATGTTCCGTCACCGAAAGAATTTCCTCCCGGTCAAACCCGACGGAAGTGCAGTCAAAATCATCAATATCAAAGAAATGATAGAGCTTCGCGCCGAAAACGCTTTTTTCAAAAAGCTCCCGGGGAAAGAGAAATCCGTGGCGCACCGTGACAATTCCATTGTCTTCCCGGTGGAGTTCCTCTCTTCCGATAAAGTAAAAACTTTCCGTACAGTCGTATAATAAGGCGGAAGGGGCAAATTCTCCTTCCGAAAATGCCCCTCGTTTATAAAATACCCTGTCGTATTCTTCAAATCCGGGGGTGATTTTCACTCGTCCTCCGGCACCGTTTACGCTTTTAAAATAATATTGTCCGATGGAAGTCATTGTTCCTCTTTTCCCTTCGCCGAATCATCCCCCTTTTTGGTAAAGAGCGAATCCTCGTCCTCTTCAATGGCGTCCTGGGTCACAACGGAATCATCAAAAGTCAGCAAATCCTCTTTGGAGGGCTCAATCATGCCGCTGCCGTCTTCGGCTTTTTGCCGTTCCTTTTCGGCAAGTTTCCGCAATGCCGGCGCCAGTTCTTCCAAAAAAGCCTCGTTTTCATCGGTTTCCGCCACCGATTCTTCCGCCGCGGACACGGCTTCCGCCGGTTCGGACACCGGTTTCTCCGTTGCCGGTTCCGCTTCCGCCGCGTTCTTCCGTTCCGGTTTCACCGGAGTTTCTTTTTTTACCCGCTCTTTACCGGCGGAAGACGGCGAAGATTTCCCCTGCGGATTTGAGCCGGGGCGAATCTTTTCATTTCTCTTTCCGGGGCTTTTTCCCGTCTTTTTGCCTTTGGCGAAAAAGGCCGCGATTTTCCGGCGGAACAAAAAGGCCAAAACACCAAGAATCAACAGAATCAGCACAACGACGGCAATGCCCCATTTCGTTTCGGTGCCCATCCCGCCGGAGGATTTAAAGGCTCCGGTATCCGTTGCCGCTCCGCTTTCCACAGCGGTATCGGCCACATCGTCGTCCTGCACCTGCAGAGCGTCATAGGACTGCTGAAGGGAAACAAGAGGGCTTTGAACCGTATCTTTATAGGCCATTTTCGCCGTTTTATCGGCTTCCACATCATCCAGAATCTCACTGAGGATCTGGGACTCCACCGAAACTTCATCCAGCTCGGTACCGATCCATTGCAGTTTGTCATTGCTCAGGGTTCCGTCGGAAGCGCCGTCAATCATCTTTTGCAGCGCCGCAACACGGCCGGCCACGGATTCGATATTCAAAGAAACCGAGGAATCCATAGAGCCCGCGGGAACAACGCCGTCATCGGCGTAAGCCTTTAAGTCTTTTTTCAAGCTGTTGATTTCCATCTGTTCCACGGTAAATACCGCGAATCCCGCCGTAAAGAGAACGCCGCAGCAAACCAGCACCGCGATGACGGTCTGAACGCCCACGGGAACATGAAAAACAACGGGTCGGCGGGGTTCCCCCGACGCCGGAGGCGCGGAAAATTTTGGCCGGGGCCGATTCTGTTTTTCCTTTTTCCTCCCGGAATTTTTACCCGGCACGGCTTTTTTTACTTTATTTTTCACGGCGGAAAATTCATTTTTCAAATCAATTTTACCGATTTTCACTCTTATCCCCCCAAAAGGAAATCTCCTTTTTTACATAGTAACATTATATATGACAGCGTATAAAAAAACAAGAACCGAATTGACCCCGGGCTACCCCCGAAAAAGATACGGTTCCGACATGATACCGCCATAAATCCCGGCGAATTCCCGAAAACGGTTCTTTTCAAAAACCCCGGATCTTATCGGCAAACCTTCTGAAACCAAAAAAACGCCGGGCACAAAACCCGGCGTCAATATATGCAAGTATGATACGGAGCTTATTTTAATCTTTCCAGCAAAGCGGTAACCTGACGGGTACCGAGACCTTTGACTTTACGGTTTTCATCAATACCGATCTGATCCATGATTTCTTTTGCCCGTACTTTGCCGATACCGGGCATGGATTCGAGAACATATTTCACTCTCATACCACCGACGATGTCATCGGCTTTACGGTCGATAACGTCTTTCATCGCCAATTTGCCGGCTTTCATTTCTTCACGCAACGCGGCACGTTCTTTCCGGACTTTCTGCGCTTTTTCCAATGCTTTTTTTCTGTCTTCTTCACTGATTTTGGGGACTGCCATAATTTAAATTCCTCCGTTCATTAGGTTCTTCCTGATTTCCTTCATGGAAAGGACTCTTTCTATTATACACATTTTTCCACTTTTGAAAAGACCTTTTTTCAAAAAAACACAAAAAAATGCCTGCTAAACAAATACGCACATCCCTGAGCTGGGGTTTTTCTGCTGACAAATTCTTTCTTTTTTCTCTTTAAACCGCGCTTTACAGGGTTTTTCAACCCTCCCTTTCTCTGAAACGGCGCTTCCGAAATCCGTCCGCCACGGAAAACGATATACTTTTCACTCCTTTTGTGCTATATTGATACATTATACGAAAAAAGAAAGGAATGGATCATCATGGCAAAATGGGACAGTATTCTTTTTGATCTGGACGGCACTCTATGGGACGCCGTAAAAAATATCACGGATATATGGAATGAAGGCATCAAAGGCCACCCCGCCGCCGGCAAAACCTTAACCGAAAAAGACGTCCGCTCCATCATGGGACTCACCACAAAGGAGATCGGGGAGGCGCTGTTTCCCTCGGCCTCCGAAAAGGAACAGGAGGAGCTGATGATCTGCTGCGGCGAAGCGGAACAGCGGCTTCTGCCCCATACCGGCGGGATTCTCTATCCCCATCTGGAGGAAACCCTGGCGGAGCTGAAACGCTCCGTTCCTCTCTTTATTGTCAGCAACTGCGATCAGGGGTATATCGAAGCTTTTTTATCATATCATCAATTAACAGATTACTTTACGGATTTCCTCTGCTACGGCGACACCGGCATGGATAAACCGGAAAATATCCGGCTCATCGTCGAAAAACACCGATGCGAAAACCCGGTTTACGTCGGAGACACGGAAAAAGACCGCCTCTCCGCCGAAAAAGCCGGTGTGGACTTTATCCACGCCGCCTATGGCTTCGGAAAAATCCGCAGACCGGCGGAGGAAATTCGGGAGATACGGGAGCTGCCTCATCGTATTTCCGGATAAGGAGAGCGGAATGTCCCTTCCCGAGCTTTTTCTCATCGCGGCGGGCCTGTCCATGGACGCTTTCGCCGTAGCGGTATGCAAAGGATTGTCCATGAAAAAAACCAGTTTTTTCCCAACGCTGGCCATCGCTTTATGGTTCGGCGTTTTTCAGGGAATTATGCCCGTCCTCGGGTATCTGCTGGGATGTAAATTTCAATATGTCCTCGTCACCGTAGATCATTGGATCACCTTTGCGCTGCTGGGAATCATCGGCGCGAATATGATCCGGGAAGCCGCCGGAAAAGAAACGGAAACCGACGGAGACACCGGTTTCAGGACCATGTTTCCCTTGGCCGTGGCCACCAGCATCGACGCGCTGGCCGTCGGCGTGACGTTCGCCTTTCTCCGGGCCGATATTGTGTTCGCCGCCGCTGTCATCGGGATCACCACGTTTCTTCTTTCCCTGGCCGGCGTAAAAGCCGGGGCCCTTTTCGGCGCCCGCTATAAAGCCAAGGCCGAGATCACCGGCGGCATCCTTCTGATTCTGCTGGGAGCAAAGATCCTTCTGGAACACCTTGGCTGGTTCCCGTTTTAAGAACATGTCCTACGGGAAAAATCCTCAAAGGCGATGATTCCTACAGAAAAAACCGCCGCGCTCTTTTTCCGGCATAAAAATGAGGCTGACTCAAAAGGTTTATTCCGAGTCAGCCTCGAGGGCGTTTCAAAACGGTTTAGAATCGGTAAAACTCGCCGAGCTGCGGCGAAGCACTATACAGTGCGGTATGTGCTTCGTCGGAGATCGGCGATTTTGCCGATTATCAGCCGTTTTGGGACGCCCTCTTCATTTTATCCATCTCAACGTCAAAAAGAGGTTCAATCCACTTCAAAGGTGGACAGCATTTCATTGATCTTTCCGTTCACTTCACCGGGCAGTCCTTCATAGGTAACCATCTTAATCACCAGAATGTCTTTCCCGGCCTTCACCAGCGTATCGTTGTAATAAACTTCACCGCCGCCGGTATCTTCCTCATACGTGACCGTCGTGGCCTTTTTGCGGTTTTTTCCGAATTCCGCTTCGGTGAGCGACCACACACCGCCGGCGACACGGTCGGTGATATAGGCCGCGTATTCGTTTACCGTATAGCCGCTGACCCGCTCCACGGTGATGCTTACCGACAATTCCGCGTCAACATCCTCATTCCAGAGACCGAAGCTGTCGCTGTTTTCATCGGAAAGCACAAAAAAGACCGAAGAATCATAATCCATGGAATAGCCTAGATCGCTGACGTAAGAGCGGACGGAACCGCTATCGCTCTCCGTTGCTTTTTCCTCTTCCTCGGGCTGCACCGCGCAGCTGCTGCTACAGGCTGTCAGCAATGACATACCGAATAACAATATCAAAGATGTCCATAATTTTTGTCTGATCATTTTTGCTCCCGTGTTAAAACCGCATTATCAGATGAGCCACTTTTTTTGCCGCCTGATAGGGCAGCCGCTCCATATCTCTTTTCACTTCCACCAGATAACGGCGGATGGGCAACTGCTGGGGACAGCTTTTCTCGCATTTCCCACAGCCAATACAGGCCGAAGCGGCGCTGGGTTTCTGTTTCATCGTTGTGCACATAAAATATTCTTTCAAACCGGTGTACCAGCCGTCGGCGGCCATGGCGTTATAGCTGTGGAAACAGGTGGGTATATCCACCCCTTGGGGACAGGGCACGCAATAACCGCAGCCGGTACAGGGAACTTTCACGCTCCGACGCAATACTTCCTTGACTTTCGCGTAAACGGCAAAATCCGCCTCGGTAAGGGAACCCGGTTTTGTATCCGAAGCCACCGCCGCGTTTTCCTCGATCTGTTCCAGGCTGTTCATACCGGAAAGAACTACCGTCACTTCGGGCTGATGAAAAAGCCAACGAAGCCCCCAATCCGCCGGGGAGCGGGAAGGATCCGCCGCTTTGAAAACAGAAGCGGCTTTGGACGGCATCTGACCGGCAAGGCGTCCGCCCCGAAGCGGTTCCATAATGATGACGGGCAGATTTTTCTCCGCCGCCCGTTTCAACCCCTCCACACCGGCCTGACCGTGCTCATCGATATAGTTATATTGAATCTGACAGAAATCCCAGTCATAGTCATCGAGGATTCTCAGAAAATCCTCGGTTCCGCCGTGGTAGGAAAACCCGATCTGCCGGACAGCACCGGTTTTTTTCTGTCTTTCAATCCATTCCGCAATGCCCAGATCTTTAATACGTTCCCAGGAACGAAAATCCGAAAGCATATGCATCAGATAATAATCAATGTAATCCGTTTGCAGACGTTCCAGCTCTTCCCGAAAAAAGCGGTCGGCATCGGATTCCTTCTTCAGTTTATACTGAGGCATTTTCGTGGCGAGAAAAACCTCTTTTCGGTGGCCCTTGGCCAGAAATCTGCCGACGGCAACCTCGTTGCCGGGGTAGCGCCAGGCGGTATCGAAGTAATTCACGCCGAGCTCCAGCGCCCGGGTCATTTCCCTTTCGGCTTTTTCCTGATCGATACTGCCGTTTTTGCGGGTAAAACGCATACAGCCGTAGCCCAGCACCGAAAGGCGGTCGCCGTTACGGGGATTCACACGATACTGCATTATTCCTTCGTTTCCTCCGCGGCCTCTTCTTCCTCATTCCGGTCTTTCGCCGCTTCGGACACAGATTCCACCGGAGAATCCTCTTCTTTCGGAACGGTTTCCACGGAAGCGGGATCTTCCGCGATTTCACCATTGAGATTCCGGAGGGAATATTTCTGCTTTCGGATCACGGCCAGCAAAATACCGATAATCACCACAAGAACAAGGATGCACACCACATAAAAGACTGTATTATGATTTTGGGACTTTTCATTCACGTTATGAAAAACCACAGAGGAAACCACCTTTTCCGTCATGGATTTCTGCTCTCCGGTCATGGTTTCTCCGTAAAAATTGAAGGTAACGGTATAGGCGTTGCCGTTGATCACCGTGACATACTGAACGGCGGTGCCTTTCGTATCCTCGTTTTCAAAAGTGCCCACGGCCTGGAGGAACTGGGCCTGATCGTTCTGACGGAAAAGGCCGTACTCCGTATATTCCATCACTACGTCGGAGGAGCTGTTGACCAGACAAAATTCGGAGAGACTTTCCAGATCATCCTCGCTGAGACCGTTGAAATCATAATAGACTTCCGACCAGTCGGTGCGGATCATGGAAAGAACGATTTCCAGTTTCCGGTTTTCGGAAAAGGCTTCCAGATAAACCGAATCATTTTCAAAAATTTCCTCTTTGGTAACGCCCCAGTCGGCCAGAAGCGGGTCATCCTCACTCATGTCCCGGGTGAATACATAGCTGTACTCCGCCGGAATCCTTACTTCCATATCCAGCTCATCCACGGGGCAGGTCACCGCGTCCGAAGCGAAAAGCGAAGCGGAGAAAAGGAAAACCGCCAGGAAGGCGCCGCATAAGATCTGCTTTATTTTCATCGAAATCATCCTTTCGGGTTTTGTTCATAAAATGCCAAATTTATTATAGCATAAATAAACTGCCGTGAAAATGAGTTTAATAAAATCTTCATGGAAATTCCACTTTCCGGCCGCGCCTCCTCACAACGGAACATTCCGCCGATTTCGGAAAAAAATTGTCACCGGAGCAAGAGAAAGCGGTTTTCAGCTGTTTGATTCTATGTTATAATATAGTATCTGTATTTCAATTTTAAGTATATCGGAGGAAAGATTTATGGATTTGTTATCTTTGGAACAGGATCTGAAAGGAAATTCCTATCCCGGCCGCGGCATCGTCATCGGTACCTCGGAAGACGGCAAAAAAGCCGTGACCGCTTATTTCATTATGGGCCGCAGCGAAAACAGCCGCAACCGCGTTTTTGTCACCGAAGGCGAAGGCATCCGCACCGAAGCCTTTGACCCGGCGAAAGTAAAAGACCCCAGCCTTATCATTTACGCTCCCGTCCGCGTTTTGGGCACCGATACCATCGTGACCAACGGCGACCAGACCGACACCGCTTTCGACGGGTTAAAAGACGGTCTCACCTTTGAACAGTCTTTGAGAACGAGAGAATTGGA
>JBJDXI010000184.1:0-27707 GCA_051866595.1 Clostridia bacterium
CGTTGATGGTATCGTTTAAGCTGCCGTCACCGCCGCAGGTCACAACGACATCAAATTCGTTTCCTCTCGCCTTGATGATTTCCTCCATATCAGTGGGACTTTGACTGGGATGCGCCAGAACATCGTATCCGCCGCGGGTAAAAATGTTGATGATATCCGCCGCTTTTGTGCGTATCCCGGCCGTTCCGGCCTTGATATTAAACAGAAACAACATTTTTTTATTCATGATTTGATCACCTGCTCAGCAAATTCTCGGCAGACCTTCTCCGTAGAGCATATCAACAACCCGTTTGCCGCCGAGATGTGTTTTCATCACAACACCGTTCCCCGATGTTACCTTCCCCAGAATCACAGCGTCCTTGCCGTGATTTGTCGCGGCCATAATTTCCAGCGCCCTTTCGGCGTCGGCGCCGTCCACAACGGCCAGCATTTTTCCTTCATTCCCCATATACAGGGGATCCAACCCGAGGATACCGCAGAACCCCCGGACGTCTTCACGGACGGGAATTTTCTGTTCCTCAATTTCAATACCGCAGTGGGACGTATTGGCCAGCTCATTGAGCATGGTACCGAGACCGCCCCGGGTGATGTCGCGCATGGCTTTGACCCGGATGCCTTTTTCAAAGAGGGCATCCACAATATCGTTCAGCGGCGCGCAGTCGCTTTCAATGTTGTTTTCCAGATTCATCCGGTGACTTAAAATACAGGCGTGATGATCGCCGAGGAACCCGGAAACGAGGATCTGATCCCCTTCTTCCAGATTGGCGGCGCTGATGTCCCGGTCTTCGGGAATCAGGCCGATCCCCGTGGTATTGATCATCAATCCGCCGTTGCCTTCCACCACCTTGGTATCGCCGGCCACGATCTGTACCCCGGCTTCTTTGGCGGTTTCCGCCATAGAAGCGACGCAGGTTTCCAGCAGATCGCTGTCGAGACCTTCTTCCAGAATATAGGCGGAGGTCAGGTAAAGAGGTTTCGCTCCCATCATGAGGAGGTCGTTCACCGTACCGCATACCGCCAGCTTCCCGATGTTACCGCCCCGGAATACCGTGGGCGTCACCACAAAGGAATCCGTGGAAAAAGCGATCTTACCGTGGATATTCAGCACGGCGGCGTCTTCCATTTTATCGAGAATGTCATTTTTAAAATATTTACCGAAAACGGTTTTCATCAGCTCCGCGGAGGATTTTCCACCGCTGCCGTGAGCCATTGTAATCTTCATGATTCACACCCACCTCATATCGTATTTCTGTACCAAATACCGCAGGCGCCTTCCGCCGAGACCATACAGGGACCGTAGGGATCCGTCGGCGTGCAGGCCTTGCCAAACATCGGACAATCGCAGGGATTGATCCGTCCGACAATCACCTCCGCGCATTTACAGGCTTTGGGCAGTTTCGCGTCGGCATCCAGACCGTAACTGCCACCGTCATAAGCCTTGTACTCATCTCTCAGATACATCCCGGAACCGGGAATGGTGCCCAGTCCCCGCCAGGTGGCTTCTCCGGGCTCAAAATATTTATCAATGAGAGCCTTGGCTTTGGGGTTGCCCTTACTCCGTACCGCATTGGTATAGAGATTTTTCGCTTCGCCTTTGCCGCTTTCAATCTGGCGCAGAATGTGATAGATGACCGCAAGAAGATGCTCACCCTCAAAACCGGCCACAACGAAGGGCTTATGGTATTTTTCCGCGAAATCTTCAAAAGCGTCACTGCCGGTAATCACGCTGACGTGACCGGGACAGATAAAAGCGTCAATCCCCTTTTCGTTCTCACAGATCCACTCGATGGCGGGAAACGTCGTTTTCAGCGCCGTTACCAGCTTTAGATTTGTTATCCCCCGCTGACGCGCTTCTTCCAGCGCCACGGCATAAGTGGGAATCGTCGTTTCAAAGCCTACCGCCGCGATAACATAGGTTTTTTCCGGATCTTTTTCCGCCGCGTCAACGGCGTCGAGAGGCGAAAACATCAGCTCGACCCGGGCACCGTCACCTTTGGCGGCGCTGAGGCTTTCCACGGAACCGGGTACTTTCATCATATCACCAAAGCTGTATAAAACACAGCCATCTTTTTTCGCCCAGGCAATACATTGATCGATATAGGCCGTCGGCGTCACACAGACGGGGCAGCCCGGCCCGGAGATCAAACGGATTTTCGGCGAGATCAGACTGCGGATTCCGTTCTTAAAGATGCTGGAGGTATGGGTTCCACAAACCTCCATAATCTTGATTTCCCGTCCGTCGTATGCCTGCAAATATTGAATGACTTTTTCTGTTTCCATCAGATTTCTTCCAATTCTTTAAACAAACTGATCAGTTCTTCGGCTTTATCTTCGGCCATGACTTCAATGGCACAGCCGGCATGAACAAGGACATAATCACCAATCTCGGCGTCAACCATGCTGATATTTACTTTCATATCGGCGCCGCCGAAGCTGACGGAAGCCGTTTTTCCGTCAATGGAGGTGATTTTCCCCGGAATCGCTACACACATCTGATTCTTTCTCCTTTAAATATTCCATGGCAATGTACGTTTGTCCCAAAGAAATACCGCCGTCGTTGGGGCCGACGGAAATATTGTAATAAACGTCAAAGCCTTTTTCTCTTAAAACCGATAAGGTATATTCCATTAAAATTTTATTCTGAAATACACCGCCTGTCAATGCCACTTGACTGGAATTGATTTCCTCCCGAATCTTTTCCGCCAGCGCCGCGATCATATCACCAACGGCCTCGTGGAAACCCAGAGCCATGGCGTCGATGGAAACGCCCTCTTTCAACCCTCTGGCCACCGCCTGAAAGATCGGCGCCGCGGAAATCTGCCAGACACCACCGTCGTTCCAGTACATAAAGACCATTTTATGGGGAGTCAGTCCCAGCTTTTTCGCTCTGGCCGCCGCGTTTTCCAGCATAATGGCACATTCACCTTCATAACGGTTTTCCATGCAAATGCCAAGAAGGGCGGAAACCGCGTCAAAGAGCCGCCCCATACTGGAGCTGCCAATGCCGTTGATCCCGTGATACAATCCGGCTTTTACCACGGCGTAGCGGCTGTCCTCAGCCAAAGGCGATTTTTCCGCCGCCCCACCGATGGAGGCCATGTAACACATTGCCGTTTTCCAGCCTTCCTTCATGGAATTGTCGCCGCCGATCATGGGAATGGTCTGCAAATGACCGACCCGGGCATATTTGGAGCCGTTGCAAACGAAGAACTCACCACCCCAGATGGTGCCGTCATCCCCGTAGCCGGTGCCGTCGAAACTGACACCAATGACATCACCGGTGAGATGGTGTTCCGCCATCACCGAGGCCACATGGGCGTGATGATGCTGTACCCGCAAAATGGGAATGTTATGCTTTTCCCCGTATTCTTTGGCAAAATCATAGGTAAAATACAGCGGATGCATGTCGGTGACAAGCAACGTCGGTTCAATATGAAACAGTGCTTTCATGCGTTCGATATTTTCAACATAGTTCCGCCGGATCTCTTCGGCATCCAGATCACCGAAGAACTGGCTGACATACGCAAAATTCCCTTTGCTCAAGGTAAAAGCCGCTTTCAGCTGGCCGCCTAAGGAAAGGATCATATCCTCTTTTTTCAAATCACAGTCCTCGGCGATATACAGAGGCACCGGGGCGTAGCCTTTGGAGCGGCGCACCATCTGGGGCTGACCGTCGATGACCCGGACAACGGAATCGTCCACGACGAGACGGATGTCCCGGTCGTGATAAAAGACATCGGCCAGAAGTTCTTTCTTTTCTCTATAAAGAGCAAACATATCCTCGTCTTTACGGATCATGGGGCTGTCCGAAAGATTCCCGCTGGTAACGATCAGAGGTCCACACTCCTCAATGAGCAGATACTGCAAACCCATGCTGGGGAGGAAGGAACCGGTATAGCGGCTGGTCTTGTTGACCTCCGGTGAAAAGGCGTTTTTCCTCGTTTCCAGAAGAACAATGGGACGGGCCGAGCTGTTCAACAGCTCACTTTCCTCTTCCGTCACAAAGCAATATTCGCGGATCTGGTTTTCATCGTAAAACATCACGGCGAAGGGCTTTTCTTCCCTGCCTTTTAATTTCCGCAGGTTCACCACGGCTTCGTGATCAAAAGGTGAAGCGATAAAGTTATAGCCGCCGACGCCTTTTACCGCAATGATCTTACCGTCTTTCAGAAACTCTGCCGCTTTTTTCACGGCGTCATTCTTTTCCTCACCGCCGCAATAGCTCTTGAGCTGAGGACCGCAGTGATGGCAGGAAATGGTCTGTGCGTGAAAACGGCGGTCTTTGCGGTCGGTGTATTCACCCTCACAGAAATCACACATGGGAAAATCGATCATCGCCGTATTGTCACGGTCATAAGGGATCTTATCGATGATCGTATACCGCGGGCCGCAGGCCATGCAGCTGATGAAGGGATGGCGGTACCGCGGATTCTCCGGATCTTTCAAATCCGCCAGACAATCGGGGCAGAGAGCCAGATCCGCGGGGATCATCGGCGCCTCGTCGGCCATTTCGCCGCTGCGGGCAATGTCAAAGGAATTAAATTCCCGGTATTCTTTTGTTTCACGGCGGATGTGAACGATCTCCGCCGGTTCCGGTTTCTGTTCACGGATCGCCGCCACAAAGGCGTCGATACGCTCTTTGGTATCGGTCACCCAGATATCCACAAGGCCTCCGGCGTTGCGAACAACGCCTTTCATCCCCAATTCATCGCCGAGCTTGGCGATGAAGGGACGGAAGCCGACGCCCTGAACAATGCCCCAGATGGTGATTTTTTCCGTTGTCATTCTATATACTCTCCTCAGTCAAGACTGTGGTTTTCAAGCCAGGCCGCGACTTCATCATAGCCTTCCCCTGTCCGTCCCGATACTTTGAAAACGGGCACATCTTTATTTTGGGCGCGGACGCCTTTCATGAAAAAGTCCTCATCAAAATCAACATAAGGAAGAAGATCGCATTTGTTGATTAAAATGACGTCGGCTTTTTCAAAAGCAAGAGGGTATTTATATGGTTTATCACTGCCTTCAGTGACAGTGCTGATAAGCATTTTTACGTGTTCGCCGATGGAAAATTCCGCCGGGCAAACGAGATTGCCGATATTCTCAATAAAAAGAATACCTTCTTTGTCAAAATCAATTTTATGAATGGCATCGTGGATCAGCGGCGCGTCCAGATGGCAGGCGCCGAACGTATTGATCTGATACGTATCCACGCCCATATTCTGAAGATCGACGGTATCAATATCGCTTTCAATATCACCTTCGATCACATAAGGTTTCGCTGTTTTCAGATTTTTGAAGATATTTTTCAGTGTTGTTGTTTTTCCCACTCCGGGAGCGCCCATCACATTGACCACAAGGATGCCGTCTTCGGAAAGATGCTGTTTGACATGTTCCGCGATATGGTCGTTTTCATCATGAATGTTTTCTTTTACATCTAATCTCATAATATCATGCATAGTTTTTTCTCCTTTTGGTTCTACTCCGGGCTTAGGGCAATCAAGGGCAGGCACGTTGTGCCTGCCCTCGAGTGGTTGCATTATTTTTCGACTTCTATGGTATCTATATAGAATTCCTTACCGATCTCCGTCGGTCCGCCTTCGCCGCCACATTCGGGACATTCAAAGGAAAAGAGCTTCCTTTCAAAATACGCACCGCAGGATCTGCACTGCAATTTCGGCTTTACGCGCTCAATATGGATTTTCGCGCCTTCGCACAGCGTCCCTTCGGAAATAATATCAAAATACATCTGAATACTTTCACCGATAAAGCCGGAGTAATCGCCGACGACCAGATTCACCGCCGTGACTTTTTGGGAACCGGCTTCTCTCGCGTGATTTTCCGCAATTTTGATAATCTGTTGGGTAATGGGATATTCATGCATAGATCACACCACAGTTCGAATTACGCTTCGGCAACAGCAGAAGCTTTTTCTTCTTTGGGTTTTTCTTCCTTGGGCGCGCCCTGAACGGTGTCAATAACTTTCACTGTATTGGGAGCGGTGTAATGGGGATCCATCAGAAGAGCGTCCTTTTTGCAGGAAGCCGCGCAAGCGTTGCACTGGATGCATTTCATTCTCTGGATGCTCCAGGTTCTTTCGTTGCGGTCAACGGTAATAGCGTTGGTGGGGCACTTTTTCTGACAGAGGCCGCAGAAGACGCAGTTATCGATGTTGATGGTCATATGACCGCGGGTCGCATCGGTAATCTTCGCGGGTTTTACAGGATACATGAGGGTAGCCGGCTGACTAAACAGGCTTCTCAGTAAAACTTTACCTATTTTGAATGCTGCCATGTCTAACCTCCTTATCTTTCTGTGCAACTGATGCAGGGGTCGATACAAATAACGATGACCGGAACATCGGCAAGATCAGCGCCTTCCAGGGATTTTACAAGGAAGGGAATGTTGATGTTTGTAGGTGTTCTGACTCTCATTCTTTCGAGGTTCTTCGTACCGTTACCCTTTACATAGTAGCAGGCTTCACCACGGGGCTGTTCCAATCTGGCCATGAATTCGCCTTCGGGTTTGCCTTTCACGGGAACGGCAATTTCGCCTTCAGGAATCATGGAGCAGATTTTCACAACCATATCCATGGACTGGAAGAGTTCTCTGATACGAACCATCGTACGGGCGTAGCAGTCGCCGCCTTCTTCCACGATGGGTTCGAAACCGAGTTTATCGTATACACCGTTGCCGGTGAGACGGATATCGGTGACAACGCCGGACCCACGGGCGGTGGGGCCAACGGCGCAAAGATCGATCGCTTCTTCCTTGGTTACAGTACCAACGCCGACGAGACGGTTTTTGACCGAAACATCGTTGATGAATACTTTGGTGAGATCTTCCACTTCTTTGCGCATACCGCCGACAACAGTAGCGATTTCCGCCAGAACTTCGGGGCTGACATCACGATGGACGCCGCCGATTTTGTTCACGGAGAAAATAACGCGGCCGCCGGTGGTTTTTTCAAAGAGGTCAAGAACTCTTTCTCTTAAACGCCAGCAATGATAGAACAAGCTTTCAAAGCCAAAGGCGTCGGCCAGTAAACCGAGCCAGAGCAGATGACTGTGTACTCGGCTCAATTCATGCCACATCGTTCTGAGGTATTCCGCTCTTTCCGGAACTTCCACGCCCATCAATAATTCGACGGCATGGCAATAACCCCAGTTATGACCGAAAGCGCAGATACCGCAAATTCTTTCGGTGACATACATTAATTCGGTGTATTCCTTCTTTTCCACCAGTTTTTCAAGACCTCTGTGGACAAAGCCGATGGAGGGGATGGCCTGAACAACAGTTTCGTCTTCTAAAACGAGGTCCAGATGAACAGGTTCCGGCAGAACCGGATGCTGAGGTCCGAAAGGAATAATAGTTTGTTTCGCCATAATCTACCTTCCTTTCTTACTTGTTGCCCTTCCAGGGAGTGGGTTCATTGGTAATGAAGAAATTCCCCTGGAAGTCCAAAGCGATATGTTTGATTTTGATACCGAAAAGGTCTTTCATTTCGTTTTCATAAACGAAAGCCGCGAAGTAAGAATCGGTGATACTTTCAATTTCCATATCTTCGGGAACGATAACACGGTAATTGTAAAGTTCATGATCCTTATCAAAGCTATAGGTCAGCTCAAAAGCTTCAGGAATTTTTGTTGCACAAATCTGTACCATGCGATAACCTTCTGCTTTTAAAGTACGAGCGGTGTCCACCAATTCGGCAGGTTCAATGACTTTAAGATTAAAATCCGAATACATTGCTTACCTCCTACTTTATTCCGGTTTTTCTTCAGATTCTGCAGCAACAGGTTTTTCTTCAGCTTCTGCGGCAGCAGGAGCTTTGCCCATAGCGGCTCTTTTTTCAGCGAGAACGCCAAGGCCCTGAACAACACCATCGATGATGGATTCGGGTCTTGCGGCGCAGCCGGGTACATATACGTCAACGGGAATCACTTTGTCGGCGCCGCCGAGAATGTTATAACATTCTTCAAAGATCCCGCCGGAGCAGGCGCAGATACCGATGGCAACAACAACCTTCGGTTCGGGCATCTGATCATAAATCTGTTTCACAACGTTTTTGTTCTGTTCATTCACACCGCCGGTTACGAGGAAGATATCCGCGTGTTTGGGGTTACCGGTGTTGATGATACCAAACCGTTCGACATCATACATAGGGGTGAGGCAAGCCAACACTTCGATATCGCAACCGTTACAGCTGGAACCATCGTAATGAACCACCCAAGGCGATTTTGTTACATACGACATATTGACACCTCCTATATTATAATATACCAAACAGTCTCAGGAAATACAGTACGAAAATATTGGCAAAGCCAATAACGAGAGCTACAGTCCAGGACCAGTTGATAGCAGTCTGCCATCTCATTCTTGCGAAGCTGTTGTCGATGAAGGTTTCAAAGAAGTATGTGATCAGGCATACCACCAGAGCGATCACGACGCTGAGCCAGCTGGAGCAAGCGATGAAAAGGAATACAAAGCCGAGAAGGAAAACGTTTTCATACCAGTGAGCGATTTCCATCAGAGCAAGAGTTCTGCCGGAAAATTCAGTGGTCATCCCTTTGACCAGTTCCTGATGAGCATGGTGAGACATACTGAGGTCGAAAGGCGATTTTCTGAATTTCAGGGTGAGGATGTAAACAAAGCCAACGAATACGCCGGGCAGGAAGATAATGGCGGGTCTTTCCGCTGCGAGAATATCGGCAACATTGAAAGTACCGATCAGCATATAGAAACCCACAGCAGTAAGGAGAACCATCGGTTCGTAAGCCATCATCTGGAGAAGTTCACGGCTGGCGCCGATTTCCGCATAAGGAGAATTGGAGCTGTAAGCCGCAACGATTAAGAACATGCTGGCCGTCGTCAGGGCGAAGATCACAAGCAGGAGATCGCCGCCGGCGAAGAAGAACACACCGGTGAGGATAATAAAGAACAGGAAAGCTCCCATGTAGAAGTCCTGATATTTATTGACGGTAATGCCTTCTTTTTCTCTGAGTTTGAAAACATCATAGAAAGGCTGGAGCACCGGGGGGCCGACACGGCTCTGCAATCTGGCAGAAAACTTTCTGTCTAAACCGGCGAGGAAACCGCCGACGAAAGGTGCCAGAACGACGAAGAGAATCATGGAAACGATATTCCAGATACCAAAATTGAAACCAAAAGCGTTGGATAAGAAATCAATTGTCATCTTCAAAGCACCTCCTTATAAAATAGTGAAGATTGCAACACCGGCCATAACACCGATCCAAACAGCAACAATGGCAAGAACGATCACGGTGCTGATGATACCGACACGGTTCATTCTCTTTTCAGCGAAGTAGCCGTTCATGTACCAGTTTCTCAGTTCCGCTTTCTGGGGCTGTTTCAGGGAGTTACGGAAGGTTCTGTTGTCCCCTGCATTTTCACCGGACAGATAAATGGGAACAATTCTCTTGTTTGTTTTGCCAAAGAAGAAGGCAATCATGAGAATGAGAATCGCAACCATGATAGACATCATGATAATGTTGCCGCTGGCGAGCATGCTGGTTTCGACATCCATGAAGATGCCGCTGAGATAAGGAACAACAACACCGGAGGACAATACCGGGAAGAACAGGCAGACGGCAACGGTCAAAGTAGCGAGAGTGCCGAGAACCATTTTTTCTTCTTTGGGAATCCCGATGGATTCATGATCGTCCGCACCGGCCACAACAGCGCAGAGTTTGCCGAGCCATTTGGCCCAGAAGAACAGTGTCGCCGCGGAACCGAAGACGAGCAGAAGAATCAGGAACGGGTTACCGGAATCAATAAAGGAAATCATAGCGGCCCATTTGGAAAGAAGCATACCAAAGGGAGCGATGAACATACCGCAGATACCAATGATCATGAATTTCGCAACATTGGGTAATCTGCTGAAGAGACCATCCATATCTTCGATGTCGCGGCTGCCGATTCTGTGTTCGGTAGTACCAACGCTGAGGAACAGCAGGGATTTCGCGATGGCATGGAAGATGATGAGCATAATACCGGCCCAGACCGCAGCGGAAGTACCGATACCGCCGCAGCAGACGATCAGACCGAGGTTCGCGATGGTGGAATATGCAAGAACTCTCTTAGCATTGGTCTGAGAGATCGCGGCGAGAGACGCCAGCAGGAAGGTGATGGCACCAACCATCATGACCATCAGACCGGCCCAGTTATAATAGAGCACACCGTAGGTGCCGGCATAACCGGGGAGCCATACGCCCATTAAGGGAGAAAGTTTCAAAATAAGGAAAACGCCGGCTTTGACCATAGTAGAGGAATGGAGCAAAGCGGAGACGGGAGTCGGTGCGACCATAGCGCCGAGGAGCCAGCTGTTGAAGGGCATCTGGGCGGCTTTGGTGATACCGGCGAAAGCAAGGCAGGCAACGGGGATGGTAAGGTAGTAACCCCAGGAGCCGGAGAGACCGCCGGCCAAAAGACCGGAGAGTTCAACTGTTCCGCAGACTTTACCGAGGAACAGAATAGCGAAGCAGAAACCGAGACCGCCACCGAGGTTCATGATCAAGGCGCGGAAAGAGTTGTTGATCGCTTCGGGAGTTTTGGTGTAACCGATCAGGAAGAACGAGCTCAAACTGGTGATTTCCCAGAAGAAGTACATCCAGATCAGGTTATTGGAGGTGACAATGCCGAACATTGCCGCGAGGAAAACAAACATAATGAAGAAGAAGAAACATCTTCTGTCGGGTTTGTCTTCGTTGTGATGCTGGAAGTCTTTCATGTAGCCCAGCGCGTAGACTGCGATGAGACTCCCGATGATTCCGATAATCAATGCCATGATTACGGAAAGACCGTCGACATACAGATTGTAACCGATTTCAATGCCATGGCCGGAGGTCAGTTCAAACCACAGAACCAAAGGCGTTTGAATCACTGCTAAAACGCAAGCCCAGTAGTGTCTGTACTTGATGCCGAGGAAAATGATGACCAACATCAGGAAGACTTCGATCACCATCATGGCGTAGGAGACCCATTCACCTTCAAAGGCGAGAGTAACTCCTCCCCCGTTTACAAAGTACAACACGGCAAGGACGATCGAACCCACAGCCAGAAGAGCTGCGGAGAGTTTGACGATCGCGCCTCTTGCGGCGTCGCTTTTAACAGCCAAAAGAATCAGTGCAATCACGGTCGGAAATAAAATTAGAAATGCTAATGTGCCGAGAAAATAGGTATCCAATTTAATCCCCCTCTTCTTTTGGTATTCGAGTTCTCCTGTTTCTTCCGGACCGGGAAACGGTAATACATCTCCCGCGAACCTCCGAATACAGTTCCCTCGTTATAATAGTACGCTATAAGTATATCGAATGAAAAAATAAAAAGCAAGATAATTCAGGCTTTTAAGACATAGTTTTCACGTTTCAGGCAAAATAATTAACTTAACACAATATTTTTTGTTTTCGACATTTTCTTTAATCATAAGACAAGCTAAAAGGCAAGATAAAAGATTTGCGAAACATTTTTTTTATCAAAAAAAATCCCCCTTCCCTGTTTCCGGCGGAAACCCTTTGCCGGCGCGGCCGCGAAGCGGCCTATATGATGTCTACCAATATATATAAGATTGAAAGTAACAGGAAACTTTTACATATTTTTAACTTCTTCCAAATATCATATTGACAAAATTCTGCAATTGTTGTACCATTTTTTAGATAAAAAAACATTCAGGAGGAAAACAATCATGGAAAAACTCACGGGCAAAGATTTGGCCCTGGGCATTCAGCATCTGTTCGCCATGTTCGGCGCCACCATTCTGGTTCCCTTACTGACAGGCTTAAACCCCGCCACAGCCTTGGTAACCGCCGGTATCGGTACATTGATCTTTCATCTCTGTACAAAATTTGAGGTTCCGGTATTCCAAGGCTCTTCTTTTGCGTATTTAGGCGCTATCGCCACCGTTGTCGCCAGCTACGGTATTCAATACGCACAGGGCGGTATCATGGTGGCCGGTCTCATTTATCTGATCATCGCCGCCTGCGCCTTCTTCGCCGGCGCCGACCGCATCCGGAAAATCTTTCCGCCGGTGGTCACCGGCCCGGTCATCATCGTTATCGGGCTTTCCCTGGTCAGCACCGCGGTTAACGATGCCATGAATGTTGATCTTACCGGCAACGCTCTTTTGAGCATAGGCATCGGGATCTTCACCCTCGCCGTCGTCATCATCTGCACCATTTTCGCCAAAGGCTTCTTTAAACTGGTTCCCATTCTCATCGGTCTCGCCGCCGGTTATCTGCTCTGCGTCATCTTATCTTTCTGCGGCGTTGTTACCATGAACTACGCGCCCATCGCCGAAGCCCATTGGATCAACATTCCCTATTACACCGAAGGATTTTTCACCCTGCCGAAATTCAGCCTTACCGCCATTATCGCCATCGCGCCCATCGCCATTGTTACCTGCATGGAACATCTCGGTGACATCACCACCAACGGTGCTGTTGTCGGCAAGGATTTCTTCAAAGAACCCGGCCTGCACCGCACCCTTCTCGGTGACGGTCTCGCCACCCTCGTCGCCGGTTTCCTCGGCGGCCCCGCCAACACCACTTATTCGGAAAACACCGGTGTTCTGGCAACCACCAAAAACTACAATCCCCGTCTGCTTCGGATTGCCGCCATTGTCGCCATTATTTTAGGGATTTTCGGCAAATTCGGCGCTATCCTGCAAACCATTCCCACCCCGGTCCGGGGCGGTGTTGAATTCATGCTTTTCGGTATGATCTCCGCCGTTGGTATCCGCACACTGGCTGAATCAAAACTCGATTTCACTCATTCCCGCAATCTCATCATTGTGGCTCTGATCCTCAGCATCGGCACGGGCTTCAGCGTAACCGGCGGTCTCCCCGTCACCATCGGTTCTGTGGAAATGAACATTTCCGGCCTGTTCCTTGCCGTTGTCATCGGTGTTCTGCTCAACCTGATTCTTCCTCAGAGACTGGAAAAAGAAGACGAATAAAATTTCTTCCGGAAATATGAAATAAACAAACGGAGGTATGCAACGATGCAAGAAAAATTACACATTATGGATCATCCGCTGATTACCCACAAAATCACCATGCTTCGTGATGAAAACACCAACACCAAAGATTTTCGTCAGCTCGTTTACGAAATTGCCCTGCTCATGGGCTACGAAGCGACCAAGGATCTGACCCTGACCGATACGGAAATCACGACGCCGCTGATGAAAACGACAAAGAAAGTGCTGAACCAGAAAGTGGCCATCGTTCCGATTTTAAGAGCCGGCCTCGGCATGGTCGACGGCGTTCTGGATCTGATTCCCTCGGCCAAAGTCGGTCACATCGGTCTTTACCGTGATCATGAAACGCTGAAACCTGTGGAGTATTACTGCAAACTGCCCACCGACATCGAATCCAGAGAGGTCATTATCGTTGATCCCATGCTGGCCACCGGCGGCAGCAGCGCGGCGGCGATTTCCTTCATCAAAAAGAGAGGCGCAAAAAATATCAAATTGATGTGCATCCTTGCTGCTCCCGAAGGTATTGAAGTTTTGCAAAAAGAACATCCCGACGTTGAACTTTACTGCGGCGCCGTCGATGACAAGCTCAATGAAAAAGGCTATATTCTGCCGGGTCTCGGTGATGCCGGCGACCGTATTTTCGGCACACTTTAATACCGCGATACATATAATGAAAGATATGCCCCGGTTCGGGTTTCATGACCGAACCGGGGCATTTTCATAATTATTTGAACATTATACTTCAAAATCAACGGTGAAAACGAAATAGGGGATTCCTCTTTTACCGAACATTTTGAGAATCATTTCCTCGTAAAAGGCATCCCATTCTTCCTTGGTTGTTTTCGTTCCGAAATAGTTATTGATTAAATTCAAAAGAATCAGCTCACAGCGGTAGCCTCTGTCCAGATGTTTCCCCAGGGGATCGCTGAGCAGCGCCGCGTAAGTCAGTTCTTTGGCGACGGGATAATACTCCTGATACCAGCTTTCAATATCACCATCCAGATTCAGCATTTGAAAAGCGCGTTTCATACCTTCTTTTTCCGCGTCGGAAATATTTTCGGCACGGCCCCTCAAAGATTCAGGGGAATCAACCACTCTCATAAATAAGTATTTACGGGAGACATCATCTTTGCAAACGCCATCCCACAACGGACCATCCCCCTCAAAGGGAAAACTTTTCCCCCGGGAAATCCCCTCAATTTCGAAAGTATGATACCGACGGTAATCTTCATCATAAAGAGGCGAAAGCCAATAGGGTTCACGAATAAACGGCTCTTCCTCCTTGATAATTTCCGTCAATACGGAACCTTTTCTGAAATTGGCAAAGATCTCTATCCACTGATTCACGTTTCCGTCTGTTTTGCTCATAAATCATTCCCGTCCCTTCTCACATTTTCAGACAAAATCGAACGATGTATTTATTTTACCATAAATATGGTAAGAAAAAAACCAAAATCCAAAGAAAAATACACATAAATTTCCTTGTAAATCATTTCGCGGTGTGCTATATTATCGTTGTCATATTATGCGATCATATCATAAGAAAGAAATGAGTGTAAAATGAACGAAGAGCAACAAAAACCGAAACGGTTTAAAAAGCTGGAAAAAATAAAAAACGAAAAAAAGAAGAAATTGCCCGAAAAATTCCTGCGGTTCAGCCGCAAAGTATATCATTTTTCAACGGATCATCCCTTGATCAGTACATTGATCCTGGCCTTTTTCCTCAATCTGGTCATGGAATGTCTGGGTCGGCGAAACCCCATTGACGGCATCGTCTATCTGTTCACCAACCCGATCATGTTCTTTTATAACGTACTGATCATCATGATGACGCTGTCGGTGGCACTGCTTTTCAAGCGCAGGGTATTCATTACGTTTCTGATCTCGCTGATTTGGTTCGGCTGCGCCATCGCCAACTGTGTTTTATTGGGGTTCCGCACCACACCGTTTTCCGCCATTGATCTGACGATGATTACTTACGCATTGAGCATCATCGACATCTATCTGAGCAAAATGGAAATTATTCTGGTCAGCGCATTGATCCTCATCGCTGTGGCGCTGATCATCTTTATCGCCGTCAAGGCACCCAAGCTGCGGAGAAAAGTCAAGTACATCAAAGCCCTGGCTTTTATCCTTTCCATGGTGATTATCGTCTTTTTCGCCACCGGTACCGTCATCCGCATGGAGCTTCTCACCTCCCGTTTTGACAATCTGGCCGATGCTTATAACAACTACGGATTCGCTTACTGTCTCTCCAACAGTTTCATTGATTCGGGTATTGACAAACCCGACAATTACAGCGAAGAAACCATTGATGAGATCAATAATACCGCCTCGGAAGCGCTGGCTCAGGACACAACGGCGGAAAAACATCCCAATATTATCTTCCTGCAGCTGGAATCCTTTTTCGACCCCAACCGCATTGAAGATCTCTATTATTCCAGAAACCCCATTCCGAACTTTACCAAAATGTGTGAAGAGGGCATTTCCGGAAAGCTGAATGTGGCTACGGTCAGCGCCGGTACCGCCAATACGGAATTTGAAATTCTCACCGGCATGAGCCTTGAATTTTTCGGTGCCGGAGAGTATCCCTACAAAACCATTCTACTGGAAAAAACCTGCGAAAGCATGGCCAACAATTTACGCCAGCTGGGTTACAGCACCACGGCCATTCATAATAACCGCGCTTCTTTTTACGGCCGGAATGACGTTTTCCCCAACCTCGGGTTCGACACCTTCATTTCCAAAGAATACATGATGGATCTGGAATATACACCGGTAAGCTGGGTAAAAGATAAAGTTCTGACCAAAGAGATCATCGGCGCTATGGAAGTTACCGAAGACAGAGACTTTGTCTTTACCATTTCCGTTCAGGGGCATGGGAAATACCCCACGGAATTCACCGGCAGTGAGGATTACAGTGTTTACGTATACGGTGAAGGCGGCGAAGAACGCATCGCGGGCTTCTCTTATCTCATCAACCAGTATTATGAAATGGATATGTTCTTAAAAGACCTCACCGACGCTTTGGAAGATTACGACGAAGACACGGTTCTGGTCGTTTATGGCGACCATCTTCCCGGACTGGATCTGGAAGCCGAAGATCTCAGCAACAATACGCTGTTCCAAACGGATTACGTCATCTGGAGCAATTTCGGTCTTACCGGCGAAAACGGTGACCGTTATACTTATCAGCTGGGAAGCTACGTTTTAAGCCTGCTGGGGATTCACGAAGGAACCATGAACCGCTACCAGCAGACCGCCATCGGCAGTGATGACTATCAATCCGGCATGGAGCTGCTCCAATACGATATGCTCTACGGAGAGGATTACTCCCATGACGGCCAGTCCCCCTACATCGCAAATCCGCTGAAAATGGGTATTTACGACATCACCATTTCCGACGCCGTTCTCTGTGAGGATTCCCTTTATATCTTCGGGGAAAACCTGACCGAAGCCAGCGGCGTTTACATCAACAATGATCTTTATAAAACAACGTATTTCAGTCCCAATATGGTCATCGTCCGCAAAGCGGAAATTGAAAAGGGTGACACAATCTGCGTCAAACAGGCCGGCAAAAACAAGAAACCTTTGAGCGAATCCAACTCCATTCTCTTCAGCGGCGCTGTTTTTGAAGACGCTGAGCCGGAAACAACAGAAAAGCTTTCTGCGGAAGAATAAGTTCTATCATAAAATAAAAAGAGGATGCGAACACGTTTGTGTTCGCATCCTTTTTCATAATCCGTCATTTGACGGAATTTCCCAAATTCATTTGTTTCCGCTCTTCCTTGTTTTCCCGCGTCCTTATCGCCGGTCACATTTTTTCTTTTGAGAGCACGGACAGCCGCAGGAACAACCACCGCAGGAGCGATTTTTCCGCACAGAGCGGATCGCAAGCAAAAAAGCGGCAATAAGAAGCATACCAATTATTACGGAAATCATTGAAAAATCTCCCATCTTAAAGGGCGGGGCAAAATTGCCCCGCCGCATGTTTTTTTAACCGAACATCAATTATCTTCTTCCGGCAAGGAATACAGTGCGCAGAAATCCTCATAGGACTGACGGAACAAAGCTCTGTCCTCATCACTGATGGTTTTCAAATAGCGATGGGCGTTGAAATGATCATCATTCTCATGAAGAATATACCCGGCCAAAACCGCGTCATAATCGGAAATCCGTTCCAGGGAATCGATAATATCAATAAAATGCAATCCCAGTTTAACGGTACATTCCCCTTTCTGCAAACGGCGGATATGGCGGCGTTTCAGCTCGTCCCGCATACCGTCGATGGCGTCTTCCAGCGGACGGACGGTTTTTGCCAATACCAGATCGTTTTCAGTAAACGCCCGGAACGCACGGTTAGTAATATCCATCACCGCAGTATTCAACACCGACAGCTCGGCTTTTCCCCATTTTGAGAAGGACTCACCGCTTTCGTGAATTTCATTGACGGTATGAGCCACATTTAAAGCGTGATCGGCGATGCGTTCCATATCACCGATGGCGTTCAGCATCAGGGATACATCATTGGAGTCCTTTACGGAAAGATTCGCCTGATTCAGTTTCAATAAATAGATGCTGAGCTGATGCTCATACTCATCAATTTTCTTTTCCCTCTTTTGGATATTTTCATAAAGCTCCTCATTGTATTCGGTGTTCAGCTTAACGGCATCCAATAGATTCTGCTTTACTTCCTTGACCATTTCCTCAAAAACGGATTTGCAGTGTTCCACGGCAAAAGCGGGAGAAGAGAGAAAACGTTCGTCGGGAATCATCACACCGTGACGGCTTCCCGCGGGCTGATGATCGCTGTGATCCCGGATCGTGGCAACAGCCAGCCGTTCCAGGAGCGAAGTAAAGGGAAGCAAGCATAAGGTGGCGACAATGTTGAAGGTTGTATGCACAATGGCGATTTGTGACGCGGTGATGTTTTCCGACAAAAAGCCAAACTGGAAAACAGAAGAAAGCGCGTAAAACATCACAAGGAAAATAATCGTACCGATCACATTGAAATACAAATGCACCATGGCGGCGCGTTTGGCGTTGGTCGAAGTACCGATACAGGAAAGCAGCGCCGTTACACAAGTACCGATATTCTGCCCCATGATAATGGGAATCGCCGCGGAAAACGGCAGAATTCCGCTGATGGCCAAAGCCTGCAAAATACCGACGGAAGCCGAGGAGGACTGTAAAATCGCCGTAATAAGAGCCCCGGCCAGAATCCCTAAAACAGGATTGGAAAATTTCACAAGAAGAGAAGCAAAGGCTTCACTTTCCGCCAAAGGTTCCACCGCGCTGGACATAAAGTCCATCCCGAACATCAGAACGGTAAAGCCAAGAAAGATCGTACCAATATCTTTCGCTTTGTCGCTTTTGGAAAACAGGTACATAATAATACCGATAAAAGCAAGGATCGGCGCGAAAGACGTCGGTTTGCAGATCTGAGCAAGAAAACTTGTCCCCTCAATTCCGGTTAAACTCAGGATCCACGCCGTGACCGTCGTACCGAGGTTGGCCCCCATAATGATCCCCACAACCTGTCTCAGCTGCATGATCCCGGAATTAACGAACCCCACAACCATAACCGTTGTCGCGGAGGAAGACTGAATGACCGCCGTTACGGCGGCCCCCAATAATACGCTTTTCAGCGGAGTGGAAGTCAGCGTCTCTAAAATCTGTTCCAGCTTGCTGCCGGAAACACGTTGTAAACCATCGCCCATCACCTGCATCCCGAAAAGGAACAGGGCAAGGCCTCCCAGTAAAGTAAAAAAGTTAAAAATAGTCATAAAACTCTCCTTCTTAACATAGTTTACAACAAAAAATCAATATCGTCATTAGAAATTAGTTAGATAAATGTTAAGAGAATGTTAAAAATAAATCATATCTTCAGATACGTATTGTCATATCCATCACAAAGGGAAAAAGACGCGTATCCGGGTTCCCTTTCCGATTCCGCTCTCAAGGGAGATACGTCCTCCCATTTCCTCCGTGTAATCCTTGACGAGAGGAAGACCCAGTCCGCAGCCTTCCACTTCCCGGCAATGACTGGGATCCCCCCGGAAGAACCGCTCAAATACTCTCACCTGATTCTTTTCGGAGATTCCAATTCCATCATCGGCAACGATCAGCTCACGGCCTTCCGCGGCGGCGCGAACCGTCACCCAGACGTAACCGCGAGAGTTTGTGTATTTCACGGAATTTTCCATAAGATTATAGCAAATCTGCTCAAAAAGCTGTTCGTCACCGCGCATCCGAACGTTCTCGCCGTCAATAATGATCCGGATTTTTTTCTCATCCGCCGGAACCCGCAGACGGCGGGCAACTTTTTCAACGGTTTTTTTCATATCGAACATCGGAAAGCAGCGTTGATCGTCCGAAGAGAAGCGACATTCCAATAAGTGATCAATCATCGACAACAAATGCCGTGATTCCTCCGTCATTTTTGCCGCGATCACCGGCATATCTTCCGAAGGAATCATGCGGTTTTCCATCATCTCCGCATAACCGCAGATCGTTGTCAGCGGCGTTTTCATCTCATGAGAAATGTCCGAGCACATTTCACGGCGAATCCGCTCCTGTTCTTCGATTTTTCGGTGCAGAGGCTCCAACTCCGGGAAATCACATTCCGAACCGGCTTTCATTTCATTGATCGAATCGGACAGTCTTTTTACCAGACGGGATCCGTAATAACAAGAAAAAAGAACGAATACGAAAAGAAGAACCGCCGTAACCGGTAAAACCTTCGGCCAACCGGAAAAATTATCGGAAAGGCAGAGAAAAGAAATCGATGCTGCCGTAAGCAACACCGAAACCACGGCGATTAAAATCATGGATTTTACCAATTCCCGTTTCATGCCTCTCCTCCGATCCGATACCCGACACCGCGCACCGTTTCAATGAGATGACCGGAATCCCCCAATTTCTGACGAAGATAACGGATATGTACATCCACTGTTCTCGTCGCCACCTGTACATCAAAGCCCCAGACATGACGGAGTAAATCATCACGGCGAATCAGAATTCCTTCATTTTCCATTAAATAACACAAAAGCTGATATTCACGGTTCGTCAGTGTTACTTCCCTGTCGCCGGCAAAAACACGGTGAGAAGCGCATTGCAGTACAATATTTCCCACACGGATTTCACCCATCCGGCTGCCGCCGGAGCGGCGCAGTACCGCGCGGATCCGGGATAACAGTTCCAAAATACTGAAAGGTTTCGCGATATAATCATCGGCGCCGGCATCCAACGCCCGGATTTTATCGTATTCCTCCGTTTTTTTCGATACAATAATTATAGGAATTTCTCCGGTGCGTCCGTCCGATTTGAGGCCACACAGCAACTCCATACCGTCGATTTCCGACAGATTGATTTCCAGCAGAATCAGATCCGGGTGCTCCGCGGCGGCAGCTGTCCGAAATATCCCTGCATCGTCAAAGCCACGGCAGCTCATTCCGCTGTTCCGCACAGCGTAAACCATCAGCTCTCTGCAATTATGATCTTCATCCAAACAAAAAATATTTATCATATTTTAATTGTAATTCCTTTTGCCGCCGGTTGCAAGAAAAAACTGTGAAATCAGAACATACTTTCTTTTTTTGAAAAATACATCTCCGGATAAATCTTGACAGTCCTTTCTTCTTTTCCTATAATGTTTAACATCGGAAACAGACCGGCAGAAAGGAAAATTCATGAGTATTGAACGCGTAAAAGAATATTTTGACCAATGGAACATATCCGACCGGATCATGGAATTTGAGGTTTCCAGCGCCACCGTGGAACTGGCGGCGGAAGCCGTAAGATGCGAGGCAAACCGCATTGCCAAGACACTGTCTTTTAAAATCGATGATCACGCCATCCTGATTGTCACCGCCGGTGACGCCAAAGTGGACAGTAAAAAATATAAAGCTCATTTCAAAACAAAAGCCAAAATGCTCCATTTCGATGAGGTCGAACCTTTGGTGGGACACGCTGTCGGCGGCGTCTGTCCCTTCGGAATCAACCCCGGCGTCGAAGTCTATCTCGATGAATCACTGAAACGTTTTGAAACGGTGTTTCCCGCCTGCGGAAGTGATAATTCCGCCATTGAGCTCACCCTTTCGGAACTGGAAAAATATTCCGGTTGTAAAGAATGGATTGACGTCTGCAAAAACTGGAGAGAAGAAGCATAAAAGATACGCGAAACATCTGAACGATGTTTCGCGCTTTTTTATTTTCCGAACCGCATCGGACAAACCACCCGGCATTGATTGCAAAACACTCGGTCAAAACCGCGGGACGTTTTACCGTACGCATTCATTCTGCACTTTTTTTGATCGACAACACCGTTTCCAATGGCCTGAACCGGACAGGATTTCTGACATTTCCCACAGGATTCCGGACATTCCTCTCTCCGCAGCGGATCGGACGCCAGCTCCAGATCACTAAGAACCGCGCCCAGCGTCAGCAGATTACCGTATTCCGGATGGATCAGCATCGTATTTCTGCCGAGAAAACCCAATCCGCAGAGAACCGCGGCGTGTTTCAGGGAGAGCACACCTTTCCCTGTCATCGTTTCAGACTCCCAGTAATCATAAGGACCGTCGGAAGGCACCGGCATCGCCCGGCAATGGAATTTCTTTTCCATCTGAACGGCGGCATCCATCGCGATTTTATCGGCTTCCCCGCAAAGCATTTCATTGAAATGACCGTATATCAATTTGGATTCATCCGAAAGCAACCCTTTCGGAAGGGATTTGCCGAGAACAATCACGGATTTGCAGTTTTTATCCAAATCCCCCGGCGAAAAACCTGCAGGAGCGTTCTCAAATCGGGAAACCGCTCCAATGCCGCAGACATCAGCGCCGCAAGACAAAAACAGGGATTTAATTTTCTTTTCCATAATTTATGTCATTCCTTTCATAAGGTCGGCTTACGGATCATCCCCAGATCTTTCAGACGCTGAAATATCTCATTGGGCGTCTTCTGAAAATATTCGGCCATAGCGTCAAGGCTCCAGTCGGTGCCGAGAAAAATCAGAAGTTTCCCATCGTCCTCATCGCTCCAATCGGGGTCGATCGCTTCCTGATAAGAACCGTCCTCATCCTTTTCCCATGCCGGCGGCGGTTCTGAAGAAAATGGTTCTTCCTCAAAGAAAGAGAAAACATCCTCATCCGTTTCGTAAAAACCACCGCTGTTTTCGATTTCAGCGGAAGTATCATCCAAAATCGGTTCTCCGAAAAAATCGCCGATAACTTTGAGAAAGACGGCGCCGTAACGCTGTTGCTTGACTTTTCCCACCCCGCTGACGTTCAGCAGCTCCGCGGATGTACGCGGCTGCTTACGGCTCATATCCCGCAGCGTCGCATTGGAAAAGATCACATAAGCGGGGATGCCTTCCGCTTCAGCCATCTCATTGCGTTTCTGACGCAACACTTCATATAGCTCATCCAGGGGAGTCAACACCTGCTTGGGCCTGGTTTCATTTTTCGTCGGTCCATCCTCCGTATCATCCTCGCGACGGCGGATCGCCACTCTCGCCTCGCCCTCCAGAACATCACGGCCTTTTTCCGTTAAACCGATAACGGGATATTCATCATCCGTAATAAAAAGATATTCCTGATCCATCAGATCATCAATGAACTTTTTAATCTCAGACACCTTTCGGTCGGACATCATTCCGTAAGAAGACAACAACGACAGATTCAGAGAACGGATACGTTTGTTCCGGCTGCCCTTGAGAATATCCGCCACCATTGTTGAACCAAAGCGCTGACGTACTTCATCCACGCAGGTGAGAATGGTGAAATATTCATCGGTTCGGTCCTCCACAATGAAATCATGACAGCAATTGGCACAATTTCCGCAGGGTTCCTCCGCTGTTTCTCCGAAATACTGAAGAATCATGTTCCTCAAACACTGATCCGAAGTGCAATAATGGATCATTTCATTCAGCTGTTTCAGTTCGTTCTCTCTGATTTTCTGCCGGATCCCGGGATCCAGGCCATTGTTTTCCGTACTGTGTTCGATAAAGTAACGATTGATGACAATATCTTTCTTTTCATATAAAAGAATACATTCCGCGGGTTCGCCGTCACGGCCGGCGCGGCCCGCTTCCTGATAATAGCTTTCAATGTTCTTCGGCATATTGTAGTGGACCACAAAGGAAACGTTGGATTTGTCAATACCCATGCCAAAAGCGTTTGTTGCCGCCATCACCGGTTTCCGGTCAAAGAGAAAATCATCCTGATTCTCTTTTCGCTCCCGGTCGGAAAGTCCCGCGTGATACCGGGTTGCCTCATACCCCATCTGGTTCAGACGGGCAGCGACTTCCTCCACAGTTTTGCGGGTAGCACAATAGATTATTCCGCTTTCATGGGGATGATCTTTTAAAATACGCAGCAGCTCATTGAATTTACTCTGAGGACGGCGGACGTCAAAAAATAAATTAGGCCGGTCGAAACCGGAAACATAGATTTCAGGATCACGCAATCCAAGGAGCCGGCGAATATCACGCCGCACTTCTTCCGTGGCCGTGGCGGTAAAAGCCGCCATCAAAGGACGCTTCGGCAAACGGTGAATAAAGTCGGGAATGGTAAGATACGCGGAGCGAAAATCATGGCCCCATTGGGAAACACAGTGAGCTTCGTCCACAGCCACCAACGAAACATCCACAGAGCCACAAAGCTTCAAAAAGTCCGAAGAGGACAAACGTTCCGGAGCTACGTAAATCAGCTTATAACGGCCTTCTCTCCCCCGCTGAAGCACCGTTTTCGTCTGGGACGGCGTCAGTGTCGCATTGATATACGCCGCAGGAATCCCCATTTTGATCAGTGCGCTGACCTGATCCTTCATCAGTGAGATCAGCGGAGAGATCACAAGGGTAATGCCGGGCAGCATCAGCGCCGGGATCTGATAACACAGTGATTTTCCCGCCCCGGTAGGCATCACGCCGAGAACATCTTTACCGGCAAGAACGGTGTCAATAATCGGTTCCTGAGGATACCGAAACTGTTCATATCCAAAATATTTTTTCAATAATTCAAATTTATCCATTTTTCCATCATCCGTTTTTTTATTATACCATGAATATGATGTTCTTACCAGAATCCTTATATAAAAATACATATCCCGTCTTTTTACTAGACGGGATATGAAATCTTTCTCAGTTCTCACAGTAAATTTCAATGGCTTCGGCAATGAAATCGGCGTTGCCGTCACCAAAGCGATCCAATGTACGTCGGAATCGTTCATCCGCGGTGTACATTTTACCAAGACAGGCCAAAATCTCTTTGGTACAATGGTAATAGTTTTCTGAAATATGATGCTGCCAATCTTGCACCAGCTGCTGAACATCCTCAGCCCCGGGATCACAGTCCATACGTTCGGCAAAAGCTGCAAAAATGCGGTCCGCGTCTTCCTTTATCCGAAGGCGGGACGAATCATCCAGATTTTTCTCTTTTTCCTGAAATTCCCGGTAAGCCGGTGTATTGCCCCAGCGCAATTTCACTTCTTCCGCATATTGTGCCGTCAATTCCGCTTCACTTTTCATTTCATTTTCTTTTGTCATGGGATTACCTCCTAACACTTTGTCAATCATTGAAATCATCTCATCGAGATGATGGCGTTTTGACAATAAGAAACCCCGCTGACGTTCCAAAGCAAAACGGCAGTCATAAGAAGAAGAGGACATCATTTCCTGAATTTCTTTCAACGAAAAATCAAGCTTTTTAAAGAACAGAATCTGCTGAAGCTCCATAATATCGTCGGTATCGTAAAAACGGTATCCGTTGTCGGCCTTTTTCTCCGGAACCAAAAGACCGATTTCATCGTAATAATGGAGCGTCCGTATGCTGATACCCATCAACTCCGCGGTTTCTTTTATTGTTAAACGCATAAGATCACCTCTGGAATAAGCATACGCTATGACGCAGCGTAAGAGTCAAGCATTATTTTACCGCTTTTTTTGGACAGACTTCGGAACAACGGAAACAGAGAATACACTCGGTACCGTTTTTCCTTTTCCGGGAAGGGTCCAATAAATCAACGTCCATCGGACAGCTTTTAACACATTTCCCGCAAGAGACGCATTTGTCAGCGTCAACCTTGAGACGAAGGAGCGAAAAGTAAGACATCGGCTTCAGGAAGACCGTAACAGGGCAAATATATTTACAGAAAGCACGGTTATCCTTGAACAAAAACGCCAGCGCGATACCGGTTACATAATAGAGAATATTCCCAAAGATAAAGCACCAGAACATCACTTTCCCGGGATTCGGAATCCGAAAAACAAAGAGCGCACCGACGAAAAGCAAGGACAGCGCAAACAGAATGTAACGGATATAACCGATTTTTTTACGGGGACCGGAAGGTTCCGAAAAGGGCAGAAGATCAAGGATCATCGCCGTCCAGCAGGCATAGCCGCACCAACCGCGGCCAAAGACCAGCGGACCGCATATCTTTGCCACAAAATAATGAATCACCGCGGCCTCAAAAGAACCGAGAAACAAATAATACCAAAAACCTTCGATCTGCATATTCTCGCCGCAGATCAAGCCGAGGAAAATCAGCATATAACTGCCGATACAAAGTTGCACAAAACGGCGGGCAAAACGGATTTTTCTTTCGTATAGCCGCAGCCCGACGCAGAGACAAAGCCCGATATAAGTAAAATTGAAAAAATAAAAAATCTGATCCAGCAACAGCCAGAGAGATACCGCAATCAATTCAAATATGATCAGTAGAATCCAGGGAATACAGGAACGTTTCATAAAATACCTCTCTCTGTGACGATAAAACAAGAATAGCACAGAAAAAAAGGAAAATCAATCATTCAAACCGGCAATTCCCCTTGTCAAACCCAACAAATTCCGATATGATTAAAAGAAAAAGGAGGAAACAAATGAAAATCACCCATCGACTTTTATCACTGACCGTTATCCTATTTTTATTAACAGCAGTCTCCGGAAACATAGCCGCGAAAGACATCGGACGTCCTTTTAATGATGTAACAAAAAACGCCTGGTACTATAACGACGTTTACGGAGCTTACGAAAACGGATTGTTTGCAGGGACAGCTGAAAATACCTTTGCCCCGGAGACAACCATGAGCCGGGCCATGATGGTAACAGTGTTGTACCGTCTGGCCCAAGAACCGGCATTAGAAAATGAAAGCAGCTATCCGGACATCGAAAAAGGAAGCTGGTACGAGAAAGCCGTTCAATGGGCAAAACAGACAAAGATCACCGAAGGTTTCCCCGATGGATGTTTCCATCCTTATCAAGCCGTATCCCGGGAAGAAACGGCGAAAATTCTTCACAAATATTACGAATATTTTAACGGCCCGGCAGACGCGGACCCCATCAACAGCGAAGCGTTTACCGACAGCGCCAGCGTATCGGACTGGGCCGAAAAGCATGTTGCATGGTGCGTGGCAAACGGCATCATCATGGGCAGCCGGAATGAAGCCGAAAACACACTTTCCATTTGTCCGAAAAAAGGATCCACCCGGGGAGAAATGGCAGCCATGCTTATGCGCTACGGCAAAAAATATTACGGAATCACCGCAGGGAACTACAATCATCCGATCGATTTCTCCGGGATAAGCGCCATATCAAATACTAGAAAAGATTATTGGTTTGGGAAAGATTACGACAGTATGAACCGACCCGCAGAACCCCTGCGATTCCAAAACGCTTATGGAGACCGGTGGAATACATTGAGCATTGATTCTTCCGGAGAAAAAATCATTTATCTCACCTTTGACCTAGGATATGAAAACGGGTACACCACGAAAATACTAGATATATTAAAAGAAAAAAATGTTAAAGCCGTCTTTTTTGTAACTCTTGATTACGTTCAGAGCCGCCCCGATCTTGTTCAGCGAATGATCGACGAAGGCCATGTTGTGGGAAATCATTCCTCAACTCATCCGGCGAATGGGATGCCTTCAATGAGTCTTCAAAAACAGTACGAAGATATAGAGAAACTGCAAAATGTACTCCGGAATCAATTCCATTATGAAATGACGCTCTTCCGCAATCCGGCGGGGATTTACAGTGAACAATCTATGGCATTGATGAATGAAATGGAAATGAAATCCGTATTTTGGAGCTTTGCCTATGGCGATTATAATCCGGTTTCTCAGCCGCCTGTCTCTTCGTCGCTGAACAATCTGAACAACCGCCTGCACCCCGGAGCTGTGTATTTGCTCCATGCCGTATCATCCACAAACAGCAAGATCCTCGGCTCCTTTATTGATCAGGCAAGGAACCAGGGATATACTTTTAAACTGGTCGTAAACAAATAATTCGAAAAAAATCCCCGTTCAATCCGATGGTTTTCCACGATGAACGGGGATTTTTTAGTATAAAAACAAGTACAATACTCTTAAGTTAACCACATGCGCCAAAAGAAAAGAGAAAATAATAAAACGAAATTTAGAAAATAAAAAGCAAGATTATTCCAAACCTTTTCCCACGGACTACCATTGGAATATTTCAGTTGAATTACATCCTTTGTTATAACGCGATTACCTGATTTGATGTCATCCGAATGAAGGAAAAGCTTTTAGCTTAGCTCTTTAATCTACCCGGTTCTGTGTCAATTTCATTTGCGGTTATATATCACTCAATCTACACAAAAAAAGAAATCATCCGATAAGGATGATTTCTTTTATATGGCTCCCCCTGCTGGGCTCGAACCAGCGACATCATGATTAACAGTCATGCGCTCTACC
>JBJDXI010000185.1:0-5450 GCA_051866595.1 Clostridia bacterium
CTTTTAATCAGGGTGTCCGGCGTTCGAATCGCCGATGGCTCACCAGTAAAACCGTCCCGTATTTCCGGGACGGTTTTTTTGTATCTCTCTCTGTTTATCGGAAAAAGAGAGGAAATCATCGGAAATTTAAGGTAAAATATCTGTGTCGGAGGTAAAAGAATGGACTGGACCCAACGGTTGAACAAAGCCATCGGTTATATTGAAAATCATCTGACGGAAGATCCGGATCCCGAAGAACTGGCGCGGATTGCCGGTTGTTCCTTCTACCATTTTCAGCGGGTTTTTCTGTATCTGGCCGATATGACGCTGACGGAGTATATCCGCCGGCGGAAAATGTCCCGGGCCGCCGTTGATCTTCAGGGCGGCGATGAAAAAATCATTGATGTGGCGCTGAAATACGGTTACTCCTCTCCCACCGCCTTTAACCGGGCCTTTCAATCGGTGCACGGCGTTGCTCCCTCGGCGCTGCGCCGGGATGGCATCACCGTAAAATCCACATCGCCTCTGGTATTTAAAATTTCAATTACAGGAGTGGAAGAAATGAATTATCGCATTGAAACAAAAGAAGCCTTTCGCGTGATCGGTGTTTCCTGTCCCCTGGAAAAAGAGGTCGAAAAGAATTTTGAGAACATTCCTCGGAAATGGCAGGAAGTCGGGGCCGACGGTACGCTTCAGAAACTCTGTTCCCTGATGGACAGCTCCCCCAAAGGGATTCTTGGTGTCAGTGTCTGTGGCAACGCCGAGGGGCCCTGGAAATATTACATCGCCGCGGCCAGTTCTGCCGTCGATGAAACACTGGAAGAATACGAAGTTCCCGCCGCCACCTGGGCGATTTTCCCCGGTGAGGGTCCCGGTCCCTCTATCCAGGAGCTTGAAGTTCGTATTGTCAAGGAATGGCTGCCTTCTTCCGGCTATGAATACGCTTCCGGTCCCGATATCGAGGTCTATCTTGACGATGATCCGGAGCATATGCATTTTGAGGTATGGATCCCCGTAACGAAAAAACAGTAACTTAACGAAGAATTTTCCGAAAAAAATTCGCCGTTTCGGAGGCCGCTTTCTGCCAGGAGTAGGAAGCGGCTTTTTCTTTCCCCTTTTGAGACAATCGGTTTCTTAGCGTTGGGGAAACGTAAAGTCGGTGTATTTGTCCGGCGATGTCCGTGGTGTCGAAGGGATTGCACCACAGCGCGGCGCTGCCCAGGATTTCCGGCAGGGAAGAGGTTTTCGCGGCAATGACCGGTGTGCCGCAGGCCATGGCCTCCAGCGGTGGCAAACCGAAGCCTTCGTAAATGCTGGGATAAACCATCATCGTTGCTCCGTTGTAAAACCAGGGCAAATCTTCGACAGGTACATAATCGGGAAAAATGATTTCACCTTTCATACCCAGCGCTTCGGCCAGCTGATCCATGGCGTCAAAGTCCCGGTTTCTCTTTCCCGGCAGGACGAGACGAAGAGGAAGGTTGACTTCCCTTTTCAGCAGGTAAAAAGCGTTGATCAGGGCTTTGATGTTTTTGCGGATGCCGAACCCGCCGACATAGAGAATATAATCACCGTCGATGCCGTAATTTTTCTTCAGGAAAGTTTTGGTCTCTCCGGGGGGCAGAGGGCGGTAGATTGGTTCCGGGGCTTCGTAAATAACGCTGATCTTTTCTTCCGGGTAGTGAAAAATACGGAGGATGTCTTGTTTGGAACATTGGGACACGGTAATGATGCCGTCGCTTCGCTCAAGAATGGAGGGCATTTCCGATAAGTATTCCTTTAAATACCCCCGGCCTACGGTTTCCGGGAAAAGGTAGGGGATGAGATCGTGAATAGTCACCGTTTCTTTGCAGATTTTCTTCTCCGGCAGGCCGATGCCGTTCTGAGGAACGTGGTAGAGTTCCGTGGCGTTTTTCAGAAGCGCCTCGGGCAGAAAAACCTGCCGCCAGAGATCGCGGTGGGAAAAACGGGAAACCGCTGTTTCATCGGTAAAAGAAAAATGACGGTACTCTTCTCCTGGTAAAAAGATTTTTAAATCCGGTATTTCTTTGGTCAGGTGGAAAAGAAGCTGCCAGGTATAGGTGCCGATGCCGGTGCCACGATAGAGAAAAGCGCCTCTTCCGTCCAGGGCAATGGTGGAATGTTGAGTCAAGGGAGTACCTCCAGTTTGTCTTTCAGCTTGGCGAGCCATCGATCTTCTTTTTCCAGCTCTTCGGCGGCGAGAAGCATTTTTTTTACATAGAAATCCTCGTCCCGTTCCCTGTTTTCACAGAAATAACGGTGAGATAGCCGCCAGAATTTTTGTGGAAAGAGAAGCATCGCGCAGAGAACATTGGCTTCGGCGGCGGTGAGTTTACGGTTCTGCTGATAACCGTTACAGATAGCGTCGATCTTTTTTTCAAAATTCTCTCCTTTTTTCATGGCTCGTTTGGTCAGGCGCATCAGATCCGTTAACGGCAAGCCGCCGCAGCAATAGTCAAAATCGATGAGATAAGCGCCGTCTTTTCCGATAATGAAATTCCGGGCGGCCACATCGTAATGAATAAAGGAGCCGACGGTTTTTGCTTCGGCGGCGAGGCGGGGATATTCCGAAGAGAGAAGGGCGTTCAAAGCGTTGATGGCTTTTGCCGTAAAAGGGGGATAATAAAAACGATAGAGCCGGGTGAAGCGATTTTGGGGTTCACTGAGGGAAAGGTGATAAAAACGGTGCAGCTCCCGGATGCGCCCTTGGAGCCGTTCCGCCTGAGCGAAACAGTTGGAGCGGCCGGGGGAGAGGGTGCGGAGCGTTTTTTCCCTGCTGCGCAGATGAAAATCTCCTAAGGACGCGGCGGCGGAAAAAAGATGTTCCGCGGAGTCGAAATCGCATTTCTGACCGGTGATCCATTGATGCAGGGTGAAAAGGGACGAGTCTTCCCTGTGAAAGAGCTCTCCTTCCGCTGTTTTTTGCAGGCGGGCAAAGCGGGTGAATCCGTGGCGGGGGAGACTTTCCTCAGCGGCGCAGATAAAACGGAGATTTTTCTCTTTCAGTAAACTGCGCTTCAGAGCGAAGAGCCCTGCCTCTGTCTGTATCTGCCAGACATTGTCCTGAACCTTTCGGATATCCCGGATTTCCATTTGCCAGCCTTGGGTGATGATGTCTTCCATAAATCGGCTCCATGTCTTTTGATGGTTCATATTATGCGGCAAAGACAAAAAAAAGAAGTTCCCCGAGAGGGCGGTCCAATAAAACAGTATAATAATGTTTTCGGGGAGGCGGCATGATTTCGGTCATGCCGCCTTTCCGTCCATAATGTCATAGAGTAAATTGGCGGGGAGTATGCCGATGTGATTGTAGCTTATTTTTTGACCCGTTTTTTCAGGGAGTTTTGTGTCATAACTTAAATGGATGGTTATTTATCTTCCAAGTGGTAGCCGGTGAGAAAGGCTTTTTGTCCATAGTCCATCTCAAATGGTAGCCGCCGAAAACAAACTTTTTATGCGTGCCTCGACTGCAATTTGCAAAAGGTTTCCCCACGTGGTAGCCGATGGGATTGGCGTTTTGGGGAGTGGTCTCAGAAAAACTCCCCAAATGGTAGCCGCCAAAAAAGGCATTTTTAGAACTGCTTCAAGGAAAATGCAAAAAATAATTCTGCCCAAGTTGGACAGAATTTTCATAATCAACTTCCCGACAACTTGTCAGGAATAAAAAACAGACTTCCAACCAAGTTGGTCGGAAGTCCAAAATCCAACTTCTGCCCAATTTGGGCAGAAGTTAAAAAGCACTTCGCCGCAATTTGCAGAGAGTGATATACGCAACTTCGATACAAGTTGTGTCGAAGTTAAATTCGTAAAAAGGCAAGGCACTAACTTTTCACGGTTAGTGCCTTGCCGACGATTATTCTCTTACAGTGGCTCTTGTTTCTTGCATAGAGAGTAGCGACGATTTGATTTTTTCAAAATAATCGTCAATGCCAAAGCTTTTCAGAACAGTATGCTCAAACTCCAAACGAATGTCATCCGACAATTCTTCGGAAACCCTCATGATTTGTCTGGATTTTAACTTCTCAAATGCTGCAATAATTTTTGTTCTGTCATTTTGGGAAACCAGTTTCGGATTAAGCATATAACAATTTGCAATGCTGTCTTTGTTCACATCCAAAACACCGAGTCCTCGACCAAAGCCAGAGGCTTCTATATAGAACATTGTGAACATCGAATTAAGCAACGCATGATTGAGATCTTCATCCGAATAACTCGCTTTATGGGTTAATCCAATGAGCCTCTGATTCACGAATGACGGAGTTTCAAATTTTGCAAAGAAAAGGCGCTGATCAGGATTCATCATCGTGAATACCTCGGCAATTTCGTTGTCTTGCAACTCGTACCATTCCATGCCGGTTCTTCTAAGAACTGTCGGTAGTGGTCTTCCAACACCATTTCTTTGGTCGACAAATTTTGCTATCCACTCCAGTGCACCAACATGACCTTGCTTTTCCAAATCCGCTGTTGATACACCACAGCAGAAAGCATCTCTGTCCGCTGTTGCAGTGAGCCGATTTACATTTCGGGCGTTTATAAGAACCTTTTTCAGATATTGCCTTTCAATCCTATGTTCGCCCGCTTGCGGATAAAACAGTGCATCCCAACCTCTACGACTGCCTCTAAAAACATGGTAAACCTTGTTGATCGGAATAATCTTATCTTTTACATTTAGTAACCAATCAATATCATGGAACAAAGCGTTGTAACATACATTCAGTGCTAACAGGTCATCAATCTGACTTTGTGTATATTTCGATAGTCTTGATACGTTTTTATCCAGCTCTGTTCCCAGCAATGCCGAGTTAACTAAAGTATTTTCTTTATCGATATCTGCAGTCAGCTGTTCCAAGGACTGTTTCCACAGCCAAAAATCAGTAGTAGCTTTTTGGCTGTCATCCTTCTTTTCCAGTACAACAATGGTTGTCACTACATCGGCATTTTTGAACCAGCGCCCTTTTCCACTAAGGTGTACTTGTTTTAAATAATATTTCTGTTTTAAAACCTCGATAAGTTTGGTACCTGCATTTGTGCCAAGCCAAGAGTTGGAAACAATGATCCCGAGTGTTCCACCGGGCTTGATTACATCGGCAATCTTCGTTGCGATATAGCAATACAAATCTGATCTGCCATCCAATTCAGAAGCCAACGGCATTTGAGAAATTTCATCTTTGTCGTCATCAGGGATAATCTCAAACGGTACAAAAGGAAGATTGGACACCACTGTGCCAAACGCAGGAAGAGAGAGTTGCATTTCTTCACCTGTCTCTGGATTAACTATGGTTATATCATCTCCAATGGACAAAGATAATGCATTATGCTGGAATAAACGATTTGCCAGATTGATCGTGTCAGAATCTGTCATACTGATGTTGGCAACCTGCAAAGGATATTTGTACTTGTCACAAGCCCATACAGATTCAACCGCATCCTTAGGTGATAATTGTGTTCTT
>JBJDXI010000186.1:0-5353 GCA_051866595.1 Clostridia bacterium
ACCACCTTCTCCTGTTTTTGTTCAGCTTTTGCTGAAAACCGGAGAAAGCGGTTTTCCCTTATTCAATACAATTCGATGCCGCCAAAAACAGCACAGCAGTGAATCCGCACCGTCGGCACATTATAGGCGTTATTTTCCCGTACGTTGTTTTTCACGCCGCCGAGAACCGAGGAATTTTCCACCACCACTTTGACATTGGGCGGAAACCAGATTTTCACACCGCCGAAGACCGCGGAAACATTCATTTTAATATCCCGTTCAATCACGGCGTTGCGCAAATCCAGCTCTATACCGCCAAATTCCGCGTCCACATGACCGCCATCATAGACCTGACCGTCAAAACGCTTGCGGTTGGCCCCAAAAACAGCGTTGATTTTGGAAGCCGCTTCCCGTTCAAGATTTTCCGAAGGCTTTCGTTTAAAGATGCTGAAAATCACCGAAAGACCGATAAAGATCACCAGCGCGGGGAAGAAAAGCAAACGGATTTTTGCCCAGTCGATAACACCGAGGGAGGACAGAAGCGCGACGACGCCGAAAAGCAGGACACAGACATCAAACCACTTCACGCCGTGGCGCATCATGCCGTAGACCGGCAAAACGATAAAGATCAACGACCACCAGCCATCGAAAAACAGGTCGATGTTCCAGAGACCCACAGCGTCACCGCCCCAGCAGACCCCGAAAAGGACGAGGACGATTCCGAGAAAGAGAAGGGCAATATTCTTTCGCATAGGCTTTTCCTCAGTCAATGGCCGAGAGAAGGCGGATCACTTCATCGGCGCCGTTTTCCACAGCGATCAGGCCGCTTTCTCCGGTTTTTCTTTCTTTATATTCCAGCATCCCCTTGTCCAAGCTCTTGTCGCCGACGGTAATGCGCAGAGGAATCCCAATCAGATCGGCGTCTTTGAATTTCACGCCGGCCCGTTCCGCGCGGTCATCCAGAAGAACATCGATTCCTCTGGCCTGCAATTCCTTATAGAGGGCTTCCGCCGCCGTCATCTGCCGCTCGCTCTTTTCGCTGACGGGAACGATGATAACTTCAAAGGGAGCGATGGCCTTGGGCCAGACGATACCGTTTTCATCGTGGTTCTGTTCAATGGCCGCCGCCATGGTACGGCCCACACCGATGCCGTAGCACCCCATGACAAAGGGATTGGCTTTACCGTTTTCATCGAGGTATTCCGCACCCATGGAAACGCTGTATTTGGTGCCGAGTTTAAAGACCTGTCCCACTTCGATGCCGCGGGCGCTCTTCAGCGTACCGCCGCAGACGGGGCAGCGTTCCCCGGCTTCCACCATACGGAAATGACCGACTTCACCTTCAAAATCACGGCCGTAATTGACATTAATCAAATGATAGCCTTCTTCATTGGCGCCGCAGCAGAAATTGCGACCTTCGGCGATTTCCTCATCGACCAGTACTTTGATTTTCTGGCCGCAGGGTCCGATAAAGCCCTGAACGAGACCGGCATTTTGGAGATCGACATCGGTACCCATATAGAACAGATGAGCGCCGAGATAATTCTGCACTTTCACTTCGTTCAGACGGCGGTCGCCGCGGATGAAGATCAGCACCGGGGTTTCATCGGCCATGAAGAACAGCGCTTTCATGGACTTTTTCGTATCCAGATGGAGGAAAGCGGCCACATCGTCGATGGTACGGCAATCCGGCGTTAAAACCTTTTCCACTTCCTTCATATCTTCGGTTTCCGCTTTTTCGCCTTTGGCGGATTCGGCGATTTCAATGTTGGCGGCGTAATCACAGGAATCACAGTAGAGAATTTCCGCTTCACCGCTTTCGGCCAGCACCATAAATTCATGAGAGGAACTGCCGCCGATGGCGCCGTTATCGGCGCGGACAGGACGGTAATCCAGACCGCAGCGGTCAAAGATCTTCACATAAGCGTCGTACATCAGACGATAGGAAACGTCCAGACCGCTTTCATCCCGGTCAAAGCTGTAGCAGTCCTTCATGATAAATTCGCGGCTGCGCATCAGACCGAAACGGGGACGGCGTTCATCACGGTATTTATTCTGAATCTGATAAATCATCAGAGGCAGCTGTTTATAGGATTTCACTTCGCTCAGCACGAGACCGGTGGCCACTTCCTCATGGGTGGGCCCAAGACAGAAATCTCTGCCGTGACGGTCTTTGACCCGCCACATTTCGTCACCGTATACATCCCAGCGTCCGCTACTCTGCCACAGTTCCGCAGGCTGAACGATGGGGAAAAGGAGTTCTTGGGCGCCGGCGGCGTCCATTTCCTCGCGGACAATATCGCTGATTTTATCTAAAGTACGCCACCCCAAAGGCAGATAAGAGTAAATACCGGAAGCCACTTTCCGCATCATTCCGGCGCGGAGCATCAGCTGATGGCTGGCAATTTCCGCTTCGGCAGGTACTTCTCTCAACGTCGGGGCAAATAATTTACTGTATCTCACTGTTCATTCCTCCTGATTTCGTCGACGAGTACGCCGACAATGTCCTCTTCTTTATATTTTCCGATCACGGTGCCGTCCTTGAACAAAAGACCCTGTCCTTTGCCGTTGGCGATGCCGTAATCGGCTTCTTTCGCTTCACCGGGGCCGTTGACTTCACAGCCCATCACCGCAACGGTCAGCGGGCGACGGGAAACAAACCCCTTGAGCTCCGCCTCCACAGCGGTTACCATTTTTTCCAGATCCACCTTTGTCCGCCCGCAGGTCGGGCAGGAAATGATCTCGATCCCATCTTCTCTCAGGCCCAGATCTTTCAGAATTTCTCCGGCAACGATGACTTCGTTCACCGGATCCCCCGTCAGGGAAACGCGGATGGTATCACCGATGCCCTCGGCCAGCAGAATCCCGATGCCGATGGCCGATTTCACACTGCCCTTGAGCAGTGTCCCGGCTTCGGTCACCCCCACATGGAGGGGATAATCCACCTTTTCGCTGAGCATTTCATAAGCCGCCACCGTCGTTGTAACCGAGGAAGATTTCACGGAAATTTTCACCTGATCGAAGCCGTACTTTTCAAAGACGGACACTTCTCTCAGGGCGCTTTCCACAATGGCCTCGGCGGTATAACCGTACTTTGCCAACAGATCTTTTTCCAGGGAACCACCGTTGATGCCGATGCGGATGGGAATGTTTTTATCCTTCGCCGCGTCAATCACCGCTCTGACCTTTTCTTCACTGCCGATATTCCCGGGATTGATGCGCAGCGCGTCAATGCCGTTTTCGATACTGGCCAGGGCCAGACGGTAATCGAAATGAATATCCGCCACCAGAGGCATAGGCGAAGCCTGCACGATCGTTTTCAGCGCCTCCGCCGCCTCACAGTCGGGCACGGCCAGACGTCCGATCTGACAGCCGGCGGCCTTTAAGGCATGGAGCTGACGCAAAGTGCTTTCCACATCGGCGGTTTTCGTATTATTCATGCTTTGAATCACCACCGGAGCACCGCCGCCGATGGGGATGCCACCGATGATGATCTGTTTTGTTTTTTTTCGTTCTTTCATTGCCTTATCCTGCTAATCGGGTAATATCGAAATAGGTAATCACCACCATCAGCACCATCAGTAAAATAAAACCGACGAAATGGATGGTACCTTCCACCGAAGGGCTGATAGGCTTCCGCCGGATCCCTTCAATGGTGAGAAACACCAGACGGCTGCCGTCCAGAGCCGGCAGCGGCAAAAGATTCACAACGCCGAGGTTCACACTGATGGCGGCAATAAACACAAGGAAATTGAAGAAGCCGTAGGAGGCCGCCTGGCCCACCATCTGACCGACACCGACGGGCCCCGCCAATTCCAGACCGATGGCACCGGTAATCATCTGCCATAAGGAAACGAGAACCAGCTTTGTCAGTTCATAAGTCTGGACAAAGCCGATTTTCACGGCTTCAAAAACGGAAACGCTTTCCCTGGCCGCGACGATACCGATGACACCGGTCCCGTTTTCATTTTCAACCGGCGTCACGGAAAGATCCAATGTTTCGCCGTCCCGTTCCACCGTCAGCACCAATTCCTCACCAACGCCGCTTTGAATCAGTGCCGTCATATCGCTCCAGCTGTCCACCGCCGTACCGTTGATGGAAAGAATACGGTCGCCTGCTTCCAGACCGGCCTCGTAGGCGGGATAATCCTCACTCACCTCACCGATAAGAGGTTCTGAAGTGGAGGTACCGAGGCCCATAAAGGCCACAATGAAAAGAAGCACCGCGAAGAGAATATTGAACAGCGCCCCGCCGGCTACCACCAACATTCGTTTGGGCACCGATTTTTTATCGAAGCCGTTTTCATATTCGCTTTCGCCGTCTTCCCCGGGCATTTTGCAATAGCCGCCGATGGGCAGAAGGCGCAAAGAATATTTAGTATCACCTTTCGTGAAAGAGAAGAGCAAAGGCCCCATGCCGACGGAAAATTCCTCCACGTAGATGCCGCAGGCCTTGGCGCAAAGCAAATGCCCGCCCTCATGCACAAAAATGATGATGCCGAACATCAATAAAGTTAATAAAACCGTCCAGATAACGCTCAAATATCACACCTCATTCGCCGGTACGGGCCAGAGCTTTTTTGGTTTCCGCCGCCGCGGCGAGAATTTCTTCCAGTGTCGGCGAAGAAATATTCTCGTGGGCTTCCACCGTTTTCGCCACATACCGATAAATATCTTTATAGTTTATTCTCTTTTCCAAAAACTTATACACCAGCACTTCATTGGCGGCGTTCATCACCGCCGGCAATGTGCCGCCGGCGGCCCCCACTTCGTAAGCCAGAGACAAAAGCGGGAAATTCTCCTTTTTCGGCGCGTAAAAATCAATATGGCCGAGGGAAGCGAAATCCAGTTCTTCCAGCGGGTTTTCCCACCGCTCCGGATAGGTCAGCGCGTACTGAATGGGAATCCGCATATCGGCTTTGCCCAGATGACCGATGAAAGAACCGTCTTTAAAGCAGACCATGGAATGGATCACGCTCTGAGGCTGAATCAGAACGTCGATCTGATCATAGGGACAATCAAAAAGCCAATGGGCCTCGATCACTTCCAACCCTTTATTCATCATCGTGGAGCTGTCGATGGTTACCTTGGCTCCCATATTCCAGGTGGGATGTTTCAGCGCCATTTCCGGCGTAATGGTTTCCATCTGCTCCGGCGTAAAATCCCGGAAAGGGCCGCCGGAAGCCGTCAGCACCAGCTTTTTCAGGCCGCTGTGACCGCCCTGCAAGCATTGAAAAACAGCGGAATGTTCACTGTCCACCGGCAGGAGGGCCAGCTGTTTTTCCTTGGCCAGAGCCATCACGAGATGGCCGGCGGTAACAAGGCTTTCCTTATTGGCAAAGGCCACATCATTGCCGGCGTTCATCGTGGTGAG
>JBJDXI010000187.1:0-5269 GCA_051866595.1 Clostridia bacterium
GGATCTCCGCGCCCAATGTTCCAAAGTGCTTTGGCTCAATCCCGAGCCCAGGGAACGCTGGAACACCGAAGACAGCATGGTAAAATCCTATCTCCCCCACTGCGACCTCATGGCCGAATGCCGTAATCTGAAACAGTTGGAAAAAATCCTGAACACGATCTAAAACACAAAATTCCCTAAGAAGCGTTGCGCTTTATCCCAGCGCGTGATATAATGAATTTTAATAGAAGTTTTATAGCTTTACTTTATTTGCAGACAGTTCGGAACCATCCTGTCTTTAAACAAAACTACGGAAAGGAAACGGGATATTTTTACGCTTTTTCAGGTTCCGCAGTTCATGCGGAACCTTTTTTATCGGCCGAATATCCCTAAAAGAAATCAACATGGAACAGAACAATCTCGTTCGCTACTCCGTCATCACAGAGAAAAATCCCCGGGAAATCCTGCTTTTACGGGGCTCCGGCTGCAAATGGCGGCGTTGTACCTTCTGCGATTACCATCTGGATTTCAGCAGAGACACGGAACGCAATTACCAATGCAACATCAGAGAAATTCAAAAAGTTACCGGACAATTTCAAAAGCTGGAGGTCATCAACTCCGGCAGCTTCTGCGATCTGGACGAAAAGACCATGAACGCCCTTTTGAAACAGTGTCTCAAAACCGGCATCAAAGAAATTCATTTTGAGTGCCACTGGATGCACCGAAAGGAAGTTCCCGCTCTCCGGGACTTTTTCGGAAAGCACAACATCACCGTAAAAATTAAGATCGGCGTGGAAACCTTCGACTGTGATTTCCGGGAAACCGTCCTGAAAAAAGGCATCAACGAAACCGAACCCGCCATCATCGCCGAGAATTTTGACGAAATCTGCCTCCTTTTCGGTCTGACGGGACAAACCGAAGCATCCATGAAAAAAGACATCAAAACGGGACGTTGTTACTTTGAACGGGTCTGCGTCAACATCATGGTGGAAAACTCCACAAAGATCAAACCGGACCCTGCGGTGATCGCCGTTTTTGCCGAAAAGATCGCCCCCCTTTATCTCAATGACAGCCGCGTGGACATTCTGACGGAAAACACCGATTTCGGCGTCGGAAGTGAGGTGTCCCGATGAGCAACGAGCTTTTACTGATTTTAAATCTCCTGTTTCTTTACACCGCCGTTTTGCTGGCTTATAAGTTTTTCGGCAAAACGGGGCTCTTCTGCTGGACGGTGCTGGCCACCATCGCCGCCAATATCGAAGTCCTCATCGTGGTGGAGGCCTTCGGCATGGAGCAGACACTGGGCAATATCCTCTTTGCCACCACCTTTCTGGTCACCGATATTTTAAGCGAGACCCAAGGGAAAAAAGACGCCAACAAAGCGGTAATTCTCGGCATCTGCACGTCAGCCCTGTTTATTCTGATTTCCCAGTCCTGGCTCCTCTACACCCCCAACAGCAGCGACTGGGCCTCCCCCGCCATCGCGACGATTTTCGCCAACACGCCGCGGCTGATGCTGAGCAGTCTCATCGTTTATGCCATCGTACAGGCCTTCGATGTTTTCGCCTACCATACGATCTGGAAAAAGACCACGGCTCTCTGCAAGGATTCCAAGCGTTTTCTGTGGCTGAGAAACAATCTCTCCACCATGACCTCTCAGCTGCTCAACGCCTTTTTGTACACTTTCGCCGCCTTTTACGGAATGTACGAAACAGAAACGCTTCTGCATATCGTCTTTTCCAGCTATGTCATTTTCCTCGTCACCAGCCTGCTGGACACACCGGCGGTCTACATCGCGAGAAAGCTGAAGCCCCGAAAGGCATAAGTCCATACCCCAAAAAAATACGCCGAAGACAGATTCCTTCTTTGTCTTCGGCGTTTTCTTTTGATTCGGATTTTCAATCGGACAGAAGATCCTTCTTTCCGTCACGCTTTTTATGCGCGGACAACCAATCCAAAAACTCCCGTTCCGGCATGGGCTTGGCGAATAAAAAGCCCTGAATACAATCGGCACCGCAATTCAACGCCAGTTCCGCCTGGCGTTGGGTTTCAATCCCTTCGGCCACAACCCGATCACCCAATTCATGAAAGAAGGGAATAATGGTATCCGCCATCAGCTTGCTTTGGGGGCTGTCAGCCAATCCCGCCGTCAGACTGCGATCCAACTTGATGGCTTCAAAAGGCAGATCCAGCACCGAGGAGAAATTGGAATAACCCGTTCCAAAGTCGTCCAGCAGAAAGTTCACTTTCCGATGGCTCAGATCCGTCATAATTTCCCGCACATAGTCAATATTGTCCACCAGCACCCGCTCGGTAACTTCCAGCTTCAGCCGTTCCGGAGCGACACCGTAGCGATTCAGCATTTCTTCGATCCGTTGCCCCAGATCCTTGTTCAAAAACTGCTGCATCGAAAGATTTACAGAAACGGACTCAAGATCCGAAACCGATTCATTTCCCAGCAAACGGCAGACTTCTTCCAAAACGATCCAGCTCAACGCGTCGATCATTCCGGTTTCTTCGGCCAAAGGAATGAACTCATCGGGTGGAATGAGAGAACCCCGTTCATCCGCCAGACGGACAAGAGCCTCGGCAGAGTTGAAAGAATCGGTATCCCGATGATAGACCGGCTGATACCACACACGGAACCGTTTTTCACGGATCGCCGCCTGCAGCGTCTGAATCAGATATTCGCGGCGATGGTAGCGGCGGGAAATTTCTCCGTCAAAACGAACCAGTTCCCGATTCTCTTCCCGAGCCAAGCGAATGGAATATTCCAGATACGCGACGATCTCTTCGGGCGTCCAATCCTGTCCCCGATCGGTCAGCTCCGCCATACACGCATCGATGGGAACAGGGGTTTCGCCCAACATCCAATCTTCACGGAAGCGTCGGCAGATCTGCTCCAACCGCGAATCATCACCGCGGTAAGGCAGAATCAGAGCAAACTCCACGCCGCCGAACCGAAAGACACGGCCGTTCCCCGCCACATTCCGCAAAAAAGCGGCGATCTGAAACAGGATCGCGTCTCCGCCCCCGTGGCCGTGAGCCTGGTTGACCCGTGAAAAGTGCCTTAACGCCAACAGAATGATCTGATACTCCTGCTGTCCGGCGTGGCGGAGCGTCAGGTCTTCCAAAAAACTTTTTCGGTTATAGACTTCGGTAAGACTGTCTCTTTCAATGAGACTGTTCTGGAAATTGATAAAGATAATCAGATCCGACAGCGCGCAAAGAGCTCCGTTGAGCAATTGATCGGGATATGCCATCTGATAGGCAACGAGAAGCACCACGATGGGAGGAATCGTCCATACCATCCGGGCCACCGCCCTTCCCGTTCTTTTCCGATAGCGGATATAGAAGATCAGGAAAAGGATCACTTCCGCAAGAGGGGTCGCGAAACCCACCGCGTTCAAAGGACCGCGGCAGTAATTCCCTGCGGAATCAATGTAAAAGATCATACCGCTGTGGGCGTTCCACAACAGCAGAACAAAGTTGACGATAACCAGCAGCACCAGCCCAACCATGATCCTGCGCATACAGTTCTTGTCGTAAACATATTCAAAGATATACTGAAACAGGTAAAAGGCGATGGCGGTGCACATCAGGATACTGACCATGAAGTAGGCGCTGTTCATCAGCAATGCCGTTCCCACGGAAAAACGGCCGACATTCTCAATAAAGAAAACGCTGGCGATATTCAGCAGGATAGACGCCACAGACAGCCACAGACAATTCCAAAACAGCTGCCTGCGGAAAGAGCGGATCCTCCGCTTATCGTAGAAAAACAGCATAATAACAATGATCAGGATCAGAGCGAAATATTCAGACAGCAGAGACCAATGGATCATGTCTTCCTCACCTCAAAGATTGGGAAATGCGAATTTCAACTTTATTATAGTTTACAGTTTTCAAAAATGCAAACAAAATCCGATAAAAATCAAAAGGGAAATCAAAAAACGGGCATCACACCGAAATTCAAACAAAAAACGCCCCTCAGCCCCACTGTTTTTCAGCAAAATAGGTTACGGGAACATCCTTTTTTACCAAGTTCATTCAAAAAGACTCGGTTGGATATACCGCTCCTTTTCTTCCAAAGTATTCAGATACGTAAAGACCGCGTCATTGTCATGAACGATGCCGTGTTTTTCACATTCGGTATGAAAAAGTTGCATCAGCTTTCCGTGACGGGGGCTGCTTAAAACATAACGTTCACCGTAGGCTTTCCGGTATCGTTCCTTCATGCCGGGGAAGAAACGATCCAGCTGATCATAAAAATACTCCCGGTTTCCTTCCCGCATCGTCACCCCCATACCGAAACAGATCACGCCGTAAACACCGGCGGCGGCGCAGTATTCCAGAATCCCCCGGATATTCTCTTCGGTATCGTTGATAAAGGGCAGAATGGGACTGAGCCATACCACCGTGGGAATCCCCGCTTCTTTCAGTTTCAACAGGGCGCGAAACCGTTCCCTGGTGGTGCTGACATGAGGCTCCAATATTTTACAGAGGGACTCATCATAAGTGGTCAGCGTCATCTGCACCACACATTTGGTCTTTTCGTTGATGGCCGCAAACAGATCGAGATCGCGGAGAACCCGGTCGGATTTGGTGATCAACGTAAAACCGAAACCGTACCGCTCGGCCAAAACCAGCGATTTGCGGACATACCCCAGCTCTTCTTCAAGAGGAATATAGGGATCTGTCATGGCCCCGGTGCCCAGCATACATTTTTTGCGTTTCCGTTTCAGCGCGGATTCCAGCAGTTCCATGCTGTTGGCCTTCACTTCAATATCCTCAAACTCATGATCCATACGGTAACATTTGCTCCGTGAATCACAATAGATGCAGCCGTGCGTACATCCACGATAGAGATTCATACCGTTTTTTGAGGATAAAATACTTTTGACTTCTGTGAAATGCATCGCCGTGCCCTCCTTTCCGAAACGATCGACCTTCACCTCTCAGTTTCGGATCTCTTTGATGATACACCACATTCCCCAAACGGTCAAGGAACCCCGAAAAGCCTCCGATGTCGGGTCACAATCTCCTTCCGAAAAGCGCCGGCGGCAGCGCAGACGATCAAAAAACATAAAACAGGCGCAATCCAAAAGGACTGCGCCTGTGCTTTTACTTGAATAAAGTTTTACCTTCGCCCGAACGACAACCGGAAAAGATTATTCGTTGTCTTCACCGATCATGTCCGCAATGGTGATGGTGTCTTCATCGGGAACGTAAGTCGGTTCTTCTTCTTTTTCTTCCACTTCTTCAACGGGAGCAGGAGCTTCGGTCTGAG
>JBJDXI010000188.1:0-5056 GCA_051866595.1 Clostridia bacterium
TGATCCTCCACGGAGGGGGATTGGATCAGTAAAATATTCATAGCGTTCCTTTCTTTTTCCATGGAGTCAGATTTTCGCTTTTCGCGGCGGCAACGATCAGTGCCGTATCCGAAGGCAGAGGCAGCAGACCGGTGTGAACCAGTCCCTTTTCGCGGAGAATCCCGTGGATTTCTTTTTCGGAGAAAACATGGCCGTTATAGGTGTTCAACAGCATATTCAGGTCCAGCGCCGCGGCTTTGGGGGGACAGTGCTCCCGGATAAAATCGTGAATCAGGATTACGCCCCGGGACGAAAGATGTTCTGCGGCGTAACCCATCAGCGTGAGGTTATCCCGCATATCAAAAGCGTGAACGACGTTGGACATGATAATCAGGTCGAAGGTTTCATCCTTTAACAGCTCCCAGGGTTCCAGAATATTAAAAGCGCATCGGCGGATCCTGTGGAGCAGAGACGGAGGTAAAATCTCCGCGCACAGATCCATGACTTCTCTCATATCGGCGAAAGTGGCTTCGGCGTCGGGCCATTGTTCCAGAAAACCGCGGCTGATGGCGCCTAAACCGCTGCCGAGATCGAGAATACGGCGGTATTCTGTTTCCAGCGGATAGTTTTCGAGGATCTCAAGGCTTTTACAGCGGGCAATGTCATCCATTGCGAAGGAATAGGCGCGGAAGCGCTTTTCGATTTCTTCCTGAGATTCATCGACGGGAAAATCGGTGCGCCGGCCTTGGGTCAGCGTTTCCGTCAGTCCGGTCCAGCGGCGGCAGAGATTTTTCCGCCAGAGGATGGAGTGGCCCTGATATAGAGGGCTCTCTTTTCTCAGATACTGATCCGCTGTTTCTGTGTTGCGAAAACGACCATCTTTGGCGCCGATGAGGCCCAGCGTTTCCAAGGACAAAAGATAGCGATATGCGGCTTCCTCGGGAAAGCCGAGAAAGGCGGCGGTTTCACCGAGGGAACGCTCTTTGGCGGTAAAGTCAAAGAGCTCTTTCTCCACGGCGGTAAAGAGAATCTCACTGTACCAGGCCGCTGTGGCGATGTCTTCTAATATTTGGAACCCTTTTCTTTCCATGAGCTGTGATTCTCCTTAGGAACGGTTGCCGTTATGCACGTTGGCTTCTTCAAAGGTCAGCATTTTTTCAAGCATGGAGGCGGCGGCGTCGATCATGGGCATGGCCAGGGCGGCGCCGGTGCCTTCGCCCAATCTCAGATCCAGATGGAGCAGAGGACGGAGATCCATGTAATCCAGCATGGCCTTATGGGCTTTTTCGTGGGACATATGGGCGGCGATGATATAATCCTTGCAGGCCGGCGCCAGAGAGGTGGCCAGCAGCGCCCCGGCGGTGGAAATATAACCGTCGAGGAGGACGGGGATGCGACAGTAAGCCGCACCGAGGATCAGGCCGGCGATGCCGCCGATTTCAAAACCGCCGAGTTTGGCCAGGATACCTACAGGGTCGTTTTTGCAGGGGCGGTGGAGTAGAATGGCTTTTTCAATGAGAGCGGCTTTCCGTTCCACGGCTTCATCGTCCAAGCCCGTGCCTCGGCCGGTGATTTCCCGGACATCGAGACCGCTTAAAGCGGCGAATACCGCGGTGCTGGCGGTGGTGTTGGCGATCCCCATATCGCCGGTAGCGATGAGATCCGCGCCTCGACTTTTGGCGTCAATGACCAGCTGAATCCCACATTCCAGCGCTTCGGTGGCTTCTTCCCTGGTCATGGCCGGCTCTTTTGTAAAGTTTTTGGTGCCGAAGTTGATTTTACGGTCCATGACACAGCCTTTGCCGTATATCCGGTCGAGACGGGCGTCAACGCCCATATCCACAACGTTTACTTTGGCGCCGGCGTTTTGGGCGAAGGCGTTGATTCCCGCGCCTCCCTTTAAGAAATTTCCCACCATTTCCGTGGTGACTTCCTTGGGAAAAAGGCTGACGCCTTCCTCGGTAACGCCGTGGTCCCCGGCCATGACAAAGACTTCCTTATGGGGAAAACGGGGGGTCATATCTTCGGCGATGGCGACGAGCTGTTCCGCTAAGGACGTCATCACGCCGAGACTGCCGGTGGGAATGGCCAGGGCGTCCAGACGTTTTTTGGCTTTGACCTTCCATTCTTCCTTTACCGGTTCAATATGATATAAAATATTATCCATATTCATCATGTTTTTCACCTCATAATCCGAAATAGCGGGCGGCCACGTCGGCGGCGCAGTCGATGCCGCAGCCGGGGCAGTCTTCGTGACTTTCGAGATCATAACCTTCAAAAACATCGGGGTAGAGTGCGGCTTCTTTTTGAGCGGCCACATCTCTTGCTACCCGGGCTTTGGCCATTTTCATTTCACGGTCCCAGGCCGGTTTGCAGCCTCTCGCCACATCGGCGATCTGGGCCGCGATCCGTGTGGTGCGGACGCCGATGCGGACGTCTTCTTCCAAGGGCAGGCCGAGATGTTCCGCCGGTGTGAGATAGCAGAGGAAGTCCGCGCCGCAGGCTCCGGCAAAGGCGCCGCCGATGGCGCCGGTGATGTGGTCGTAGCCCGGTGCCACGTCGGTGGCAAGGGTACCCAGAATATAATAAGGCGCGTTATTGCAGAGGGATTTCTGTAAGCGCATGGTGGCGTCCACATGATGAAGGGGAACGTGACCCGGGCCTTCCACCATGACCTGAACGCCGGCTTCCTGGGCTCTTCTTGTCAGCTCGCCCTGAATGACCATGCCCTGTACCTGAGCGGGGTCCAAAGAATCGTAGCCGCAGCCGGGACGGATGGCGTCACCGAGGCTCAGTGTGACATCGTGGGCTTTTAAGATTTCCAGTACCCGGTCGAAATGTTCGTAGAGGGGATTTTCCTTGTCATTATGGAGCATCCAGCCGGTGAGGAAGGAACCGCCGCGGCTTACCACCTGGGTGACACGGCCGGTGTTCTGCATGACCCGGAGGATTTCACGGTTCAGCGCGCAGTGAACGGCCATGAAGTCCAGTACTTCGGCCTGTTTTTCGATGGTTTCAAAAATATCGTCGACTTTCATTTCCACGACGCTACCGTATTTTTCAATGGCGTCGACGCCGGCCTGATAAATGACGGTGCTCCCCATGGCGACTTTGGCCAGACGGAGGCTCTGTTCTCTCATGCCGTCGATGTCCTTGCCGGTGCTCAGATCCATGAAGCTGTCGCAGCCTTCATCCTGGGCGATCTGGAGTTTTCTTGCTTCCATTTCAATATCTTCCCGGTCGGTGGAGGTCCCGAAGAGGGCGTTGACTTTGACGGTCATGCCTTCGCCGATACCGCAGTAGCGGAAATCCCGTTTCATGTTGTTACGGGGGATGACGATACGTCCGTCGGCCACCCGTTCCCTGATATATTCCGGTGTTTTATTTTCCATCTGGGCAACAACTTCCATTTCTTCGGTGATGATGCCCCGTCTCGCTTTCAATACTTGTGTAGGCATAAGTCTCCCTCCTTAACATTCATAAACATGGTCCAAAGATAAGAATTTGGACAGGATCTTCATGGCGCAGTATTTGCCGCACATGGCGCAGCCTTTGGAACCGCTGGGATTTCTTGTTTCCCGGATTTCCTTGGCCCGGGGAGGATCAATGGCCAGTTCCATCTGTTTATCCCAGTCCAGATCTTTTCTGGCCAGGGACATTTCCAGATCCCAGCGGGCGGCGCCGGGAATCCCTTTGGCGATGTCGCCGGAATGAGCGCCGATGCGGGCGGCAATGACGCCTTCGTGAACCTGTTCTTTGTTGGGCAGTCCCAGATGTTCCGCTGCCGTGACATAGCAGAGGAAGTCCGCGCCGTAATAGGCGCTGAGAGCGCCGCCGATGGCGGCGTTGATATGATCGTAGCCCACGGCAATATCGGTGAGGAGGGGCCCGAAAACGAAATAGGGTGCGCCTTTGCACAGCGATTTTTCCAGTGTCATCGTGGCTTCCACGTGATTGATGGGCATATGGCCCGGGCCTTTGACCATGATCTGAACGCCGGCTTTCTGTGCCCGCTGAACGAGATCACCCAAGAGTACCAGTTCTTCCACCATGGGGCCGTCGAGGGAATCGGCGATGCAACCGGGGCGGTTGGCGTCGGCCAAAGCCAACGTTACATCGTATTTTTTGCAGATTTCAAGGAGCCGGTCGTACTGTTCCAACAGGGGATTTTCTTTCTGGTTGTGGATCATCCAGCCCATGAGGTGACTGCCGCCGAAGCTGACCATGGGGTCGATCCGGCCGCTTTCTTTGATATGCTCAATCATTTTTAAGGTGATGGCGGGGTGGAACGCCATGAAGTCCACGCCGTCTTTGGCCTGTTCCTCGATGATTTCAAAGAGGTCGTCGGCCTCCATTTTCAAGGCGGAGCCGCGTTTGGCTTCGGCATAGGAAAGGGCTTCGTAGAGGGGAAGCGTGCCCACGGGAACGGTGGCAGCCTCAATCACCTGTTTGCGGAAACCTTTGATGTCTCCCCGGACGGAAAGATCCATCAGCGCGTCGGTGCCGGCATTGACGGCGGCGCGGAGTTTTTCTATTTCACCTTCGGGGGTGTCGTTTTTGCAGTACATCCCGATGCTGGCGCTGACTTTGGTGGTAAGGCCTTTGCCGATGGCCACCGGTTTTAAATTCTTGTGCCGGGGGTTGGCCGGAATCACAATGGAACCGGTTTCAAGGCCTTCTAAAAGTTCTTTTTCGGTAATGGTTTCCCGTTCCAGGACGGGAGCGAGGATTTCAGAGTTTTTCATTCGTTCTGTAATGCTCATAGCAGCCTCCTTTTGAGAAAATAAAAAAGTCATAACCGAAATTGGTTATGACTTGATCCTCACGAATGACCCTTGCGGATTTTCGGGCATAAGCCGATAACCAAAACAAGGTTACGGCTTTACCTTCACCGGTCCCTTACTGCGAAATAGTCGCGAGATCGCAGTAAACAGATACAGGCCGATATCCTGACTTGGTTCCTTACCGCAGCCGCCTTCCCTGCAAAGCAAGTGGCTGAACGCTGTTCCTGACTGCGGCTCCCCTACACAGTGGCGGGTCCGTCCGGGATTCTCACCCGATTTCCGTTTGATTCGTT
>JBJDXI010000189.1:0-5041 GCA_051866595.1 Clostridia bacterium
ATCCCGAGACAGCTCTTTGAAGTCTCCATTCAGGCCGCCATCGGCAATAAAGTCATCGCCCGTGAAAGCGTGAAGGCACTTCGCAAAAACGTCATTGAAAAATGCTACGGCGGCGATATTTCCCGTAAACGCAAACTCCTGGAAAAACAGAAGGAAGGGAAGAAACGGATGAAGCAGATGGGGAATGTGGAAATCCCTCAGGAAGCTTTCATGGCCGTTCTTCAACTGGAAGATTAAATGCGATTTTTATATGTACATATTCCCTTTTGTGTGGAAAAATGCAACTACTGTGACTTCGTGTCAGGATCAGCCTCCCCGGAACAGAGGGAGGCTTATTTGCAGCTTCTGTTAAAAGAAGCCGCTCTTTATAAAGACCAGAAACCTGAAAACGGTCTGCTGACGGTCTATTTTGGCGGAGGTACGCCGTCTTTGTTGACGGTCAGCCAGATGGAGCGTCTGCTCAAAGGTTTTCAGGATCTTTTCGGTTTTGCCGATTCCATGGAAATCACCATGGAAGCCAATCCGGAAACCGTCTCTCGGCGCTATCTGAAACAGCTCCGCCGCCTCGGCATCAACCGGATTTCCTTCGGCGGTCAGGCTTTTCAGGATCATCATCTCCGGGCCATGGGTCGGATCCATAAAAGCGAAGATATTGCCAATGCCGTGAAGACGGCGGAAAGCGTCGGCTTTGAAAACATCAATGTGGATCTCATGTACGGACTGCCCCGGCAGACCATGGAAGAATGGGCCGACAGTCTGAAAAAGGCGGTATCGCTTCCCATTACCCATATTTCCGCCTACGGACTGAAACTATCGGAAAAGACCATGTGGGGACGGTGGCTCAAAGACGGTCGTTTGCAGTTGCCCTCGGATGATCTCAATGCCGATATGCAGCTTTATTCCATGGAATTCCTGGAAAAAGCCGGCTTCCCCCGGTATGAGATTGCCAACTTTGCCAGAATTGGTTATCCCTGTCGTCATAACACGGCTTACTGGATCCGTAAAGATTATCTCGGTTTGGGGCTGAACGCTTCTTCTCTGCTCAACGGTTCGGTACGTACCCGTAACGAAGAATTCCTGGAAAATTACAGATCCAAGGTGGAACAGGGTGTGTTCCCCACGGCGGAAAAAGAAGTTCTTACCGAAAAAGAGATCATGGAAGAGGAAATCATGCTGTCGCTGCGTCTGATTTGGGGCCTCGATGTGGGTGCTTTCGCCAAAAAATACGGCAGCGAATATTTTTCACAAAAAAAAGGTCAAATGGTCAAACTTTTTGACGCGGGCCTCTTGACAGTAGAAGAAGGCCAGCTCAAGCTCACGGACAAAGGCGTTTTACTCAATAATGAAGTCCTCGCGGAGCTGATTTAAACAAAATGCCCTATTGACTTTTTTATCAGATAATGCTATCCTTTATTTAGCACTCGATGAGGATGAGTGCTAACAAAAGAGGTGATATTATGGATGAGAGAAAACAAAAGGTGTTGAGAGCCATCATTATGGATTATATCAACACTGCGGAACCTGTCGGCTCCCGTACTATTGCCAAAAAATACGATCTGGGTGTCAGTTCGGCCACCATCCGCAATGAAATGGCCGATCTGGAAGAGCTCGGGTTGATTGAACAACCGCACACTTCCGCCGGCCGTGTGCCTTCGGATAAAGGTTATCGTTACTATGTCGATCATTTGATGGCCGAGGATGATCTTGTGGCCGGTGAACGCGAATTGATCCGTAATTTCTTTACGGACCGCTTTAACCGTCTGGATCAGCTTTACCATGAAACCTGCAAGATTTTATCGGAACTTTCGCCCTATGTAACGATGATCATGACGCCGACGAAAAGCACCGGCTCTCTGGAACAGCTTCAGCTGATTCCGATTTCGCCTTTTCAGGCGGTGCTGGTCATTGCCACCGATGTGGGCCTTGTTCATCATCGCACGGTGGAATTTCCTGTTCCCGTCACCAAGGAACGCCTTCTGGAAATCGGTGACATCTTATTGAAGAAACTGAAAGGTCGCAGCATTGGCGATGTCAATACCACGCTGATGAAGGAAATTTCCGGCGAGCTTCAGACGGAAATGGATATCGTGGACGGTATTTTCGATATGATGAGCGAAGCGGTGAAAAGCAGCGGTGAAGAAAAAGTTTTTATGGAAGGCACCCTCAAGATCCTCAATCAGCCGGAATTCAACGATGTGAACCGCGTGAAGGAAGTCCTTTCCTTCCTTCAGGAAGAAGATATTTTAAAGGAACTGCTCCACGGTAAAAACGGTATCGGCATGAATTTCACCATCGGTGATGAATTGAGCAATGAAAAGATCAACCGTTGCTCCATGGTGACCTGTACTTACAGTATCAACGGCAATACCATGGGGAACATCGGAATCCTGGGACCGACCCGTATGGAATACGCGAAAAGCGCATCGCTCATTCGCGAAGTCGCGAAACAGCTCTCAACGGTCCTGGAAAACAAATCTAAAAAGTAACGGAGGCGGACGTGATAAAAGAGGAAAAGAAAGAACCGATTGAAGAAGAAAACCTTCAGGAAACGGCCTCCGCGGAATCGGAAGAAGCCACGGAAGAAACTGCGGAAGAAACGGCCTCAAAAGGCGCTTCAACGGAAGATAACAACGAACTGGAAAAATTAAAGGAAGAACTGGAAAAAACCAAAGCGGAACTGGATGAAAAAGCCGATTTACATCTGCGGCTTCAGGCGGAGTTTGATAATTTCCGCCGCCGTACCCTCAAGGAAAAAGACGACCTGCGGAAATCGGCCAATGCCGATCTTTTAGGCGATCTCCTTCCCGTCCTCGATAATTTCGACCGCGCCCTGGTTCACGCCGAAGACAGCCCGGTTCTGGAAGGTATCGTCATGGTTCAGAAGCAGATGCTGGAAATCTTAAACCGCGCGGGTCTGGAAAAGGTCGGCGCGCCGGGAGAACCCTTTGATCCCAATTTCCACGACGCGATCATGCAGGAAGAAACAGGGGATGTTCCTTCGGGCAGTATCATCGAAGTATTGCAACCCGGCTATAAATATCAGGATAAGCTCCTGAGAGCCGCCATGGTTAAAGTGGCGAAATAAAAAGTCTGAAAAGAACGAATAACATTTTACATTTTATATAATCTAATTTAGTATGGAGGTAATCTAATGAGTAAGATCATCGGTATCGACTTAGGTACAACAAACTCCTGTGTAGCCGTAATGGAAGGCGGCGAAGCAGTCATTATTCCTAACGCGGAAGGCGCGAGAACAACTCCTTCCGTTGTCGCTTTTTCCAATAACGGTGAACGTCTCGTCGGTGCGGTGGCCAAAAGACAGGCCGTGACCAACCCCGATAAAACCGTGATGTCTATTAAAAGACATATGGGGGAAGATTATAAAGTACATATTGAAGGCAAAAACTACACGCCTCAGGAAGTTTCGGCCATGATTCTCAGCAAACTGAAATCCGACGCCGAAGCCTACCTCGGCGACACTGTTACCCAGGCGGTTATCACCGTTCCGGCGTACTTCTCCGACGCTCAGCGTCAGGCCACCAAAGACGCCGGGAAAATCGCCGGTCTGGAAGTTCTCCGTATCATCAACGAACCCACGGCGGCGGCTCTTTCCTACGGCCTTGACAAAGGTGAAGACAGCACCGTTCTCGTTTTTGACCTTGGCGGCGGTACCTTCGACGTTTCCATCCTCGAACTGGGCGACGGCGTCTTTGAAGTTAAAGCCACCAACGGCAACAACCACCTCGGCGGTGACGATTTCGACCAGAAAATCATCAACTATCTTGTGGATGAATTCAAAAAATCCGACGGTATTGACCTCTCCGGTGACAGAATGGCCATGCAGCGCCTGAAAGAAGCGGCGGAAAAAGCCAAAATCGACCTCTCCGGCGTGATGACCGCCAATATCAACCTGCCCTTTATTACTGCCACTCCCGAAGGCCCCAAACATATGGACATTACCCTCACCCGGGCGAAATTCGATGAAATCACCAGAGATCTGGTGGAAAAAACCATGGGCCCCACCCGTCAGGCCATGAGCGACGCCGGTCTCAGCGGCAATGAAATCGACAAAGTCATCCTCGTCGGCGGTTCTTCCCGTATTCCCGCCGTTCAGGATGCGATCAAAAAACTGTTGAGCAAAGAACCCAGCAAGAGCGTAAATCCCGATGAATGCGTCGCGTTGGGCGCGGCCATTCAGGGCGGCGTTTTAGGCGGCGAAGTCAAAGACGTTCTCCTTCTCGACGTTACACCTCTTTCCCTCGGTATCGAAACCCTCGGCGGTGTCAATACCAAGCTGATCGAAAGAAATACTACCATTCCTACATCCAAGAGCCAGATTTTCTCCACCGCGGCCAACAATCAGCCCGCCGTTGAAATCCACGTGCTCCAGGGTGAAAGACCCATGGCCGCGGACAACAAAACTCTCGGCCGTTTCACGCTGAACGATATTCCCCCGGCACCCCGTGGTGTTCCCCAGATCGAAGTTAAATTCGATATCGACGCCAACGGTATTGTGCACGTCAGCGCCAAAGACCTCGGCACCGGAAAAGTTCAGACCATCACCATCACCGCTTCCAGCGGCCTGAGCGACGAAGACATCCAGCGCATGATGGATGAAGCCGATAAATACAAAGAAGAAGACGAAAAGAGAAAAGAACAGGTCGAAATCAGAAACAACGCCGACGCCGCGGTTTATCAGGTGGAAAACACCATGAAAGAAATGGGTGATAAACTCACCGACGGCGAAAAGAACGATCTTGAAAACGCCAAAGCCGAATTGAAGAGTGCTTTGGAAGGTACCGATACCGACGCCGTCAAGACCAAACTGGACGCTCTTTATGAAGTTCTTCATAAAGTCTCCGAACGGATCTACGCTCAGACGGCTCAGCAGGGTGATCCCAATGCGGCCAATATGGGCGGTATGGGCGGCAATGCCGGCTGCGGTGATAACTGCGGCGGCAGCTGCGGCGCCGATGATGATGTAGTCGATGCCGATTACACCGTTGTCGATGACGACGAAAAGAAATAATGACCGGGGAAG
>JBJDXI010000190.1:0-5025 GCA_051866595.1 Clostridia bacterium
CAAACCCCTCCTCGATTTCTTCGTGAAGGACGCCGGCATTGAAGAATACGAAATCCTGGAAGAATACAACGGCGCCGATCTGGAAATGGCCACCTGCTATCATCCCCTCTGGGAAGATAAAGAAAGCCTTTTGATCCTCGGCGACCATGTTACCGATGAAGCCGGTACCGGCGCGGTCCATACCGCTCCCGGCCACGGCGCCGACGACTACCTCGTGGGCCTCAAATACAACCTGCCCATCGTTTCGCCGGTAGACAACACCGGCCGCTTCACCGATGAAGCCCGCCAGTTCGAAGGCCTCACCACCGACGAAGGCAATAAAGCCGTCGTCAAAGAACTGGACGAAAAAGGCCGTCTCATCAAGCTGATCTTCATCAAACACTCCTATCCCCACTGCTGGCGCTGCAAAAAACCGATCCTCTTCCGGGCCACGGAACAGTGGTTCGCTTCCATCGACGGCTTCCGCGAAGAAGCTCTGAAAGCCATCGACCAGGATGTTCAATGGATTCCCGCCTGGGGCAGAGACCGCATCTACAACATGATCCGCGACCGCGGCGACTGGTGCATCTCCCGTCAGCGTACCTGGGGCGTGCCGATCCCGATCTTCTACTGCAAAGACTGCGGCAAACCCATCATCACCGAAGAAACCATCGCCCATCTGCAGAAGCTCTTCCGTGAGGAAGGCGGCTCCCAGGTATGGTTCGCAAGAGAAGCCAAAGACCTTCTGCCCGAAGGCTACACCTGCGAATGTGGCGGTCATGAATTTACCAAAGAAACCGATATTATGGACGTCTGGTTCGACAGCGGCTCCTCCTTTGCCGCCGTCATCGGCGCCAATCCCGAAATCAACGGCGATATCGACCTCTACCTCGAAGGCAGCGACCAGCATCGCGGCTGGTTCAACTCTTCCCTTTCCATCTCCATCGCCACGGAAAACAAAGCGCCTTACAAAGCCGTTCTGACCCACGGTTTCCTCGTGGATGAAAAAGGCCACAAACAGTCCAAATCCGTGGGCAACACCGTGGATCCGTTGAAGGTCATCGACAAAATGGGCGCCGACGTCCTCCGCCTCTGGGTAGCTTCCGCCGATTACCGCAACGACCTTGCCTGCTCCGACGGGATTCTGAAACAGGTGGGCGAAGCTTACCGCAAGCTCCGCAACACCGTCCGCTACCTCATGGGCAACACCGCGGACTTCGACCCCGCCACGGACACCGTGCCCTACGAAGAATTGCAGGAAATCGACAAATACGCGTTGCACCTGCTGGAAGAACTCAACACCAAAGTGCTGGCCGGCTATGAAAATTACGAATTCCATACCGTCTTCCACAATATCCACCATTTCTGCGTTGTGGATATGAGCGCTTTCTATCTGGACATCATCAAAGACCGTCTCTACGTCTCCGCCAAAGACGACAAAGGCCGCAAAGCGGCCCAGACGGTGCTTCACGAAATCCTTCACGCCCTCGTCCGTCTGATGGCCCCGATCCTCTCCTTCACCACCGAAGAAATCTGGTCCTACCTGAAACAGGAAGGCGATCCCATCAGTGTACAGCTGCTGGATATGCCCAAAATCGACAAAGCCTATCATAATGAAGAACTGGCTGCCAAATGGGAACGGATCATCGCCGTCCGCGAAGAAGTCACCAAAGCCGCCGAAGAAGCCCGCCGGGAAAAAGTGATCGGCCACTCCCTGGACGCCGCCGTTGCCATCACCGTGGGCAAAGACGATTACGAATTGCTGAAAACCGTGGAAGATTCTCTCGCCGACATCTGCATCGTTTCCGAAGCCACCCTCACCGAAGGCAGTGAGCTGAACATCACCGTCACCGCTGCCAAAGGCGAAAAATGTGCCCGCTGCTGGAAATACAGAGAAGACCTCGACGAAAACGGCCTCTGCTGCCGCTGCCACGATGTGGTAAAAGACATGGATCTTTCCGCCTTGAAAGAAGAAAACGAATAAACCGAAATAAATCATAAATGCGCGCAGGGTTTCTCCGGACATGGAGCATCGGAGCATCTCCGATGTTCAACATCTCCGGAAAACATCCGCATATAGGAGAACAAACCAATGAAACGAATCATCATTACCGTTATCGGCCAGGATAAACCCGGAATCATCGCGAAAGTCACCCGGGTCATCGCCGACTGCGATGTCAATATCCTCGATATTAACCAGACTATTCTGCAGGACATCTTCACCATGGTCATGCTCTGTGATATTTCCGAGTGCAACTGCGACTTCGATATTTTCCAGCAGAAGATGGACGATGTTGCCCGGGAAATCGCTATGAAGATCACCGCTCAAAAAGAAGAGATCTTCACCTATATGCACAGAATCTGAGGTGACACCCAATGAATACATCTTTTAAGTACGGTGAAATTTTAGAAACCCTCCATATGGTCAACGACGAAAATCTCGATGTCCGCACCATCACCATGGGGATCAGTCTCATGGACTGCGCCGATACCGATGCGGAAAAAGCCTCGGAAAAGATCTACGACAAGATCTGCTTCAAAGCAAAGGATCTCGTGAAGACCGGGGAACAAATCAGCCGTGATTTCGGCATTCCCATCGTCAATAAGCGCATCTCCGTTACTCCGATTTCCATTGCCGCCGCGGCTTCGGAATGTGAGGATTATGTCATCTTCGCCAAAGCGCTGGACCGTGCCGCCAAAGAAGTGGGCGTAAACTTCCTCGGAGGTTTCTCTGCCCTCGTTCACAAAGGCATGACCCAATCCGATGAAAAACTCATCAAAAGCATCCCCCAGGCGCTGGCGGAAACGGAACGCGTTTGCTCCTCGGTGAACATCGGTTCCACCAAGGCGGGCATCAACATGGATGCCGTCTACACGATGGGTCAAATCGTCAAAGAAACGGCGGAACTCACCGCCGAAGACGGCGGCCTGGGCTGCGCCAAGCTCGTCATCTTCTGCAATGTCCCCGAGGATAACCCCTTCATGGCCGGAGCATTCCACGGCGTGGGTGAACCGGAAGTGGTGATCAACACCGGCGTTTCCGGCCCCGGCGTCGTGCGGAACGCGCTGCTGAATCATCCCGATCTCGACCTCGGCGAAATGGCGGAACTGATCAAAAAAACGGCCTTCAAGATCACCCGTATGGGCGAGCTCGTTGCCAGAGAAGCTTCTCTCCGTCTCGGCGTGCCCTTCGGCATCGTGGACCTTTCTTTGGCGCCCACCCCGGCAAACGGTGACAGCGTGGCGGAAATTCTGGAAGCATTGGGTCTGGAACGCTGCGGCGGTCCCGGCACCACCGCGGCGCTGGCCATGCTCAACGACGCGGTGAAAAAAGGCGGTTCCATGGCGTCTTCCCATGTCGGCGGTCTTTCCGGCGCCTTTATCCCCGTCAGTGAGGACGCGGGCATGATCCGTGCCGTCAAGGACGGCGCACTCCACCTCGAAAAACTCGAAGCCATGACGGCGGTATGCTCCGTCGGTCTCGATATGATCACCGTCCCCGGCAATACCAGCGCCGAAACGGTGGCCGCCATCATCGCCGACGAAGCCGCCATCGGCATGATCAACAATAAAACCACCGCGGTGCGCATCATTCCGGCGGTGGGCAAAGAAGAAGGCGACATGGTGGAATTCGGCGGTCTCCTGGGTTCCGGCCCGGTGATGAGCGTCAGCAAATTCAAAGCCGACACCTTTGTACAGCGCGGCGGCCGTATTCCCGCGCCGATCAAAAGTCTTAACAACTGATTTTACATTCCGTTTCATCTTTACGGGTCTGCCGAAGCGCGGGAGCATCGGCAGACCCGTTTTTTAACAAAAAACGTGCTTTTACCTTTTGTTTGTTTAAATTAAATGCCACAAAATGGAATTATTTTACGATTACACAGAATTCTTGCGGAAATAAAAAAAAGCCTTGCATTTTTCAAAATTATCTATTACAATAATTACACGATATTCTATATATCTTATAAAATATATTTTACAACAAATTCATACTGAGGCGATTGTTCAAATGAAAATTCAATCGACAAACGAACAGATCTGTAACTTTTTGAAACAACAGATTTCCGACGGCACGCTGGTTCAGGGACAGCAGCTGAATTTAAATCAGATCGCGGAATCTCTCGGCGTCAGCGTCACCCCCGTCCGGGACGCGGTAAACCTTTTGATTTACGAGGGTTTTATCGATAAAGTCGGGAATAAAATGTTTATTCATAAAATCCCCGAAGAAGAACGCAGAATGCTGGAAAAAGCATTGGTCACGCAGATATGCACCGGCTATCAGCTCTGCCTTGAAATGGGACTTCGGGAAGAACTCATCAAAGCACTGGAAGATGTTCTGGATTATCAGGAAAACACTTCGGAAAACGACCGCCGGGCGGAAATGACCTTTGACACCACCTTCGTGCGTTGCACCGGAAATAAATTCCTCATCCGCAACATCGTGAAAGACTTTGAATATTACGATGACCTGATGTACATCGCTTATCAGATCCACAGTGAAAAACAGCGGATCAAAAGCCTGAAAGAACATAAAGAAATCATCAACCTTATCAAGGAAAAACGGGATGACGAATTCCCGGAAATGATGACCCGCCATTATCAGGATGTGGTGATTGAAAACTGAAATTTCACCCTCCGTCGTACTAATGTTATAAAGAGCCCGAACCAGCTCTTTATGAATGCCGGATCCGGCAAATATCCGGCATATAAACACTCTCCATAAATCGTCGGCAAACACAGCCTTTGTCGGCACAGAATGACCTGCGTCATTCAAATCCCTTCTACCTCATAAACGGGGCGTTTCCTTACGCCCCGGGCGAAAACAGCTCTTTTGAGCTTTTTCATATTCCTTATACTCTCCATAAATAAAACAGGCATCCGCAAGGATGCCTGTTTTATTTGTTTTTATGAAACGTTATTCTGTTTCCGCGGCGTTTTCTTTCTGTTTTTTAATCATGCGATAGAGGATAAAGGAGGCGATAAGGCCGATGACGGCGAAGGCCAGCATGATGAAGAAGGTGTATTTATAGCCCTGCACACCGGGGA
>JBJDXI010000191.1:0-5008 GCA_051866595.1 Clostridia bacterium
TCGCCGTGTTTTTCCTGCTGTTCCTTTTCAATCTGCGGCAGGTGAAAAAATCCGATCCCATCGAGCTTCTCCACGGCGAAAATGTCGGCGAAAAGGAACCGAAAGTCAAAAAGCTCCTCGTGATCGTCGGCATTCTTACCCTCGGCGCGGGCTACGCCATCTCCCTGATGATGACGGAGCTCCAGACCGTGGTCGCCTTTTTCTTCATTCCCGTGATCCTCGTGGTTATCGGTACCTACTGTCTTTTTACTTCCGGCAGTATCGCTGTATTAAAGGCGATGAAGAAGAAAAAGAGCTACTATTATCAGCCGCAGCACTTCATTTCCGTTTCGGGAATGCTCTACCGCATGAAGCAGAACGCCGCGGGGCTGGCCAGTATCTGCGTGCTCTCCACCATGGTGCTGGTGATTCTTTCCACCACCGTCAGTCTTTACGCAGGGATGAAAGATGTGATGGATTACCGTTATCCCACCAATACCCATGTGGCGTCGGCGGATATTTCCGAAGCGGGGAAAACCGCGGTTTACGACGCCATTGACCGGACGGAAGCGGAAACCGGCCTTTCCGTGGAACCGGCGGAAACCTATGTTTCTTTGGCTTCCACCATGTATCAGAAAGGCAATACCTTTCAGACCGGAAGCGGCTCTCTGGTCTACACCGTTTTCCTCAATGAAGAGGATTATACGGAGCTTACCGGCAAGACCCTGCATCTGTCCGAAGGGGAAACGGTTCTTTACGTCTCCGGCGCTTATGAGCCCGAGGACGCTGTGATTCTCGGACAGACCTATCGGATCCGGGACCGCCTGACGGAAAACCCCGCGGGAAAACTTTCCTATATCATGAATACCACCTTCGTTTTTGTCCTTCCCGACGACGGATTCCGGGAACAGATCGGAAAGGAGCTGACCAAAGCCTACGGCATGACCATTGTGCCGATGTTCCAGTGCTATTTTGATGTGGAGGGCAGCGACGAGGACGTGCTGGCCTTCTATCATCGGCTCGTTGAGCTTTCCCCGGCGGACGCGGATATTGAGTGCCGCCAGGACAACGTGGATGATTTCTATGTTTTATACGGCGGCTTCCTCTTTATCGGCCTCTTTCTGGGGGTTACCTTCCTTATGGCCACGGTGCTGATTATCTACTATAAGCAGCTCATCGAGGGGTATGAGGATCGGGGCCGCTTTGAGATCATGCGCCGGGTGGGGATGGAAAAATCCCTGATCCGGGCCTCGGTGAAAAGTCAGGTGCTGACGATGTTCGCCCTGCCGCTGCTGGCGGCGGCGGTGCATCTGATCTTCGCTTTTCCTCTGCTCAGCCGAATGCTTCACGCTCTGAACCTCACCAATATTCCGCTGTTTATCGGCTGTACCGCCGTGACCTTCGCCGTGTTCGCCGTCTTTTATGTGGCAACCTATCTTCTCACGGCCCGGGCCTATTATACCGTGGTCAGTTCCGACCGCTGAATTTCGGTCCTTCCTCTGCCGTATTTCCAAAAATAAAAAAGATCCCCGCCTTCACTCATCGGAACCAAGAGACGGAAGGCGGGGATTTTTTTCGGTTTTATTTGCAGGTGTAGCCGCCGTCAACGGCCAATGTGGTTCCCGTTGTAAAGGCGGATTCGTCGCAGGCCATGTAAAGATAAGCATTGGCGATGTCGATGGGCATCCCTAAATGACCGATGGGGTGCAGGACACCGGCTTCGGCGCTGTATTCCTCCAGGGTCTGGCCGTTTTGCCGGGCATCTTCTTCGGCCATGGGCGTCAGGATGTATCCCGGCGCCACGGCGTTCACGCGGATGTTGAGTTTATTTTCGCAGCAGTAAAGAGCGGCGCATTTGGTCATGGCTTCCACGGCGGCTTTGGTGGCGCAGTAGCTGAAAAATACGGAATCGCCTCTTAAACCGTCCACCGAGGCCGTCGATACGATGGAACCGGCTTCGCCGTGTTCTTTGATGGCGCGGATGCCGTATTGGATGCCGAGAAACACGCCGGTCTGATTGACGGCGATGGTTTTGTTCCAGCTTTCCATAGTGGTTTCTTCCACCGTTTCACGGAAGCTGATGCCGGCGTTGTTGACGACGATATGGATTTTGCCGAAGGCTTCTTTGGCGGTTTGAATACATCTTTCCCAATCGGCTTCCCGGGTCACATCCATCGGACAGAAAACCGCTTTGCCGGGAAAATCTTTTTCGATTTCGGCGGCAACCCGTTCTCCGCCTTCTCTGTCCCGGTCACAGATCACAACGGAAGCTCCTTCCTTGACAAAGAGTTTGGCGGTTACTTCGCCGATGCCATTGCCCGCGCCGGTGATCAGCGCGGTTTTATTTTTTAAACGATCCATTTTTTCTTTCTCCTTCTTTTCATTTCTTTTCTCAAAAGAGATGACGTTGCTATGTGATTGCGATCATTCTATATATATCATATGATTCCCGGGAGAAAAGTCAATAGGTTGGATCTGAATCAATGTAAAAGAGTTTTTTGGGGTTCCGGGGCAATGTTTTTCATTGATTTCTCCTTTTTCTTTCGGGCGGATCTTCTTTTTTTCGACAAAAAAGGAATCTTTTCGATTTATGAAAAAATACCACTAAAACCTTTGTTTTTGTTAATACTTTCTTAATCAGAATATGAATATGGTGGTGTTTTTTTGTGTCCGGTTTGCGGTTTTTTCGGTGGTTTCCTTGCTAAATCCGTGATTATATGTTATAATCCTTTTACAAAATGGGAGATAACCGTTAAATGAAGAGAGAAAGAGAGAGTTCTATGAAAAACTGTTATCCTATTCAAAGCGGCCACCATTTATTGTTCCGTGCGTTTTTCATCGGCGCGGCGCTGTGTGTTTTGATGCTGATGCTGTCCTTTGGTGTTTCGGCTTATGAAATCAACGGTACGGCAACGGGGAATATCCTGAACAACGGCTACGCGGCGGAAACGGACGGCTTTTCTGTTTATGCCGATACGGAAAACGGCTATGCTTTGACGTTGGAAAAAGACGGAAAAACCACGGTCATTGACGAACATAACGCTCAGTTCCTCAATATCTGCGGTGAAAAAGTATATTACACCTATATCAACGGCTACGATCGTGAAACAGAACTGCGCTGTTACGACGTGCCCGCGGGAAAATCCACGGTCCTCTGGACGGTGCCCATGGAAGAAGGGATGAAAAACCTTCTGGTGGTTGGCGGGACGGCGCTGTTGATTACCAATGGCCAGGTAACGTCTTTTGACCTTGAAACAAAAAAAGCCACGGCGCTGTGGGGTGAAGCCATACGCGAATTTATTCCCGTGGAAGGCGGTACGGTCTATACCGTCAACGGTGACGGAGCCCTTTATTTCCGTGCCGAAAACGGTGATGTGACCACCTTGGCCTCGGAGGCGCTTTCCTTTGACTGCTCCGAGGATACCGTTTATTACAGCAACGGCACCGACGGCGTTTACACCGTTTCCTTTGACGGCAACGGAAAGAAACGCGTGGCCGGCGGTGGTACCAATCTTGTTTATTCCAATGACCTCTATTGGCAGGACGGCGAAACCTTCTATTCCCTCTCCGGTGGGAAAGAAGCGGCCTCCGATAACGCCGAAGGCGCCGTATTCTCGGTGCTGAGTTCTGAAGTTACCGTGGCGGAAGAAGATGTGGTGACTTTGGCGGAAGTGGAAACCGCCTCGTCTGCTTCTCTTTCCGGTCTGCCGGAAAGTCCCATCGCCGATGATTATAAAGAATGGAAACAGTGGGATCCCCGGTGGAACAATTATCCCATGGGTACTTCCACCATCGGTAAGAGCGGTTGTCTCGTAACGGCGATTTCCATTCTCCTGGTGGGGAGCGGCGCGGAAAAAGATAACTATCTCGCCGGGCAATTTAATCCTTCCGTTTTTGTGGCGGCGCTTACCGCCAACGGCGGCTTTAGCGGTGCCTCACTGGTCTGGGGAGCGGTGACGAAAGTAGAACCCACCTTTAAAGTCTATACCGATACCAAAAACTCCAACAGCAGTTTCAAAGGTCTGTCCAATACGGCGAAAGCCACGGCCATCGCCAATCATCTGGCGGCGGGCCGGCTGATTGTGATTGAAGTGTATAATCCCTCTACCGGTAATACCCACTGGGTTGCTGTGGATTATGTGCAGAACGGGAACGTTTACGTCTGTGACCCCGGCTATTCCTCTAAAACGGGGAATCTCTTTACCGATTATTCCACGGTGAACCGGGCGGTGATCTTTACGTATTCCGGCATCCGCTGGAACGGTGAAAACAACGGCACTTACGTGCCTCCGGTGGAATGGGATAATCCCTTTACCGATGTGAAAAAGACGGAATGGTACTATAGTGACATCGGAGAGGTGTACGAAGCCGGATTGATGGTTGGCCGCACCAATACAACGTTCGCGCCGGAAGAAAAAATGACCCGGGCGGAATTCGTTTGTGTGATCGGCCGTTTGGTTGAGACCGATTTTGATGAGTATATCGGCCAGGTTGAATTTAAGGATGTCAGTTCGGAAAACAAATCGCAGGAATGGTTTTCCAAATATGTTTATTGGGCTGCCGCCAATGATGTTATGGTAGGCTCCGACGGAAAATTCCGGCCTCAGGATCTCATTACACGGGAAGAAATCTGCTGTGTTCTGATTCGTCTCGCCGATTATCTTAATTTTACTTTGGAGGAAACCGAAACGAAAGTTACCTTCGCGGATTCGAAAAATATTTCTCCCTGGGCAAAAGCACAGGTAGAGAAAGCCCAGGTTGCGGGATTAATGTTCGGTTCTTCGGATGGCGGAAAGCTTTACGCTTACCCCAAAAATAACGCGAAGCGGGCGGAAGTCGCGGCAATGGTTCTTCGCTTTGTTGGGAAAATGCCGATTCTTTGATGAAACGGAAAAAAATGATTGACAACAGCTTGTTTCTATGATATTATAAACAAGCTGAATGCCACCGTAGCTCAGTAGGTAGAGCGCATCCTTGGTAAGGATGAGGTCAGCAGTTCGACTCTGCTCGGCGGCTCCAGATATGTCCG
>JBJDXI010000192.1:0-4955 GCA_051866595.1 Clostridia bacterium
CCATCACCAAAGGCAGCAAAGGACAGGAACTGGCGGAAATGAGCGCCATGGCCGATGCCGGCGCCGTGGCTTTTTCCGATGACGGTCGTCCCGTAGACAGCAGCCGCATGATGCGTCTGGCTATGGAGTACAGCCTGATTACAAAACTGCCCCTCATTGCCCATGAGGAAGATCTGGCTTTGGTGGACGACGGCGATATGAACGAAGGCGCTGTTTCGACGGTACTGGGGCTCCGGGGCAATCCCGCCGCCGCCGAAGAAACGATGATTGCCAGAGATATTATTCTGGCTCGTCTCACCGGGGCGCGGCTCCACATCGCTCATGTCAGCACCGCCCACGGCGTACAGCTGATCCGTGAAGCCAAAGCCGAAGGGCTCCCCATTACGGCGGAGGTGACGCCTCACCATCTGACCCTCACCGAAGAAGCCGTCCGCACCTACGATACCAATACCAAGGTCAATCCGCCCCTCCGTACCAAAGGGGATGTGGATGCTCTGATCGAGGGGTTGAAGGACGGTACCATCGATTGCGTGGCAACGGACCATGCTCCCCATACCGTTGAGGATAAAGTGGTGGAATACCATTACGCCGCCAACGGCATCAGTGGCTTTGAAACGGCGTTGCCGGTGCTTTGGACCGAACTGGTACAGGAAGGACGCCTTACGGCTCTTGAACTGATTGATAAAATGAGTACTTCCGCGGCGAAGATCATGAATCTGCCCGCCGGTACCCTGAAACCCGGCGCCGCCGCCGACGTGATCGTGATCGACCCCGATACGATCCTCGCCGTTGATAAAAACGAATTCTATTCCAAAGGGAAAAATACGCCTTACCATGAACGGCTTCTCAGCGGCTGGCCGATGCTGACCGTCGTTGACGGCGTCGTGGTGATGGAAGACCGTAAGATAAAGGAGTAAAGAATGATAGAAGTAGGAAAGATCCTGATCAATGAAAAAGTCGGGAAAGACATCTGGCGGATGGAAATCAAAAGTCCCTGGATCGCCAAGAAGGCTCTTCCCGGTCAGTTTGTCAATGTCCGCATCAACAATGTGAACGAACCGATTCTGCGCCGTCCCATCAGCCTTCACGGCATCGACGCCGACAACGGCATTTTAAGCCTCCTCTATCTGGTAGTGGGCCGTGGCACCGAAATGATGACTAAAATGGAAAACGGTGACAAAATCGATCTGTTGGGCCCCTTGGGCAACGGTTCTTTTACCACTTCCTTTAAGGGGAGAAGAGCGGTGATTGTTGCCGGGGGTATCGGCTCCGCGCCCTTTTATCCTCTGATCGAAGCGCTGAAAGCCGCGAAAAAAGAAGTTGTGATGATTTACGGTGCCAGAGACAAGGAAAGCCTGACCTGCCTTGATCTTTACGAAGAAGAAGGCGTGAAAATGATTCCCGTGACCGAGGATGGTTCCGTTGGTGAAAAAGGCTTTGTGACCGGCCCGCTTGATCGTCTGCTGGGCGAAGAAGGCGCGGATTTCATCTATGCCTGCGGCCCCGAAGCGATGCTCAAAGCTGTGGAAGAAGTCGCCGAAAAACATGGCGTTGCCGGTGAGGTTTCCACCGAAGCGCGGATGGCCTGCGGTATCGGCATCTGCGTGGGCTGCACCAAACAGGGGAAAGATGGCAAACGATATAAAGTGTGCCAGGACGGCCCTGTATTCAAAATGGGGGTGATTGAATATGAGTAAGGTAAATCTTGCCGTCAACATCGGCGGCCTTGAAATGAAAAACCCCGTGACCACCGCTTCCGGTACCTTCGGTTCCGGCTTGGAAATGGTGGAATATGTGGATCTCTCCCGTTTGGGCGCGGTGACCATTAAAGGGACGACGTTGGAACCCCGTCCCGGGAATCCCCAGCCCCGTATCGCCGAAACACCGGCGGGGATGATCAACTCCATTGGTCTGGAAAACCCCGGCGTGGAAGTGATCTGCCGCGATGTACTGCCCAAAGTGGCGGAATACGGCTCCCCGATCATCGTCAACATCGCCGGCCATGAAATCGAGGATTACGGCAAGGTCGCCGCCATTCTCGATAAAGACGACAACTGCGCCGCCATCGAAGTGAATATTTCCTGTCCCAACGTGAAAAACGGCGGCATGGCTTTGGGTACCAAGGCGGAATTGGTTTATGAAACGACAAAGACCGTCCGGGAAAACACGAAAAAACCGGTGATTATGAAGTTATCGCCGAATGTGACGAATATTGTGGAAATGGCTCAGGCCGCGGAAAAAGGCGGCGCTGACGCGCTGACCCTCATCAACTGTCTCCTCGGCATGGCTGTCGACATTAAAACGAAAAAGCCCGTGATCGCCAATGTGGTGGGCGGCCTTTCGGGCCCGGCTATCAAGCCCGTGGCACTGCGCATGGTCTATCAGGTGCACCAGGCGGTGGATCTGCCCATCATCGGTCTGGGCGGCATCGTCTGCTGGCAGGACGCGGTGGAATTCCTTTTGGCCGGCGCCACCGGTGTCAGTGTCGGCACCGGGAACTTTATCGATCCTTCGTTGACAATGAAAGTCATCGACGGGATTGAACAGTATCTGATCGACAACGGTTATGACGACGTTCATGATATTATTGGTTTAGCAGGGAGGAAATAAGAAATGGTAAAAGATAAGATCATTGTGGCACTGGATGTGCCCACCAAGGAAGAGGCTCTGGCCATCGTGGAAGAACTCGGTGATAAAGTCGGCGCTTATAAAATCGGTATGCAGCTCTACAACGCCTGCGGCCCCGAAATTTTACAGGCCGTTTACGACCGTAAAGGGAAAGTCTTTTTGGATCTCAAATTCCATGATATTCCCAACACCGTGGCATCGGCTTCCCGTGTGGTCACCGGTCTGGGGACCTTCATGTTCAATGTGCACTGCTGCGGCGGCAGTGAAATGATGAAAGCCGCGGTGGCCGCCATGAAGGAAGAAGCGGAAAAGCTTGGTGTGGAACGCCCCTTGCTTATTGGCGTCACCGTGCTGACCTCCATGAGCGAAGAAGAGCTTCAGGGTGAAATCGGCATCGGCAGACCCCTGACCGAACAGGTTGCCGCCATGGCCAAACTGGCCAAGGAAAGTGGTCTCGACGGCGTGGTGGCATCGGCCAAGGAAATCAAGATCATCCGTGAAGCCTGCGGTGATGATTTCGTCATCGTAACTCCCGGGATCCGCCCCCGCGACGCCGCCGCCGATGATCAGAAACGCATCAAAACCCCCGGTGAAGCCGTACAGGACGGCGCGGATTACCTCGTCATCGGCCGCCCCATTACCAAAGCCGCGGACAGAACCGCGGCGGTCAATGCCATCGTGGCGGATATGGAAGCCGCTTTGAGCTGAGTAGTGTCTCATAAGTATGCCTGATGTTATAGATCCGGTGGCATAAATGAATTTTTGATGAATAAAAAGGCTGTTCCCGAAAGGGAACGGCCTTTTTGGCGCGGGAACTCTATATTTTTTGTTTTGTTGGGAAAAGAGGATTTTGGGGAAAGTGGGCGAAATATGAGAAACAAAAGATGACTTTGACGGAGGCGGTTTTGGATGACCGATAAAGAGTATATCCGTTTTTTGGAATTTATTTTGGATCATTTGCAGGAAGCGATTTATATCGGAGATGAAAAGGGCCGGGTTTTGTTTATTAACAAGGAGGCCGAGCGTCTTGACGGTATGTCCCGGCAAAAGGTTGTTGATAAAAATGAAGTGGATATTTACGGTACGGAAAATTCAAAGCTTGTGGTGTCATCAGGGAAAGCCATTGTGGATGAACGGACCAGCTATCGTATGCCCAACGGACAGATGAAATATGTCCTGCACAGTGTTTATCCCTTTCAGCAGGAAAACCGTATGATCGGGAATGTTTCGATTTCGAGGGATATTACCAAAGAAAATTTATACGTTTCCAAAATCTACGATCTCCAGCAGGAACTGAAAAATAAGAAAAACCGCGGTTACAAAAACGGGACGCGCTATACCCTGGAGGACATTCTCGGAACGAGTCTTGTGCTTCTGAATGAGATCCGGCTGGCGGGGCGGGTGGCGAAATTCGATTCCAATGTGATGATTTGTGGGGAGACCGGTACCGGAAAAGAAATGTTCGCTCAGGGGATTCACAACGCCGGAACCCGCCGGAACGAGCCTTTTGTGGGGATCAACTGCGGCGCGGTGCCGGAAAATCTCTTGGAAAGCATGCTTTTCGGAACGGAAAAAGGCGCTTTCACCGGCGCGGAAAAGGCGGAAGGGCTTTTTGAAACCGCCGGACGAGGAACGCTGTTCCTGGATGAGCTGGACAATATGTCTCTATCCATGCAGGCGAAGCTGTTGAGGGTGCTTCAGGAAAAAACGGTACGCCGTGTGGGTGGTTCCCGGGAAATTCCCGTTTCCTGCCGGATTATTTCCGCGACCAATGTGAATATTGAGGAAGCTCTGGCGGAAAAGAAAATCCGCAGTGACATTTATTACCGTTTGGCTTCGGTAACAATCCATATCCCGCCGCTGAGAGAGCGAAAAAACGATGTGATTCTGCTGGCGGAAGAATTTATCGACCGCTTCCAAGGGATTTTCGGTACTCATATTCAGCTGATTTCTCCGGAGGTTCAGGAGGTTTTTCGGCGATATGACTGGCCGGGAAACGTGCGGGAATTGGAACATGTGATTGAACACGCCATGCTGGTGTTGAACGAGAACGAAAAGGAACTGCGTCTTCATCATATTCCGGAGAAGCTGTTCCGGGACAGAAAGACCGACGTGAAAGTAAAAAAAGGTATGATCGAGGAAAGGAAAAAAGTGGATCTGCGTTCTGCTGTGGATGATTTTGAACGGCGTATCATTATTGACAGTTTAAAGGAGAATCAGGGGAATGTCAGCGCCGCGGCGGAATGTCTGGGGATTCATCGAAATGTTTTATATCGGAAAATTGAAAAGTTGGATATTAAAAAAGACAGTGTGAAATTTACGGAATA
>JBJDXI010000193.1:0-4898 GCA_051866595.1 Clostridia bacterium
ACCGCCGATTATATTCTCACCGGCTCCTGGTCGGAAAAAGCGCTGAAAGAAGCGAAAAAAATTGGCAATACCTACGTGGCTTACGACGGGAGCACGACAAATTACACCCATATTCCTCAACAGGGGGAAATGACGTTTTCCGAAAATCCCGTCTATGTCCACATGACCACCAACAACACGATTTACGGCACGGAATTTGCCGAAATTCCGCAGATCGATGCTCCCCTCATCGCCGATATGTCCTCGGATATTTTGAGCAAGCCTCTGGATTTCAGCCGTTTTTCCCTGATCTACGCCGGCGCTCAGAAAAATCTCGGCCCCGCCGGGGTGACGGTGGTGGTCATCAAAAAAGATTTTCTGGAAACGGCCCAGGACGTTAACGCCACCATGCTGAAGTACAGCACCCACGCCGATAAGAACTCCCTCTACAATACGCCGCCGGCCTTCAGCGTCTACATGGTGAATCTCGTGCTCCGTCACCTGAAAAAGCTGGGGATGGATAACGTGGCCGCCAACAACGTGAAAAAGGCCAACGTAATTTACGACGCCATCGACGCTTCCGGCGGCTTCTACAAAGGCCACGCCGATAAAGAAAGCCGTTCCCTGATGAACATTACCTTCACCATGGACAGCCCGGAACTGGAAAAGAAATTTGTGGCCGAGGGCGAAGCCGCGGGTTTCATCGGTATCAAGGGCCACCGCAGTGTCGGCGGTCTCCGGGCCTCGGTTTATAACGCCATGCCTCTGGCCGGCGCTGAAGCTTTCGCCGGCTTCATGGCGGAATTTATGAGAAAGAACGGTTGAGATAATTCCCGTGGATAAGCATTTGCCCATCGGCATTTTCGATTCCGGCGTCGGCGGCCTCACTGTTTTGGGCCGCGCCGTGGAACGGATGCCCGAAGAAAACTTTATCTATTACGCCGATACCGCCCACTTCCCCTACGGCGATAAATCCCACGCCGAAGTGCGGGAGCACGTCTTTTCGGCGGTATCGGAAATGGCGGAAAAAGGCATGAAGGCCCTGGTGGTGGCCTGCAACACGGCGACGGCGGCGGCCATCAACGACCTCCGGGACCGCTATGATTTCCCCGTTCTCGGCATTGAGCCGGCGCTGAAACCGGCGGTGGAAGCCGACGACAGCGGTACCATTGCCGTCATCGCCACCCGGCTCACCCTCCGGGAAGAGAAATTCCAGCGTCTTCTGGAGCGCTACCGGGAAAAAGGTGAAATCGTCAACGTTCCGGCGGCAGGTCTGGCGGATCTGGTGGAGCAGGGCCATTACAACGACGATACCGGCCGGGCCTTTCTGCGCCGGCTCTTTGACGGCGTGAATCCCGATACCATCGTGCTGGGCTGTACCCACTATCTCTTTACGGAACCCCTGTTAAGGGAAATGTTCCCCCAAGCCCGGATTCTTGACGGCGGCGAGGGACTGGTCCGGAATCTCCTTCGGATTCTGGAGGCGTCGGATCTGAAAAACAGCGGCGGCGGAAAAGTGGAGGTCATGGCCAGCGGCGGCGATTTTCAGCCCCGGTTTGACGCCTTTTTTTCCGATATTCGGTCAATTTTAGCTCATCTGTCGCATAAGATGGATCAGGAACACCGATAAGGAGGTCTCCGTCTTTGGGATTGGATGATATTCGCAGTCTGGATGATCTGAACGCGCTGTACTGGCAAAACCGCGATCTGCTGGGCGAAGAGGAACAGCGGCTGTTTCAGGCCATTCTGCTGGAATTACAGAAAGGCGATCACTGTGACCGCGGCCTGCTGGAGCAGTACGTCCGCAGACTGGCGGAGAAAAGAAACCTGAAATAAAAAGAAAACCCCCGGTCCGAGATGTTGAACAGGATCGTTTTACCGACCTGTTCTCATTTCCGGCCGGGGGTTTTGTCCTTTTCTTCCGATTTCCTAACCCGCCAGAGCCGGGCAGATTCCGGCCAAGCCTTCCTCTCAGAGGAATGGCTCGCGTAACGTGTCTCCGTTTCAAGCATTCTCTTTGAGGAGAAGGTGGGGCGAAACCCTCAATGAAATGCCCTGAGGGGAACGGCGTAACGGAACCGGATAAGGCTTCCGCGGCAGGGGCTTGCTGCCATACAAAGTCGGAAACAGCGCTGCGTCAGACCGGAAATCCCGGCGTTGCCGGTAAAATGAAAATGCCCCGCGACCGCGGGGCATTCCGTGAAGGAAGGGAGTTTGTTTGGCTTGCTGTCCGCCACGGGAGCATCCTTGACAGAAGAGCCAAAAGGGGAACCTTGTCCGACTTTGCTTTGTAAAGATGCTCCGCACGGTATATTCTATGCCGGCGGAGCGTCGTTTATGATCATAAATTTTAAAAGAATACAAAGAGAATCAGGGGAATCGTCACCGCCGAGAGAATGGTGGAAACGCACACCCCCCGGGAAGCCAGGGTTTCGTTGCCGCCGTATTCAATACAGAGCAGCGTGGTGTTGGTGGCCGAGGGCATCGCCGCCAGAATCACGGCGGTTCCCAGAACCAGCGGGTTTTCCACAAACCCCTTAAAGATCAGCCCCACGGCGGCGGGACACACCAGCAGTTTCACGGCGGAAACGATATAGAGCTTCGGACGGTTCCAGATCTCTCTAAAGGGCAGCTGGGCGATGGAGGCGCCGATCATCATCATGGCCAAAGGCACGGTGGCGCCGCCCAGAAGGGATAAGCCCTCATAGAGAAAGTTCGGCAGCTTTACCGGCGAGAGAAAGAGCAGCGGCGCCAATACGGAGGCCACCACCGCCGGAGTGAACAGCTCCCGGATTTTGAGCCGGGTGCCCTTGGGCGCCAGCATCAGCACGCCGATGGTGAAGCTCAGCAGATTCATGGGCAGATTGAAAATGGCGGCGAGAAAAACGGCCTGAGAGCCGAAAACCGCCGTCAACACCGGGAACCCCATAAAGCCCACGTTGCCGAACATGGTGAGAAATTCATAAAGGCCGTAATCCTTCTTCTCTCCCCGGATCAGCCGGGGCACAAAAAAGGCGATGATCCCCATAATGGCGTAGCTGAGAAAGGAAAGAAGAATCAGAAAGAGGATGTCCAATGCGGTAAAATCTCCGGGGACATCGGCCACCGAGGCTAAAATCATGGCCGGCAGGGTGATGTATAAAACGATTTTTGAGACGGATTTATTTCCGGCCTCCGTCATGAGGCCCCGTTTATACGCGAGAAAACCGCAGGCCGCGATGAGAAACAGTATGATGATTTGCTGTAAAAGGACAGTGTATTCCATGGTGATGTTACGATCCTGTTTTGTTGTTTAAAAAGTCGAGGATGGTCTTTGCCATCTGTTTTCGTTCCCGGTGAAAGGGCTGGTTTCCGGTGAAATACATCGGCTCGGAAAAAGTCATGGCGCGGTTTTTCTCAAACCGCAGGGCGCAGAAGGGAAGATGCTCCCCGGTGGCGTCGAAATAGCTGTGCTCCAGCCGAAAAAAGCCGGTATAGATCGAAGAAACAGGGGATTCGGTATCGCTGTAATCCTTATCGGCGGCAATGACGATGGTTTCGCCCTGTTTCAGCAGTTCTGTGCTTTGTTCCAGCGTTTCTTTGATGTTGCTTTTCCCCCGATAGACGGGAACCGCGCCGAGGCTTCGGATGAGGGGTACGACAACGGTGGCGGCGGTGGCGGCTTTCAGAGAGAACCGCCGTGGTTTTTTGCCTCTTCGCTCCGCGAAGGTATAGCGGCGGTAATGCTCATAGCAGTCCTTTCGGTTAAAAAAGGGAAAGAGCACCCACAGCCGGGGCGGCGGTTCCAGGGAGAGGAAGGCATTGACGGGTCCTCTTAAATCGCTGTGCCGCAGGAGGATCACCGCCGGTGACGGCGGCAAAGGGGAGTTCTCCGCCGGATGATGGGGTTTCAGAAAAAACCGTGCCGTTTTTTGAATTTTTTCCGCTTTTTGTTTCATTCTTTTCTCCGAAAGGGCAAAACCATGGCCGCCGTCACTCGCAGGGAATCCCGGAGGGGGCGGTAATGGCTGATTCCGCCGCTGAGGCCGTATATCGTTTTTACCGTTACGGCTTCCACGGGAATATGCTCTCTCGCCGCGGCGATGAGAACGTTGGTTTCGTATTCGTAGCGCTTGCCCGGAATTTCCGTGAGCCAGTTCAGCAAAGATCCGGGAAAGGCCCGGAGCCCGGTCTGGGTATCGCCGAAGGGAAAACGGTAGAGCGTTTTCATCAGCAGCGACGCCGTGCTGTTCCCCAGCCGGCTGCGGAGGGGAATCCTTCCCTCAAAACCCCGAACACCCAGAAAGATGGTCTGGGGCGCTGTCCTTATAGTATAAAACAATTTTGAAATATCGTCAATTTGATGCTGACCGTCGCAGTCCGCGGTGATCACCGCCGCCGGGAGGCTTTCTCTCTCGATACAGAAGCGAAAGGCGGTTTTCAGCGCTTCGCCCTTGCCCCGGTTTTCCCCGTGGCTCAGTAAAGACGCGCCGGCGAGAACGGCCTCCTCAAAGAGGGGCCGCCAGGCTTCGCCGCTGCCGTCGTCAACGAGGAGGATTTCCCTGAATCCCGCTTTTTTAAGGTCCCCCAGGAAGGTCAGGAGGGAATCCGGCGGACGGTAGGCCGGAATGATCACCGTGCAGTCCATGAAAACATCTCCTTTTTTGAAAATCGTCTTTCACCTAATGTATGGAGAACCGGATTTTTTTATGTAACATCCGCGAAAAGAAGGGAATCCGTTCTTTCCGCCGTTCCGCTCTTGCTTTTTCTTTTCGTTTTTGATATATTCTGAGTAATCCGAAAGAAAAGGAGAATATCCATGGGTCTTTTCGATGAATTATTCAACGCGCGCAGTTTATATTTTGACGTCTTCGATAAAATGATTGAGGCGGTGTATATCTGCGATACGGATCGGAATCTGATTTATTTCAACCGCGCGG
>JBJDXI010000194.1:0-4895 GCA_051866595.1 Clostridia bacterium
TTTGACGAGGATTTCGCCAAAGGCATGGCCACCCTCTGCGGCAAAGCCGATCTGATCATGCCCAACCTCACCGAAGCCTCTTATATGACGGGACTGCCCTATAAGGAAAGCGGCTACGATGAAGATTATATTCTCTCGGTACTTGACGCTCTTCACGGTCTCGGCGCGGAAAAAGTGGTGCTGACCGGGGTTTCCTTTGAAGAGGACAAGCTCGGCGCGGCGGCCTCGGAAAAAGGCAAAGTCACCTACATCATGAACGACCGCATCGAAGGCTACTTCCACGGCACCGGCGATGTTTTCGGCTCCGCCCTCGTCGGCGCACTGGTCAACGACAAAACGCTGGAAGAAGGCGTAAAAATCGCCGTGGACTACACCGTGGCCTGCATCCGCCGAACCAAAGAAGTCGGCACCGAAGCTCGCTACGGCGTCTGCTTTGAAAAGGAACTCCCCGCCTACATCGATATGCTGAAATAAAACGATTGGGAGCATCATATAAAAAAATGCTCCCTCCGAAATCCCATAAAGAAAGATGAGTTTTCACTCATCTTTTTTTGCGTTTATCAGGCTTTCCGCCAAAGCTTTGTCTTTGGGTTCGGTAATTTTGATGTTTTCCGATGCTCCCGAAGCAATTCCTACGGATTTTCCCCGGAGCAGGTAGATTTTCGCGCCGTCGGTCAGCGAGGCTTTTTCCTCCTCACCGAGGGTTCCCACGGCGGAGACCAGCTCCGTCAGACGGAAGGTCTGGGGCGTCTGCACCGAAAACATTGTCCTTCTTGGAGGAATGGCTTTTACGGTCTCACCGTCATCGGAGCAGAGAATCGTATCAATGGAAGGAACCGCCGTTGTCACGCAGTCGTATCGCTCCATCAGGGCGATATTCTTTCGAATCATCTCTTCCGTCACAAAAGGACGAGCACCATCGTGAGTCAGCAAAAGATCCTTTTCCGTTACAGCATACCGTGCGGAAAGAGCCGCGCAGGCATTCATAAGGCTGTTCAGGCGGTCACTGCCGCCAACGGTAACGGAAAGACGCTCTTCTCCGCGGAAATATTCTTCCAACAAATCTTCCGTATAATCCAGCCAGCCCTTGGTCGCGGCGATGACGATATGGTCAATTTCGGAGCACCGCAGAAACGGTTCCAACGTATGGATCAGCAAAGGTTTGCCGCCAATCTCCATAAATTGTTTCGGCGTTTTCCCGTTCTCCATCCGGGAACCGATGCCGCCGGCAAGAATCGCAGCGTAAATCATAGCACGCTCACATCTCCTTGGCGAGATCCATCATGATGTCAATCACGGGATTATCGTTGTCGGTCAAACTCATCAGCTCATACTCATAGGAAGGGCTGGTTTTCATCGGGATGCGGACAAATTCCGGATCGTAAATTTCCTTGATAAAATCAGGAACGATAGCCACCCCCTGCTTGGAACGGACCATCAGAAGCTGAGGATTGATATTATTTGTCCGTGTTGCTTTTTCCGGAAAGAAACCGAATTCTTCCACCAGCAGGTTCCGGAGCATATCCATGGAGGAAGGACCGGTGTTTTCACAGTTTGTGATCAGATATTCATTGCGGAGCATCTCGGCAGCATCGCCTTCGGGGTATCTTGCGGCCAGCTCCCTGTCGGCAACAATGCAGTTTTGAGAAGAAAACAGATGCTGGGTGCGAACCTCCCGGTTGGCAAAGGATTCCTTACAGAGATCAATGGCGACGATAAGATCCAGCTCCCCGTTTTTCAGCCGCCGGGTCAGTTCCTCATAAGGATACTGATAAACATCGGCCTTAATATCGGGATAGCGGTGAAGGAGCAAAGAAAAGAAATCATCGGTTTTATGATATTCGTAAATGCCGATGCCCACTTTTACATAGCCGCTGTAAAGCTCCGCCGCGGCCAATGTCTGGGAAACGGTATCTTCGTAGTATTGCAGAATGTGCTGAATACGGCGGTAATAAACTTTTCCCGCCTCGGTCAGAGACACGGAATGAGGATTCCTGTTAAACAGCTTTACGCCGAGACGCTGTTCCAGCCCGGCGATATACTGACTGATGGCCGTCTGGCTCACGCCGTATTCATTGGCGGCCTTGGTAAAGGACAGGCACTCGGCAAGAGTAATAAAATATTGAATCTTTTTATTTATCATAATTTTCCTCTTATTAAAATGGAAATTATTATTTACTAAATATTATAGCACATCCGTTTTAAAAAGCAATAGATAAAGACCGATGAAAAACAGATACTTCTCGGCAAAAAAACAAATCATTCCGAAGAGCATATAAAAAACTCTGTAACCTTGTGGGGTTACAGAGTCCTTTATTTTGAACTACCATCTTTTTTTATTCGCTTTTCCTTGATGAGGGCTTCTCTTAATAAATATTCAATGTGGCCGTTTACACTCCGGATTTCTTCGGATGCCCACTGTTCCAGCGCACTGTAAATATTCGGGTCAAGCCGCAAAGGAAAATTCTTTTTCGGAGCCATAAGGATCATGCCGGTTCCGGAAAAAGCCGGGCGCGCTTTTTCAACGGAACAACAACCTCGTCGTAATAGGCGATGGCGAAAGGTCTTATTTCTGACAGGTTTTTCACCGCAGTATGGGAGAACATCTGCTGAACGGGACAGACGGCGCGCTTTTTCGGGAAAGCGCGGAACATACCGAAGCACAAAGAACGCGCATAAACCGGAACGCGTTTTTGTGTGGCGGCCAAAACGGCAACGGCTGTTTTGGCAAAACAGGTCAATTTCGGGGGAAATAAGACTATTTCATTGTCGGTGCAGGCAGTTTTTCGCATATCGCACTCCGAAAATCATCAGTTTTTCTCATATCTTGATGATATTAGTATAATATCATATTTATATCAAAAAATCAAGGGTTTTCCAGAAAAAAGTGATGAAAGAAGCGAAAAAAGAAGAATTAAAAAAACCGCTTTTTCCTGCGGAAAAGGAGAAAAAACGACAGATTTTCCCCAAAAAAGCCACGCCGGTTTTATCCGCGGTTGCTCTTTCAGCTTTTCCTGCCGTTTTTTTTATGGTATAATTCATTTATGGATTATTATATTTTTATGAATGAAGCAATCAAAGAAGCGAAAAAGGCCGAAGCCAAAGGCGACGTGCCCGTCGGCGCTGTGGCTGTACTGAACGGTGAAATCATCGGCCGGGGCCACAATCAGAAAGAGCAGAACCGGGACCCCGCGGGCCATGCCGAAATCAACGCCCTCCGGGAAGCGGCGGAACACCTCAAAAACTGGCGTTTAAAGGATGTTACACTCTTTGTAACCATGGAGCCCTGCCCGATGTGCGCCGGCGCGATTCTTCAGGCCCGCATCGGAACGCTGGTTTTCGGAGCATGGGACGCCAACTGGGGCGCCTGCGGTTCCAGAGTCAATCTCTTTCAGGAAAACATCTACCCTCACGCCATTGAAATCATCGGCGGCATCAAAGAAAAAGAATGTGCCGCCCTCACCGAGAATTTTTTCCGTCAACGCCGGAAAGAACTCTTGTAAGAATGGTTTTTTTATGCTAAAATAACAATGTTCCGCACGGAACCGAGTTTATATGGAGTGGTATCGAAGTGGTCATAACGGGGCTGACTCGAAATTTTTTGTAGAGTTGGCTGTTTGCTCCGCTTAAAAAGCCCATAAATTCAGGGTTTTCTCCGGTTCGAAAATTGAATATTTTGTTGTTCTTTCCGTCAGTTCTTTCCAAAATTTTTTGGAAGAAATGCGGAATCACATACACGGAGAGTTGTCCGAGTGGTCGAAGGTGCAGCACTCGAAATGCTGTGTTCCCAAAAGGAACCTAGGGTTCGAATCCCTAACTCTCCGCCAAAAAGTCCAGTAAACAAGCGGGTTTTCTGGACTTTTCTTTTTGCTCTTTTGCTCAAAATCGGCTCAAAATTATGGAAAGAACAGCTCGATTTTTGGAAAGAACAAGGCGATTTCGGGCATTTTGGCGTATTCGAACCGTAAAAATCAGTTCTTTCCGCCATCGTCTGAAATTTCGCTCCACTTGCTGCCGAAATTCACCGATTCGGGAAGCGCCATTCCGCTGACCATTGCCTTTGCCGACGACAGTTTTGAAGTGTAGTCAAGGTGGGCATAGATATTAGCGGTGGTGGAAAAATCGCTGTGCCCCAGCCACTCCTGAATTTGTTTCAGCGGTACACCGTTTGCAAGAAGCAGGCTAGCACAACTGTGTCTTAAATCGTGAAAACGCATTCTTTTACAGCCGTGCTTTTGGATATACTGTGGGAAATAGCTTGTCAGATAATCCGGTCGCATTAAATTTCCCAGCTCGTCTACAAAGACATAACCGTCATATTCGTAGTTGTAGCAGTTGCCGCAGACCTTCTTGTTGACCTCCTGTGCCGCTTTTACTTCTTTGAAGTACTCTGCAAAGCTGCCCACAAGCGGAAGTGTACGCATACTGGATTTTGTTTTTGCAGAGTCCTGTGCGTACATTTTTGTTTTTCCGTCCACTTGCAGAGATGTGACCGTGTGCCTTATAGTGATTGTGCCACGCTCAAAGTCGATGGCGTCCCATTTCAGTCCGCAGACCTCGCCACGACGCAAGCCGTAGAAAGCGGCGACCAAAACAGGAAGTTCCAGCTTTGTTCCTTTGACAACTTCAAATAAGTGTTGCAGTTCTTCCGCATCAAGGAATACCGGCTGATAATCGTTCTTTTTCGGGCGGTCTACCTTCATTGCCACATTCTGCGCAACAAGGTCGGTTTTCATTGCGTATTTCAGCGCCTGATGAATAACGGCGTGATAGTGAATAACCGAGTTTGGCTTGACCGTTTTCAGCTTTTCGGAATAGAATTGCTGAATATGTCTTGCCTCTAATCCCTGAAGCGTTACCGCTTTCTTTCGGAAATACGGCTCAATCACCGATTT
>JBJDXI010000195.1:0-4738 GCA_051866595.1 Clostridia bacterium
ACACATATTGATTATAACATATTCGCCCCTGCTTTCAAGTGTTTTTTGTCTAAAAATTTATCATAATAAAAAAATTTTCCTCATTTCCGTCAAAAAACAGACATCATTTGAGTCCTCGCTTCTTCACGGAAACGCCGTCAAAAAAACAGCAAACCGGCAGGAAATCCTTTCCCGCCGGTTTGCTTCACCTCAAATCGGTTTTCGCCGATACCGTTTGAACAAAATTCACAAAGAAGAACAGGCTCCGTCCCAAACGATCCTCCGATAATTTTGGGAATCGGTATCGCCTTCGGTGGAAAAACAGAGAATCCTGGAATTTTGATCCAGTCCCAGCTTTTCCCTGATCCCGGACAGTTCTCGCCGACGCAGTACCGCCCCGGCGAGGCCAACGGTGACCGCACCGCTTTCGCCGGAAACGATCCGCGCGTCCTCTCCGGCGGGATTGCCCAAAATCCGCATCCCTTCGGCGGCCACATCATCGGGAACGGAAAAGAAATTCCGGGCGTAGGCGTCCAGCATTTCCCAGCCGATGGTGCAGGGCTCGCCGCAGGCCAGACCCGCCATGATGGTATCCAACGGACCCTCGGCGACATGAAGAGCGCCGTCCGCCGCTTTCGCCGTTCGGAAAATACAGTCCGCCGCCGAGGGCTCCACCACAGAGATTACGGGAAGATCACTACCGTAATAATCGGCAAAGAACCCCGCCAGGGCCCCGGCCATGGCGCCGACACCGGCCTGGAGGAAGATATGGGTGGGACGAACATTCCCCAGCTGTTCCACGGCTTCCAGAGCCATGGTGGTATATCCTTCCATGATCCGGGCGGGAATTTCCTCATAGCCCTCCCAGGCGGTATCCTGCACCAGCAGCCAGCCGTTTTTTTCCGCCTGACGGCTGGCGAAACGCACGGCGTCATCATAGCCGAAATCGGTTATAAAAGCCTCCGCTCCCTGGGCCCTGATGTTTTTCAGCCGCTCAGGAGAACTGCCCCTGGGCATATAGACAACGCTTTGAAACCCCAGACGGGAGGCGGCCCAGGCAACGCCCCGGCCGTGATTGCCGTCGGTGGCGGTGACAAAGGTCCGATCACCCAATTGTTCCCGGACACTTTCAGAAGTCAGAGCGTCAAAACGCAGATCCTCCGCCGGAATTCCCAATTCCTCACCGAGACAACGGCCAATTCCGTAGCTGCCGCCGAGTCCTTTAAAGGCGTTGAGACCGAAACGCTTGCTCTCGTCTTTCACATAAAGACCCGATACGCCGAGAAGAGCGGCCAGATCTTTCAGATGAATCAGCGGCGTCGGCGCGTATTCCGGGAAACTCTGATGAAAAGCCCGGACTTCTCTGGCTTTTTCAAGGGAAAACGGCGAAGGTTCTTTCCGCCCCTTCACTGTCAGCCGATGGATCATTTGAATCGATTCTTTCATAATGATTTCCTCCGCGAAACGCTTTTGATCAAAGCAAACCGATAAGCCGGGTATAAAAACGGCAGGCCGCCTCAACCTTTTTAGGATCGCAATGTTCGTTGGTCATGTGCGCCAGCTTATACTCGCCGGGACCGAAGCCAATGGTGGGAACGCCCATGGCTACGGGAACCACAGCGTTGGTGCCAAAATCCCAGAAATCGTAGCGGTCGGGTTTTTCGCCGAATTCCTCTTCATAAGCCTCGTCGCATTTCAGCGTCAGCGGCGCGTCTTTCGGAATCCGCCAGGGCTCGTGAGACGGTTCATAAACCAGCTCCGCCCCGGTCCAGCTGGTATGGCGCAGGGTTCCCGGCGCCCAGTCCGCCCGTTTCCCCGCCACCAAAGCGTCGAGCTCCGCTTTGACGCCATCCACCGTCTCGCCGGGACGAAGGCGACGGTCCAGATAAATTTCACATTCGTTGGGCACAGCGTTCAAAGACGCTGTTTCACAGGAAATATGAGACAGTACGATGGTACCGCCGCCGGAAGTAGCGCGAAGTTTCTCATTGAGAGCCTCCACCCGGGAAATGATCTCCGCCATTTCGTAAACGGCGTTAACACCTTTTTCCGGGGCGGAGCCGTGGGCGGAAACGCCATGGGTCCGAATCCGCGCCTGAACCTTGCCGGTATGCCCCAGGGTAATCACATTATCCGACGGCTCGCAGATAATACAGTAATCCGGTTTCACACCGCTGTCCTTATAAAAATGCTCCAGGCAGACGCCGTCGCAGTATTCCTCACAGACGGAACCGGTCACATAGACGGTTTTCCCCTCCAGCAGACCTGCTTTTTTCGCCAGAGCCGCGGCGAAAACCGAGGCGGCCAGGCCCCCTTTCATATCCACGGAGCCGCGGCCGTAAACCATACCGTCCACCATCCCGGCGCCGAAAGGTGGAGAGATCCAATTTTCAGCATCGTGAACTTCCACATTATCCATATGACTGTCAAAATGAATCACTTTGGGACCACTGCCGACCCGCCCCACCACATTGCCGACGCGGTCAATATAAACTTCATCATAATCCAGCGCTTTCATTTTTTCTTCAATCAACCGGGCCACATCGCCCTCCTCATCAGAGTAACTGCGGACACGAATGGCATCGCGGTAGAAATCAATCAGTTCCTCGCCCCAGACCCCGTCCGTTAAAAGCTTCCGTTTCATGGTCAAATCCTCCGAAATTCGTTCTGTTTATCATTATATTGATTTTTTTTCGATTTCATATCATAATAGAAGGACAAAATATAACTATATTGAGGTAAAAACAATGCAGGTTCCCAAAGTACCGGTCAATAAGGAAGGAATGGAAACCACGGAACACGGCTCCGCGGCCTTTCCCCTGGCGGCCTATCATTCCGTAATGAGCAAAAATGTGCTGGGACACATTCCCTGGCACTGGCATAAAGAGATTCAGCTCTGCCGGGTCACCGCCGGTGAAATCCGCTTTTTCGTCAACGAAAAAGAATACCTCCTCCAAAAGGGCGAAGGCATCTTCATCAACAGCGGCTACCTCCACATGGCCCGTCCGGAAAAAGACCCGGACAGCGCCTATATCTGTCTGGACGCCGATCCCCGGCTCCTCGCCTCCTTTTCCGGCAGTATTTTTGAAGAAAAATACGTAATACCTTTTTTGAGAGATCCCGCCATGGCAGACCGGCGTCTTTCGCCCCTCATCCCCGGAGAAAAGGAGATCCTGGAGTATATTTCCAGAATTTACATCCTTTGCGAAGAACCGGAATTCGGCGATGAATTTCGTATCACCGCCCTCCTCGGAGAAGTATGGAGGCTGCTTTTGACCTGTCGTTCCGAAGAATCTGCCCTTTCCCCCCGCGGGATGCAGGAAAACGACGCGGTACAGCGAATCCTCACCTTTATGGAAGACCGGTACGACCGGCGGATCACCCTTTCGGACATTGCCACAGCCGCTTCTTACAGCGCCGGCGAATGTTGCCGGATCTTCAAAAAAGTCACCGGCGAGACGATTTTCGCCTACCTGAGAACTTATCGGCTGGCCAAAGGGATGGAACTGTTGAAAAATACCGACCTCTCCGTAAGTCAAATCGCCTACGACATCGGTTTCTGTTCTGCCAGCTATTTTACGGAAACTTTCAAAGCGCAGCTCGGCGTCACACCCCTCCAATACCGGAAAGAGACGAAAGATACCGCCGGGAAGTAGAACCGGAAAAGCCGCGGGAATTTTTACCCGTTCTGTAAAATATAACAACCCACCCGGCGTTTTCCGGCCTCCGTGACACCGAAGCCGGGAAACCCCAGAGAAATCAAGGAGCTCCCCATGAATAAACGTGCTTTGATCCTTACCGTTGTCTTTCTTTTGATCGCCGCCGCGGTTTTCACCGCGGTCGGACTTATCTATCACCATTCGGAAGACGACTTCTATTACGACATATCCCAGGATATTGAAAAAATTGAAAACAGCGGCGCGGCCTATCTCCTTGAGGACGGATACAGCGTCACCGCCGAAGAGCTGAATCTGTTTTTATGGGATGATCTGACTTCTCCGGCCATGCTCTACTTCGATTGGAACGGACAGACTTACCGCTGCGGAGACACGGCGGCCAAAGAAAGCATCGCCGCGGTTTTCCAAAATGAGAGCTTCACCTCTTTCACGGAGAGCAATGAAAATCCATTTCCCGACGTACCGCCGGAACAGAGCGGTTCATTGAACAACGCGGCGTATCAGATCCTCATTGTTTATGATGAGGAAAAAACCTTTCTCCGAATATGCAAAAGGAGCGACGTTTCCCATTTCCGTATTTTTGTCACAGAAAAAAATCTGAAAGAGGAAATGGAAAACGTCCTTGGGAAAGGAGCGGCGGTGAGCGAAGTCATCACCAATCCCCAGGAGCTGACTCAATTTGAGTAACCGAATCAGTAAAACAGACGATCCTTCTATACAAAAAACCGGTTCCCATTGCGGAAACCGGTTTTTACTTTATTTCTTATTTGCCTTTCAATCGTTTATCGGATTTCTGAGCCCAGTGATCGCCGACGCTCTGGAAGATCTGCACCAGAACGATGAGGAGAATCACAGCTGCCAGCATGATCAGGTACTGGTAGCGGTAATAACCGTAGTTGATGGCGATCTTCCCGAGACCGCCGCCACCCAGAATCCCGCTCATGGCCGAATAACCAAGGATCGTGGTAATGGCGATGGTAAAGTTGGAGATCAGCGAAGGGATACTTTCGGGAATCATCACCTTCATGATGATCTGGAAAGGCGAAGCCCCCATGCTCTGAGCCGCTTCCACGATGTTGGGA
>JBJDXI010000196.1:0-4698 GCA_051866595.1 Clostridia bacterium
AGAGCTTCGGCAAGAACAACGACGGCAAAACCGCCGACGGCAACTACTATATGGGCTGCTGGGTCCCGATCACTCCGGAATATCTCGAAAACGCTTTAACAAACGGCAAAGTTCTGAAATGGACCTACAAATTCGACTGGAACGGCGATAACACTGTCGACCAGACCTTTAACATCACCGTTGATCCTGCCGACATCACCCTCAACAAAGACGGCGATGTATGGTGCCAGACCGTTGACGGCAAATTCACCGTTCGCAACGGCGGTTCCATTGACGGCACCATCGAAAAGATCACCGAAGTCGGTACGGTGGACGGCAGCAACATTACCGTTGCCGGCGCTACCCTTGACTGGTTCGCCAAAGACACTTCCATCGGCAGATATCAGGACGGCTGGTGGGTCGGTGTCAAGATTGTCGCTCCCGCCTTCATTACCGAGGACAATGTCGACAAGGTTACATATTCCAGCGACGGCACGGATGAACTTGCCAAGAGCTTCGGCAAGAACAACGACGGCAAAACCGCCGACGGCAACTACTATATGGGTTGCTGGGTCCCGATCACTCCGGAATATCTCGAAGGCGCTTTAGACGCAGATTCCGTTCTGAAATGGACCTATAAATTCGACTGGACCGGCAACGGCACTGTGGATCAGACCTTCACCATCACCGTTGATCCCGCAGACATCACCCTCAACAAAGACGGCGATGTATGGTGCCAGACCGTTGACGGAGTCATGGTCATCAAGGACGGAGCTCCGGTTCATAGCCACAGCTATGGTACAGAATGGTTCTCCGACAGCACAAATCACTGGAAAGAGTGCTCCTGCGGTGAAAAAGCCGAAGAAGCCGCACATATCAGTGATGGTGGTAAGGTAACGACAGAAGCGACCGAAGAAACAGAAGGTGTCAGAACTTACTCCTGCACCGTCTGCGGGTATGTAATCAAAACCGAATCGATCCCCGCGATCGGCTACGCGATCTCCGTTCCCACCACTGTAAACAACGGTACTTTAACCGTGTCCCAGAAAACCGCCACCGTGGGTTCTTCCGTAACCATCACAGTCAAACCCAATGAAGGCTATGAACTCGGTCAATTGACAGTTACGGACAGCAACAACAACGCTCTTACCCTGACCGACAATGAAAACGGCAGCTTTGCATTTACGATGCCCGCTTCCAATGTAACAATTGAAGTCAGCTTCCATGCTCACAGCTTCGGTACGGAATGGGTCTCCAACAGCACAAATCACTGGAAAGAATGCTCCTGCGGTAAAAAAGCCGAAGAAGCCGCGCATATCAGTGACGGCGGTAAGGTAACGACAGCAGCAACCGAAGGCGCAGAAGGTATCAGAACGTACTCCTGCACCGTCTGCGGATATATAATCAAAACAGAAACGATCCCCGCGATCGGCTACAAAATCTCCGCTCCGACCACTGTAAACAATGGTACTTTAACCGTCTCTCAGAATACCGCCACCGTGGGTTCTTCCGTAACCATCACGGTCAAACCCAATGAAGGTTATGAGCTCGGTCAACTCACTGTTTCGGACAGCAAGGGCAACGCTCTTACCCTGACCGACAATGGAAACGGCAGCTTTACATTCACTATGCCCGCTTCCAATGTAACAATTGAAGTCAAATTCAATAAAATCAAAGTTCCCGTTCCGGACTTCGTTGACGTTCCCGCCGATGCCTACTATGCGGACGCCGTGGAATGGGCAGCATCACTGGAAATCACAAACGGCACAAGCGACAACACCTTCAGTCCCGACGATTCCTGCACCCGCGCGCAGATGGTGACCTTCCTGTGGAGAGCATCCGGCTGTCCTGTGATAAAAGGAAGCATCCCCTTCAATGATGTAGCGGAAAACGCTTACTATACGGAAGCCGTCCGCTGGGCAGTGAACGAAGGCATTACCCAAGGAACCTCGGATACGACCTTCAGCCCCGATGATACGGTAAACCGCGCGCAGGCTGTAACCTTCCTGTACCGCAACGCAGGCGCACCTTCGAACAGCGCATCGATTCCCTTCGCGGATGTTTCCGGCGACGCTTACTATGCGAACGCGGTGCTGTGGGCAGTTTCCGAGGGCATAACCTACGGTACCAGTACGACCACCTTCAGTCCGGATAATAACTGCACCCGCGCACAGAATGTGACCTTCCTGTATCGGGCGCTTGCCGAATAACGATCCGGCATGATCTTCATATACCGTACATCATAAAAAACAGACAGCTCTGACACTTTCTTTGTCGGAGCTGTCTGTTTTGATGTCTGTTTTGGTTATTTGCTTTTCTGCTTCAGCAGAGGGTATCCTCGTACACTTTTTTATCGAAATCGGTTTTACGGTTTCCGCAGTCTTTTTTCATGCAGATTGCGCATTGATCTTCACAGGAAGGCGCTTTGAAGCGAATCCCCGCTACGCTTTTGGCCGGATACATAATGCCCGTCTCATTCAGGGTAATACCGATTCCCTCTCCTTTATTCAGGAGCATGAAAATGGGAATATTCTCTTTCAGTTCCCAGTTGTCAAAGGAACCCGGCGTCATGCACATACTGCGTGTTCCAAGCAGATTATCCACGCGATCGGAAAGTTCCACGGAAGATTGAAGCAGATAAAAATGAGCGATATAATCCAGGTAGAGCATTTTTACCAGATCTTTGCAGTTCATAGCGTAATCGTTCAGCTCTCTGCCGCAGGTGCAGATATAGGGATAGACGGTATCCACATCCTTTAACGCCTCCGCCAGATCTTTGCCCCTGAATACCACACCGCCAATGGTGACGGTATCTTCGGTACGGGCTTCGATTTTCGCTTCGGCGTAGAGCAGTTTGGCGTTGGCGATCGGCTCGGCCTCGGCGATCACATTTTCAATATCGCTGCCAAAACGGTGATCCGCCGGCATACCCAGCTTCCGCAAAACATCTTCTTTCGTCACTTTCACCGGAATATGATCCACTAATATGGTTTCCATCACATTACACCTCTTATTTTTATTTATGTTTTATTTCTTTCGCCGCGGAAATCAACTCATCGGCCTGATGGAGGGAGACTTCGCTGTGACGGTCACCGGAAAGCATCCTGGCAATTTCCAGACGATTTTCTCCTTCTTTCAAACGTTTCAGTTTCACAATAACGCGGCCGTTTTCTTCGTTTTTCTCAATATAATAATGATGATCGGCGTAAGCGGCGACCAAAGGCGAATGGGTCACGGCAAAAACCTGCAAATCTTTGCCGAGCAAACGCAGTTTTTCACCGACACGAGCGGCGGTTTCTCCGCCGAGACCGCTGTCGATCTCATCAAAAATCATCGTCTGCACTTCATCAATTTTGCCGAGAATAATCTTGGTCCCCAATAACACACGGGAAATCTCACCGCCGGAAGCCACTTTAGCCAAGGGACGCAGATCCTCCCCTTTGTTCATCGTCGCCATAAAGGTCACACCGTCTTTTCCCTCGGGAGAGAGGGCGCCATCCCAAAGAGACACCGCAAAACGGGCGTTGGGCAGTTTCATATCGTGAAGTTGTTCCTCAATGGAGGAAGACAAACGCTCGCCGACTTCACATCGAAGTTCCGTAAGGGTTTCGGCTTCCGCCGAAAAGACAGCGTATGTTTCTTTTTCCTTCTTTTCCGCCTTTTCCATATAGAAATCGGCGTCTTCAAAGGCGGCCAGCTCTTCCTCAATCTCTTTCTGATAAGCAAGGATGCCTTCGGCATCGGTATGATATTTTTTTTCCGCTTTTTTGATGTCACTCAAACGGGTTTCCATCTCTTCCAGACGGTAGGGATCCACCTCAATCCCGTTTTTATAAGCGAGCATTTCTTCTCTCGTATCTTCCAGCGTATAGTAAGCGTCCTGAAGTCCCTGAGACAGTTCCTTTAACGAAGGGTCCCTGCCGGCAATGCTCTTGAGGATTTCAACGGCGTCATAGACCATGGAAACCGCGCCGCCGTACTCACCGCCGTTCAAAGCGGCGTATACTCTCTGAGCATCCTCATACCGAGACGCGCTGGTGGAAAGAAGCTTGATTTCCTCACGGAGGGTTTCTTCCTCGCCGGGAGAAAGCGCCAACCCCTGCAATTCCTTGAGTTGATAGTTCAGATAATCCAGACGTTTTTCCTTTTCCGTCAGCTTTTTCTCAAGCTCATTCAATTCCTTTTTGGCTTCCTGCCAGATAAGATAGGCGGATTTCACCTTTTCCTTTTGGGCGGAAACCGCCTCTCCGCCAAAACGGTCCAATAAAAGAAGCTGTTCTTCTTCTTTGAAAAGGGAAAAATGCTCCGTCTGACTATGAATATTCATCAACAGCGGGGAGAGCTGTTCCAAAAAGGACAGCGTAATCCGGCGGCCGTTGAGACGGACGGTGTTCTTGCCGTCGGCGTTCATTTCCCGGCTTACCACAAGAACATCGCTTTCGATACCGTTCTCCGCGCAGAAATCATTGACCGCAGCGGAAAAAGGACCCGAAAACGTCCCCTCAATCAGGGCTTTTCCGGTCCCCTGCCGAATCAGATCTTTATCACCTTTGCCGCCGAGAAGCATCCCCACGGCATCGGTCAGCAGGGATTTCCCTGCGCCGGTCTCACCGGTAATAATATTCAGACCCGGATAGAATTCCATTTGCAGACGTTCTATGAGAGCGAAATTCTCCACATAAATTTCAGCTAACATAAAGGATCTCCGTACATTGCTTT